>VBJR01000174.1:16699-25466 GCA_005880175.1 Chloroflexota bacterium
GGCACCGCGATGCGCCCGTGGGCACGCTCCACCCGCTCCTCGCCCAGCACCTCCAGGCGCCCGCCGGACGGGCGCGGGAAGCCGATGACGAGCTTCATCAGCGCGGACTTGCCGGCCCCGTTCTGGCCCAGCAGCGCCATCGCCGCCCCCCTCGGTACCTCCAGCGTGACCCGTCGAGCCCGAGCACCCCGTCGGCGTAGCGTTTGCCCAGGGCCGCGCATACGATGGCGGCAGCCATTTCTGGCTGCAGTTTAGAACCCGGGTTGCCCGGAGAGGCTTACGGACATGACGCAGAACTCAGTCGAGACCGAGGCGGTCGTCGAGACGCGCGGACTGGTCAAGACCTACGGCAAGGTCGAGGCCGTGCGCGGCATCGACCTGGCCGTCCGGCCCGGCGAGGTCTTCGGGTTCCTCGGCCCCAACGGGGCCGGCAAGTCCACCACCATCAGCATCCTGTGCACGCTCCTGCGGCCGACGGGCGGCCAGGCGCTGGTGGCCGGCATCGACGTGACCCGCGACCCCGGCTCCGTGCGGAGCCGCATCGGCCTCGTGTTCCAGGACCCCTCGCTCGACGACCAGCTGACCGCCCGCGAGAACCTCGAGTTCCACGCGTTCCTGTACGACGTGCCCCGGGCGGACCGGCGGGCCCGGATCGACGGCGTGCTGGAGATGGTGGAGCTGCACGAGCGGGCCGGCTCGCAGGTGCGCACGTTCTCCGGCGGCATGAAGCGCCGGCTGGAGATCGCCCGCGGCATCCTGCACTACCCCCAGGTCCTGTTCCTGGACGAGCCCACGCTGGGTCTCGACCCGCAGACCCGGAACCGCATCTGGGCGTACCTGCACGACCTGCGCAAGCGCGAGGGCATCACGCTGTTCATGACGACGCACTACATGGACGAGGCCGAGTTCTGCGACCGGATCGCGATCATCGACCACGGCTCGATCATCGCGCTGGGCACCCCGGACGAGCTGAAGGCGATGGTGGGCGGCGACGTGATCACCGTCGCGACCCGCGAGGTGGCCGCCGCGACCGACCAGATCCGGCGCATCTTCGAGCTGGAGCCGGTCGCGGACCGCGACAGCGTCCGCATCGAGGTGCCCGAGGGCGCGACGTTCGTGCCCCGCCTGATGCGCGAGCTGACCGTCCCCGTGTCGGCCGTCACGCTCAGCCGGCCCAGCCTCGACGACGTGTTCCTCAAGCTGACCGGCAAGGCGATCCGCGACGAGGGGGCCGGGGAGATGGACCAGATGCGGAACATGATGTCCATGTGGAGCCGGTCGGGAGGGCGCAGATGAGTGTCGAGTCGATCCCCGTCGCTTCGTCCCGTCGGCGGCAGAGCGTGGACATCCGCTGGGCCACGGTGCGCGCCATCTACATGATCTGGCGGCGCGATCTCGTTCGCTTCTGGCGCGACCGGACGCGGGTGATCGGCGCGCTGGTGCAGCCGCTGCTGTTCCTGGTCATCCTGGGCACCGGCCTGTCGTCGGCCCTGCGCGGCGCCGGCGGCGGCGGGTTCCGGGGCGGCATCGACTACACGACGTTCATCTACCCCGGGATCATCGGGATGGCCGTCCTGTTCTCGTCCATCTTCAGCGGCATGTCGATCATCTGGGACCGCGAGTTCGGCTTCCTCAAAGAGGTGCTGGTCGCGCCGATCGACCGCTCCGCCGTGGCCATCGGCAAGACGCTCGGTGGCGCCACGCAGGCGTGCATCCAGGGGCTCATCCTGCTCGTGCTGGCGCCGTTCGTCGGCGTGAAGCTGACCCCGCTGGCGGTGCTGGCGCTGATCGGCCTGATCTTCTGCCTGGCGTTCTCGCTCTCGGCCGTCGGCGTCGCGATCGCGGCCCGGATGCGGTCGATGATGGGCTTCCAGTTCGTGCTCAACTTCCTGGTCCAGCCGGCGTTCTTCCTGTCCGGGGCGCTGTTCCCGCTCAGCGGCCTGCCCGCCTGGATGACGGCGCTGACGCGGCTGGACCCGCTGGCCTACGGCGTCGACCCCATCCGCCGTGTCGTCCTGGGCGCGTCGGGGGTCCCCGGGCCCGTGCTCGACCAGCTGTCGATGACGTTCGGCGGCCACGTGGTGCCGGTCGCGCTGGAGGTGGCCATCCTCCTGGCGTTCGGCCTGGTGCTGATGCTGGTCGCGCTGCTCAACTTCCGCCACCAGGACTGAGCCGCCGGCCCGGAGCGCGGCCGCTCGCGCAGGCCGGCGCCGGGGGAAGCGGACCGAGGCGGCCCGCCTCCCCGGCCGTCAGCGCTTCAGGACGCCGTTCGCCTCCGGCACCTCGTTGAGCACCGAGCGCAGCGCCTGCGCCGCGCCCATCAGCCCGGCCGACTCGTACGGCACCATGATCTTGGCGTTGGGGCTGGCCGCGAACTTGCCCAGCGTGTCGAGCTGGAGCACCGCCAGCAGCTCCGGGGTCGGCGCGCCCGCCTTGATCGCGCCGTAGACGGTCGCGATCGCCTGGCTGCGGCCCTCCGCCTCCAGCATCTGGGCCTGCTTCTGGCCCTCGGCGTAGAGGATCGCCGACTGCTTCTGGCCCTCGGCCTGCTTGATCTGGGCCTGCTTCTGGCCCTCGGCCACGTTGATCTGGGAGAGCTGCTGGCCCTCGGACTGCAGGATCGCCGCCCGCTTCTCCTGGTCGGCCTGCTTCTGCAGCGCCATCGCGTTGAGGACGTTCTGCGGCGGCACGATGTCGAGGATCTCGACCCGGTTGATGCGGACCCCCCACTTGTCCGTGACAGTCTCCATCTGGGTCTGCAGCCGCGTGTTGATCTGCTCGCGCTGGCTCAGCGCCTCGTCCAGCGTCATCTCGCCGAAGATCGCGCGAAGTGTCGTCCGGGAGATCTGGTCGACCGCCAGCAGGTAGTTGCTGACGCTGAACAGCGCCAATCGGGAGTCGACGACCTGGCTGAAGATCGTCGCGTTCACGACCACCGACACGTTGTCCTTGGTGATCACATCCTGGCGATCGCCCGTGCGGGGCGTCTCGCGCATGTCGACCATCTCGATCTTGTCGATGAACGGGACCAGGAACGTCACGCCCGGGTCCCGGACCGAGTGGAACTGGCCGAGACGCTTGACCACGCCCACCAGACCCTGCTGGATCACGCGGATGGCCCGCGTGATCGCGATCAGGACGAAGAGCACGATCAGCGCCGCGACGACGGGAGGTAGGTACGGGTTCATCCTTCAGTTCTCCAACAGGAATCTCAGGCCACCGGCGGCGGCTCGACCACCAGCGTCGCGCGCCGGATGTCCACCACGCGGACCGACGTCCCGGCCTCCACGGGCTGGCCGTCGCGGGTGAGCGCGGGCCAGTCCTCGCCGCCGATCCGGACGTGGCCTCGCTCGTGGGGACCGCCGATCGTGTCCACCACCAGCGCGGTCTGCCCGATCATGGCGGCCGCCCCGGACAGCACGAGCGGTCCGGCGCGATGCTGGAGGTAGCCGAGGAGCGGCCGGCGCACCACGAGGATCCCCAGGATGGCGACGGCGGCGAAGGTGATGGCTTGGGAGAGGATGCCATCGCCCACGAACGCGGCGATGGCGGCGCCGATGGCGCCCAGGGAGATGAAGCCCGCGAACAGGCCCACGGTCAGGACCTCGACGATCGCGAAGACCAGCGCGATCACGATCCAGAGCAACGTCACGGCATCACCTCCGACTCCGACAACGCGCGGGCGCCTGCTGCTGGTCACAACGGATCGGAGCCAACGTACGCACGCCGCTTCCCATTCTGCGCCCGGGACGGGACCGGCCGGCCGCCCGGCGGGTTCCGCATAGCTGCGTCGCCGGGCGGGAGCCTCCGCGGGAGGATGAGCGCGGTGCGCCGCCGGGCGGCGGCGCACCGCTAGTGGGGGGGAGGGAAGCTACCTCAGAGGGCCGAGCGGCGGCGGGCCGCCGAAGCGGTCAAGCCCCTCGCTCTCGCCTGCCGGCGCTGCCGCCGGCGGATCGCCATCCGGGCCGGCAGGCGTCGGACGAAGGTGTCGATGATCAGGTGCTGTCTCGTCGTCATCTGCATCACCCCCGATCGGAGCTCGCCGGCCTCGAGCCTCGCTCGATGCCACGCCCCCAGTGTCGGCCACCGACGGTAGCCTGGACACGAATTCGGGCCTGGCCCCTAGACGAGCTGTTAGACAGCAACGCCCAGACCGCGCCGGGCGCTGTCCCTCACGATCGGGACGACTATCCCATTACCCCGCCGCCCCCGCGCCTTCTAGAGTCACGGCGTGGTCATCGTGCCCAGACGTCCGGGCGAGGGCGCTCCAGACCGCGACGCCGTCATCGGTCCGAACGTGCTCGTGGTCGACGGGCAGGCGCTCTTCACCGAGGCGCTCGCCGGCCTCCTCTCGCGTCCACCGCTGCGGGCCACCGAGCTGCGCGCCGGCCCGCTGCCGCTCCGCCCGTTCCTGGCCGCCGTCCGCGACCTGCCGTCGCCGCCGCCGGTGATCGTGCTCGCGGACGCCGACGACGAGCTCGCGCTCGTGGCCGAGATCGACAGCGACGTCGCCGGGCTGTTCACCAAGGACTCGGATCCCGAGCAGTTCCTGGAGGGCGTCCGCGCGGTGCTGGCCGGCCACCGGGCGGTCGGCGCCAACATCATGCGCCGCATGGTGGCGCGACTGAACGGGACGGAGGCGCCGGCCGCCCGTCCCGGGCTCGACCAGCTCTCCCCGACGGAGCTCGACATCCTGGCGATGGTCGGGGCCGCCAGCTCGGTGGAGCAGATCGCCCTGGCCAGGGGCATCAGCCAGAAGACCGTCCGCAACCACCTGGCCAACATCTACCGGAAGCTCGACCTGCGGAGCCGAACGGAGGCGATGCTGTGCGCCGCGCGGATGGGCCTCACCTCGACCTGAGCCCACCGCACCACGCTGGCCCCGCCGACCGGGACAAATGTCCCCGCTTCGCGGGCATGGCCCATTCCCATCGCGGGCGGGGGTTGAGGATGATGCGCCCATGACCGGCTACGGAGGGCGGAACGCGCCCTTCGACAGGCCCACCGAGGTGAAGACCGCCGTGCCCGAGCGCAGCGCGGACGCGGCGGTCAGCGTCGACCTGAGCACGAGCCCGAGCGACAGCGACGCTCTGGCCCTGGTGCCGGAGGCGTACGCGACCGCCAACGACCTGATCCCGCTCCACGTCCACGACGGCACGCTGTACATCGCCTGCGTGGACCCCGGCGACGCCGCCATCCTGAGCGAGGTCCAGGTCCTCAGCCGGCACCGCGTGCGGGCGATGGCGGCGCCGAGGGCGGAGATCCACGAGGCGATCCGCCAGCGCTACAAGGTGCTGCCCCACGTGGACGAGCACGTGCGCGCGTTCACGCAGCGGGCGGGCGTCGAGGTCGTCGAGGACCGGACGGCGCTGCAGAGCATCAACGAGCAGTCGCCGATCGTCAACGTCGTGAACATCATCATCGCCCAGGGCCTCCGCGACCGGGCGTCGGACATCCACCTCGAGCCCCAGCAGACGCACCTCCGCGTCCGTTTCCGGATCGACGGCATCCTGACCGACGCGCTGCGCCTGCCCCGGACCATGGCCGCGTCGCTGGCCTCGCGCATCAAGGTCATGGCCAACCTGGACATCGTGGACCGGCACCGGGCGCAGGACGGCCAGATCCGGCACGAGACCGAGGGCCGGCAGGTCGACATCCGCGTCTCCACGGCGGAGACGATCTGGGGCGAGAAGGTAGTGCTCCGCCTCCTCGACCAGGGCCGCACGGTCCTCAGCCTGGACCAGCTCGGCCTGGAGGCGGACGGCTACGGCACGATGTCGCGCCTGCTCCGCTCGCCGTTCGGGATGCTGGTGGTGAGCGGGCCCACGGGCAGCGGCAAGACGACCACGCTCTACGCCGCGATCAAGGAGCTCGACCCGATCAGCCAGAACATCACGACGATCGAGGACCCGGTCGAGTACACGTTCGAGAACATCAACCAGATCCAGATCCGGCGCGTCGCCAACCTGTCGTTCGCGAACGGGCTGCGCGCCATCCTGCGCCAGGACCCCGACGTGATCCTGGTCGGCGAGATCCGCGACACCGAGACGGCCGAGATCGCCGTCCAGTCGGCCCTGACCGGCCACCTGGTCCTCTCCTCGATCCACTCGACGGACGCCGCCGGCGTGATCCAGCGGTTCATCGAGATGGGCATCGAGGGGTTCCTGGTGTCGTCGGCGCTGATCGGCGTCGCCGCCCAGCGCCTGGTCCGCCGCATCTGCGGCTACTGCCGCGAGCCGTACGAGCCCGCGGCCGACGAGCGCCGCCTGTGGCTGGAGTACGGCACGTACGACAAGACGACGTTCTATCACGGCCGCGGCTGCACGCACTGCGCGTACACCGGCTTCCGGGGCCGCGTCGGCGTGTTCGAGGCCCTGCCGATCAGCGACTCGCTCAAGCGGCTGATCAGCGCCCGCGCGTCCGCCACCGAGATCCGCGACCAGGCGGTCCGCGAGGGCATGACCACGCTGCGCAAGGACGCCGTGCAGAAGGTGAGCGCCGACCAGACGACGCTGGCCGAGGTCATTCGCTGCGTCTGGATCAACTGATGGCCCGCTATCGCTACGTCGCGTACGACAGCGCCGGACGCCGGCTCAGCCGGGCGGTGGCGGCGTCCTCCGACGAGCAGGTCAAGCGCATGCTCTGGGACCAGGGCCTGCACATCGTCGACATCCGCACGCGGACGCAGCTGCCGGCGCTGGAGGACCTGTTCCCGAGCTTCGTGCGGGTCAAGCGCAGCGAGGTCATCCTGTTCACCCGCCAGCTCGCGACGTTCGTCCGGGTCGGCATGCCGATCGTCGAGGGCCTCGCCGTCCTCCGCGACCAGGCGACGTCCAACCTGATGAAGCGGGCGCTGACCGAGATGATCACGGACCTCGGCACCGGCGCCTCCCTGTCGGCCGCGATGGCCCGGTTCCCGCGCATCTTCCCCGCCCTCTACGTGGACATGATCCGGTCGGCGGAGGTGAGCGGCAACCTGGACGACGTGCTGCGCCAGCTGGCCATGTACATGGCCCGGGACGAGGGCGCCAAGCGCAAGGTGCGCAGCGCCATGATCTACCCGGCCATCGTGGTCGGCCTGGCGCTGGTCGTGGTCAGCATCCTGATCGGCTTCGTGCTGCCGGCCTTCGCCAACCTGTTCGGCGAGTTCAAGGCCACGATGCCGCTGCCGACGCGCATCCTGCTCGCGGTCGGCAGACCACCCGCTCGGGCCGCGACTTCTTCGACGCGGCGGTCCTCCGGCTGCCGATGCTGGGCGTGATCGTCCGGTACACGGTGATCGAGCGGTACATGCGGACGCTGGGCACGCTGGCCAAGGCCGGTGTGCCGATCACGAAGATGCTGGACACCGCGATCACCGCGGTCGGCAACGCCGAGTACCGGACCGGCCTGGCCTCCGTCCGCGAGGACATGCTCAGCGGCGAGGGCTTCGCCGGCCCGCTGGAGCGGACCGGGCTGTTCCCCCGCCTCGTGATCCAGATGGTCCGGGTCGGCGAGGAGACGGGCAGCCTGGACGCCAACCTGGAGCAGGCCGCCGAGCACTACGCCGAGGAGGTGGACTACCGGCTCAAGCGGATGATCGCCGTGATCGAGCCGGCGCTGGTCATCGCCGTCGGCGTGATGGTGGGCTTCATCGCCGTGTCCGTCATCGCGCCCATGTACGCGCTGGTCCATGCGATCCACTAGGCGCGCCCGGAGCCAGCGGGGCTCCTCCCTGGTCGAGGCGGTGGTCGCGTCGGCGCTGATGGGCATCGGCGTCGTCGGCGGCCTGACCGCGTGGGACACCGCCGAGACGAGCGCGGCGAGGGCGGTCCGGATCGCGTGGGCGAACTGCATCGTCCGCAGCGAGATGGACGGGATCCTCTCGGCCGAGTACGCGGACAGCTACCCCGTGCCCGCCCAGTTCGGGGTCGACGCGGACGACTCCCTCCACGTGGACGTCACGTCCCAGCGGAGCGGCGCCGAGCAGCTGGTCACCGTGACCGCGTACGACCCCACGTCGAACCACACCATCGTCCTGGCCCGGACCTCGGCGCTGAAGGCCCGGGCGCTGGCCGGCGACAAGACGACCGGCGACCCGGTGCTCGACGTCGGGCAGGGGTGCCCGAAGCGATGAGGCGCGATCCGCAGCGCGGGATGACGCTGGTCGAGCTGCTGGTGGCGATGGCGGTGACGTCGATCCTCCTGGTCGGCCTGGGCAGCGTGTTCTTCAACGTGTCCGGCCAGTACGAGTCCCCTCCACTGCGACGGGACGCCGGTCAGCACGCCGCTCCCGACCGACATGGCCCTCTGCATGCCCGACGACCGCGCCAACGCCGACGCGATGGTCACGTACCACGTCACCGGCTCGGGTCCCTGGGTCATCACCCGGCAGGTCGGCGCCCGGACGGCGTTCATGCTCCGCTCCAATACCCGGCCCTTCTTCTGGATCGACTGCCTGGACCAGGACGGGCAGACCGTCTCCGGCCACGTCCACGTGTACAAACTGCGGCTGTCCTCGGACAGCCTCGACCCCAACAGCGCCGAGACGTTCAGCGTCTACTACGTGGCGCCCCGATCGGGATCCCGCGGATGCTGACGAGCCAGCGGGGCCAGGCCCTGGTCGGCGTGATGGTGGTCATGGTCATCCTGTTCGCGCTGGCCGGCGCCGTCGCGATCGGCGCCTCGACGCTGCTGGCCAGCCGCCGGAACGCGGGCGCGACGAACGACGACTTCCGGCTCCGCAGCGCGGTGAACGACTCGGTGGCCCAGGTGTCCGGCACGACGG
>VBJR01000175.1 GCA_005880175.1 Chloroflexota bacterium
CCCTCCACGATCCGGATCTCGCGCCAGGCCCCCTCGATGCCGGGGTCGTCCGGGTGGTGGGTCGCGTAGTCGTCGAGCCAGTCGCGCGCCTCGGCGAGCTGGTCCCAGGCCACCGTGTGCTCGGGGTCGCCGACCCACGTGTCCAGGTTGGCGCCGATCCAGCTGCCGGTGTGCAGCCGGTTCAGCGTGTGGCGGAACTCGTGGTGGTCCAGGAAGTCGGCGACGGTCGTGCAGACGACGTCCTCGGCGCGGTCCAGCTCCTCGTAGAGGCCGTTCAGGAAGTCGTGGCCCTCGCGCGGGTAGAAGTCCCACGCGTTCTCGCCGTCCAGGGCGACGACGACCAGGAAGTCGCGGTCCTCGCCCTGCTGGTGGCGGATGCCGCGCAGCCGGCCCATGAAGTCGCCCACGGCGTCCCGCGCGGACATGCGGTGGTAGTCGAACCCGATCAGGTTGCTGAGCAGGCTGTCCCGGCTGAAGGCGCAGGACCGCGACTTCACCGAAGCCGACAAGGAGGCCCTGTTCGCCGCCCAGCTCGACATGGTGCGGCGGATCATCCCCGACTTCGCGAAGCTGGCGGAGCGCGGCCAGGCCGAGCTGACGTTCTCGCCGTTCTACCACCCGATCCTGCCCCTGCTCTGCGACCTGGGGTCGGCCCGGGACGCGCTGCCCGAGATCCAGCTGCCCACCCGCCGCTTCGCGCACCCGGAGGACGCGCTGCAGCAGATCGTGGCCGGCCGCTTCGAGGTGGGGAGCGGGCTGGGCGCGCTCCACAAGCCGGTCGAGCTGGTCGAGCGCCTCCTGTACGGCTCGGACGAGTCGCGGCTGCACGTCCGCGTGGACAGCACGGTCCAGCCCGAGCAGCTGGAGGAGGACGGGGTCGGCTTCTGGCTGTACCTCTCGTGCACCGCCGGCGGCGACGAGATCGGCGAGACGTTCGCGACGCCGCTGCGGCCGGGCGCGATCAGCGACCTGGGCTTCGAGCCGGCGGCCGTCGTCCGCGTCAGCGGCCGCGAGCTGACGGTGGCCCGGCTCAACGAGAGCCGCACCGGGGCGCTGCCGGTCGCCGCGGAGAAGACCGGGTCGCCGACCGCGTTCTCGATCCCGTACCAGGCGCTGGACTGCGCCGGCGGCGAGCCGCTGCAGCTGGCCCTGGTGGTGACGCGGGAGGAGCGCGACGTCGAGCACGTGCCCCCGGTCGGCTCGCTGGGCCTCCGGGTGCCGCGCAGCGCCGGGCCTCCGGGCAGCGGCGACGGGCGCCCGCTCCGCATCCTGATCGCGGCGGCCGAGGTGGCGCCGTTCGCGAAGGCGGGCGGGGTCGCCGACGTGACCGCGGCGCTGGCCAAGGAGCTGCGCCGGCAGGGCCACGACGTGCGGCTGGTGCTGCCGCGCTACCGGCAGATCGTGCCGGAGCGCCACGGCCTGAACGTCGCGCTGAGCGGCCTGCGGGTGCCGCTGGGCGACCAGACGCAGACGCTGGAGTGCTCGATCCTGGAGGGCCGCCTGGCCGACGTGCCGGTGTACTTCGTGGACTGCCCGCAGCTGTACGACCGCGACGGCATGTACGGGTTCGGCGACGACGACGCCCGGTTCGTGTACCTGTCCCGGGTCGCGATCGAGATGCTGCGGCCGCTCGGCTTCATGCCCGAGGTCATCCACGTGCACGACTGGCACGTGGCGCTGATCCCGAACCTGCTGGACCGCCTGTATGCCGCGGACGCGGAGCTGTCCGGGATCGCGACGGTGCTGACGCTGCACAACCTGGCGTTCCAGGGCCAGTTCGGGCCGGCCACGCTGCGGCTGGCGGAGCTGGAGGGCTGGGGCCTCATCAAGGTCGGCATCCCGCACCTCGACGACGTGGTGAACTTCCTGGGCCGGGGCATCGCGTTCGCTGACGTCGTCAACACCGTCAGCGAGCGGTACGCGGAGGAGATCCAGCGGCCGGAGTTCGGCGAGGGTCTCGACGAGCTGCTGCGGACGTACGCCCACAAGCTCTACGGGATCGTCAACGGCATCGACACGGAGATCTTCGACCCGGCCGCCGACCCGGCCGTCCCGCACCACTACTCGGCCGACGAGCCGGGCGCCAAGGCGCTGGACAAGGCCGCCCTGCGCACCGAGCTGGGCCTGAGCGACGGCACCCGGCCCCTGATCGCGTTCATCTCGCGGTTCTACGAGCAGAAGGGCCTGGAGCTGATCCAGCAGGCGCTGCCGGCGCTGATCCAGCTCGACCTCCAGCTGGCGGTGCTGGGAGCGGGCGACCGCCGCTACGAGGACATGTTCCGGTTCGCCGCGGCGCAGAACCCGGGCCGCATCGCCGCGTACATCGGCTTCGACGCGGCGCTGGCGCAGCGCCTGTACGCGGGCGCCGACATGCTGCTGATGCCGTCCCGGTTCGAGCCGTGCGGCCTGGCCCAGCTGATCAGCCTGCGCTATGGCACGATCCCGATCGTGCGCGCGACGGGCGGCCTGGCGGACACGATCCAGGACTTCGACGCCACGACCGACCGCGGGTTCGGCTTCGCGTTCGCCCCGTACGACCCGTGGCAGCTGTTCGGCACCGTGGTGCGCGCGGTCGAGACGTACCGCCACGCCGGGACGTGGACGCGGCTGGTGCGCCGGGCCATGCGCGAGGACGTCTCCTGGGCCCGCTCGGCCGCGCAGTACGCGTCGCTGTACCGGAGCGCGATCGCGGGCCACCGCGGCCACCGGAGCGGCGCCCTGGGTGTGCTGCATCGCTGACGAATTGATTAGCGACAGCTAACATCCCCATTAGCCGACGCTAATTCGCCGCTGGTAGACTCACTCCTCGGAGGGACGAGGGAACTTGAACCAGCCAACGACCATCCTGCTCGGCGCGATCGCGGGGTTCACCATCTTCATCGGTCTGCCGGTCGCGCGCCTGCGCAAGCTGTCCCGGACGACCACGGGGTTCCTGAACGCGATCGCGACGGGCATCCTCGTCTTCCTGCTGTGGGACGTGGTCAGCAAGGCCAGCGAGCCGGTGACGGCGGCGCTGGACGACCTCCACCACGGCCAGGTGGCCACGTTCCTCGGCCTCGCCGGCGTGTTCGCGGCCGGGATCACGGTCGGCCTGATGTCGCTGGTCTCGTTCAACCAGTGGAGCGGCAAGCGATTCGGCCGCCAGGGCTCGCGGCAGCTGCGGGGCCCGGGTGCCATGGCCGTGGACGCGGCCGCCATGCCGTCCGGGCGCTGGCTGGCGATGATGATCGCGGTCGGGCTCGGCCTGCACAACCTGTCGGAGGGCCTGGCCATCGGCGAGGCGGCTGTGCGAGGTGCGATCAGCTTCGCGACCGTCCTGATCATCGGGTTCGGCCTGCACAACATCACCGAGGGGTTCGGCATCGCCGCCCCGATGGCCTCGGACGACCAGCGGCCGACGTGGACGTTCCTGTTGCTGGCGGGCGTGGTCGGGGGCGCGCCCACGTTCCTGGGCACGATCGTGGGCTACAGCGTCTCGAACACCTATTTCTTCGTGCTCTTCCTGGCGCTGGCGGCCGGCGCGCTGATCTACATCATCAGCGAGATGTTCAACGTGGGCAGGAAGCTCAACACGCCTTCGATGCTCGGGTGGGGCGTGCTCCTGGGCTTCCTGGCGGGCTACGGCACCGACCTGATCCTGACGTTCGCCGGGACCTGACTACACAAAACGGGGTCGAGCCCCAGGCCCGACCCCGCGTTGATCGTTTCTCTGTTGTCTGGCGGCGCCGCTGGAGTTCGGCTGACCGGCTAATCCGGGGGCTACAGGAAGCCCGCACCTTTACGGCCGGCCGCTCGTCTCGCGACTCGGGTTTTCCGTACTAGAGGAATCTCCCGGCAGTCCAAACCGCAGCGGCTCTGGAGTTGTCCGGTGGTTCAGCCATAGGCACCTCCGTGAACTCGACAGTTAAACGCTTAACCCCATCTTTCGCTTCCTGGGCGCCGCTGTCAATACCCGGACCGTATCGCGAGTACCATCGCGGCATGCCACGCGTCGAGGCCAATGGCCTGGAGTTCGAGTACGAGACGTTCGGCGATCCGGCCGCGCCGCCGCTCCTCCTGATCATGGGGCTGGGGGCCCAGATGATCTCGTGGGACGACGAGTTCTGCGACCTGCTCGCCAGCCGTGGCTTCCACGTCGTCCGGTTCGACAACCGCGACGTCGGGCTGTCCACGAAGCTGGATCACCTGGGGACGCCCGACCTCTCCGCGGTCGCCGCCGGGACGGAGCCGCCGCCGTACCGGCTCGAGGACCTTGCCGACGACGCGGCCGGCATCCTGGACGCGCTGGGGATCGGCGCGGCGCACGTCGTCGGCGCGTCGATGGGCGGCTTCGTGGCGCAGGCCCTGGCGATCGGGCACCCGGCGCGGGTGCTGAGCCTCACGTCGATCATGTCGGCGCCCGGGGGCATGCGCGACAACACGCCGGCCACGCCCGAGGCGATGGAGGCGCTGCTGAAGCCGCCGCCGGCCGACCGCGAGGGCCTGATCGAGCACGGGGTCTGGGTCAGCAGCCGCATCTCGGGGCCCGCGCACTTCGACCCGGAGGAGGCGCGGCGCAAGCGGACGCGGGCGATCGACCGGTCGGTGAGCACGGCCGGGACGGCGCGCCAGCTCGCCGCCATCGCGGCCGCCCCGTCGCGGGTGGACCAGCTGCGGGCGCTGTCGGTGCCGGCGCTGGTCGTGCACGGCGAGGTGGACCCGCTGGTGCCCGTGGAGAACGGGCGCCGGACGGCGGATGCGATCCCCGGCGCCCGGCTGCTCGTGCTCCCGACGATGGGCCACGACATGCCCCGGCCCTGCTGGCCCGCGATCGTGGACGCGATCGCCGAGACGGCCCGGCCGGCGGACACGCCCGCGGTGGCGTAGGCGCGTCCCGGCTACCCGCCCCAGTCGGGCAGCAGCCGCAGCTGCTCGACGCGGCGGGCGGCGGGCGCGTAGCACTCGGACAGGTAGTCGAGCACCATGCGCCGGGCCGAGAACCCGGTGACGATGTGGCGGACCGAGCCGCGCATCATCGCGAGCCAGCGGGTCGGGAGGCCGCGCTCGTCGCGGTCGTAGAACGCGGGCACGACCTCGCGCTCGAGCAGGCGGTGCAGCGCCTCGGCCTCGGCCGCGTCGTCGGTCGTCGGGCTGTCCATCGTGGCGCCCGAGGGGATCGCCCAGCCCAGGCCGGGGCGGTGGCCCTCGTCCCACCAGCCGTCGAGCACGCTGACGTTGAGGACGCCGTTGGCGCCGGCCTTCATGCCCGACGTGCCGCTCGCCTCCAGGAATCGCCGGGGGTTGTTCAGCCACACGTCCGCGCCCTGCACGAGCAGGCGCGCGACCTCGATGTCGTAGTCCTCCATGAACGCGATGTGGGACTCCCGGCGCGCGGTCTGGACGATCTCGCGCAGGATGCGCTTGCCCTCCATGTCGGCCGGATGGGCCTTGCCCGCGAACACGATCTGGACGGGGCGGTGCGCGTCGTGCAGCAGCCGGAGCAGGCGGGCGTGGTCGGACAGCACCAGGTTGGCCCGCTTGTACGGCGCGAAGCGGCGGCTGAAGCCGATGGTGAACGCGTCGGGGTCCAGCTGGTCGCTGGCGTGGCGGGCGTGGACGGCCTCGGTCCAGCGGGCGTCGTCGGGGCCGATGTCCCACCACTCGGGGGCGACGTGGCGCTCGAGCAGGCCGGCGATCTCCGGCGCCACCCAGCTCGGCATGTGGACGCCGTTGGTCACGGAGTAGATGGGCACCTGGGCCTCCGGCAGGCCGGGCCAGGCGTCCTTCCACAGGCGGCGCGAGACGGCGCCGTGGAGGCGGCTGACGCCGACGGCGCGGTCGGCCATGCGGAGGCCGACGTACGTGGTGCAGAGCAGCTCGCGGACGTCGCCCGGCGTGCGCCGGCCCAGGTCCATGAAGCGCTCGAAGCTGAGGCCGACGTCGGTCAGGTACGGGCCGAGCAGCTCGCGGACCAGCGCGGGCTCGAAGTAATCGCTGCCGGCGGCGACGGGGGTGTGGGTGGTGAAGACGAAGCCGGCGCGGGCGATCAGCCGCGCCTCCTCGAGGGTGAGCTGGCGGCGCTGCCGGAGCTCCCGGATGCGCTCGACGGCGAGCAGGAAGCCGTGGCCCTCGTTCATGTGGAAGACGGTCGCGTCCACGCCCATGGCGCGGAGGGCGCGCATGCCGCCGATGCCGAGCACGATCTCCTGGGGCAGGCGCCGGGCCGGCTCGGGCACGTACAGGCGGTCGGCGATGGCGCGGCGGCCGGGCGGTCCCCGAGCGGGCAGGTCACCTCGAGCGGGCCGTCCGGGGTCTCGACCCGCTGCAGGGGCAGCTCCTGGAACACGTTCTCGGGGTAGACCTCGTACTGGCCGCCCTGGTCGTCGATGCGCTGGCGGCCGAAGCCCTGGCGGTAGAGGAGGCCGACGCCGACCAGCGGCAGGGCGAGGTCGCTGGCGGCCTTGAGGTGGTCGCCGGCCAGGACGCCGAGGCCGCCCGAGTAGATGGGGAGGCCCTCCGTGAGGCCGAACTCGAGGGAGAAGTAGGCGATGGAGAGGGGGGCCCCGGCCTCGATGGGCGCGGCGGGCCGGGCGCGGTACTGGCGGAGGGCGGCGCGGGCGTCGTCCAGCGCGGCGCGGACCTCGGGCCGAAGGAGGGCAGCGCGGACCCCCTCGGGGCCCAGCCGAGCGAGGAGCAGGATCGGGTTGTGGCCGGAGCGCTGCCAGAGCTCGGGATCGAGCTCGGCGAACAGGGCGGCGATGCGGGGCTCCCAGGTCCAGGTCAGGTCGAGGGCGATGTCCTTCAGCTCGTCCAGCACGACGTGGTCCAAAGGCCCCGAGCTCGAGTGGTCAGCACGAATGAGCAATCTTAGGGGGAGGCGCGAGATCGGCGACCTGGGGCGGGTGGCCGGCGCCACCCCCTCGGCGTTAAACTCACGGCGGGTTCGAGTCCCGTCTCCCGCTCCAGTGCCGCGTCTTCGAGGAAGCGCCTCCAGCTCTCCTTCGGAACGGCGACCACCTTCACCTGACCCACCGCCGGCCACGCCTCGCGGGGGAGCGCCAAGCCCCGGTCTTCGAGCTGCCCGGCCAGGTGGACCTCCGTCCCGTCCACGAGCCGGACGTTCCACGTGGACTCGCGCTGGGCGCCGTAGGTCTTGCGGACCCACTCGATCTCGTGGCCGTGGTCGGCGAGGAGCCGCGCGACGGCGTCCGCCTGCCGCTTGGTGCGGATCTTGGTGCCGCGCTCGGGAACGGCGACGTGCGCCTCGATCCGCTCGAACAGGCTGCTGAGCAGCTTCGTCCGCTGGGCACCGTCAATCGTGAACTCATCCTCGCCGTTCGCGTCGTGAACCCGCACCCGCTCGCGGTCCGGTCGCTCGCTCTGTGACGGTTCCCGGGGCCGGGCGGCAGCGTCCGCCGACCGGCGTCCAGTGCCGGCCGCTTGGCCGCCGTGCTGGCGACCACGGCGCGCACGGCGGCATCCGTCAGCCTCTTTCGGTCGAGTGAGCTGGAGAATCGCCTAGGTAGTCAGGCGATCACACGCTGGCCGGAGAGCAGCCATCTCGCGGTGGAGCCGTCCTTCGAGTTCCCGTGCGTATGTCAGGTGTTCTGGTTGGTCAGGTGCTGCGAAGATCCTCGACCTCGCAATCGAGATCCTTTCGGCTGAGGATCTCGGGGTCGCCGGTGAGCAGAGGCAGCCGGTGGGCCGCGGCCGTCGCAATCGCGAAACAGTCGCCCAACGCGATGGGCAGCCGCGCCTTCAATCGGGCCGTCTCGACCATCCGCGCCGTACCGGGAAGGTCGAGGTCGAGCGTGATTCGCAGTTCGGAGAGAACGTCATCAGCGGCTCCACGTCCGTGGTCTCGCTCGAGGCGGTAGTAGACCTCGACGGCGTTCACCCAGCTCATCACGGGGCGATCAGCGAGGAGTGCTTCGACGCGTTCGCACGCCGGAGACTCTCCGTCAAGCCAGGCGAGCACTACCCACGAGTCGAGACAGGCGCTCATCTCGGTTCAGCCGCCCGGTCCTGGAGCAGCCGCGCCGCCATCCCACTCCTCGCGAACCGACCGCCCAGGCGAGACTGCGACTGCGGAGGCAGCGGGAGCAGAACGATTCGCTCGCCCACGATTGCGAAATCGACGGCCGTTCCCGGGTGCAGCCCGACACGATCCCGAAGGTCCTTTGGGATCACGACCTGGCCTTTGGCCCCAATCCGGTGAATCATACCTTCCAAGTATAACTTCGGCCGGCTACTGGGACAGTCGATAGCGACTTCCATCACCGAATACGTGCCACCCGCGCGGGAGACCCTGTCTCCCGCTCCAGTCTCTCTCGTCGAGACGCTTCGAGCTCATTTGCGGGGCATCCTCGCCGGTCCTGAGCCGGAGCCAGCGGGGCGCCGCCAGAGGCGACTGGTCCCACCCTCTGGACCCCCCCTCAGGAGCCGGCCGTCGTGCCATGGCGGCGCCGCCGGCGCGGCGAGCCCCCGGCCGGGCCGGGGGCATCGCGACGTCCGACGGTCGACGGGGCAGCCGCCCCCAGAGCGTCGCCCCCCGGCCCGTGGCATGGTCAGGCCCGAGCGGAGCGGGCCAGCAGCGGGACAAGGGTCGCCGCCGCCGCCACGTGCATCGTGGCCAGCCCGATCGCGGCCGTGGCCGTGACCGCACCGTTCAGCGGCGCGGCCAGCGAGACCAGCAGCGCAACCACGGCCACGGCGACCCACACCGTCCGCGCCGACGGCGTCACCCGTTCCAGGATCGCCAGCAGCGCCCACGCCACCAGCCCCGCCAGCAGCGTCGCGGACGCGACCGCGGGCACGCCCACGGCCTGGGGGGCGGCGCCAGGCACCGGCCGCGCCCGCAGGTCGATTCCGAGCAGGTAGGTCTCCACCGCCCACACGACGAGCGTGACGACGACGGCCAGCAGCACGGCGAGCGTGCGGTGGACGGCGGTGGGTTGGTTCAGGTTCGGCATCGCGAAAGCTCCCTGGTCATCAACGACGGCGTCCGGCAGTTCTCGTGGCCACGCCGTGGACGCTATCCAGTCCGAGCTGCACCGGGAATCCGATGGGGGGCGCAATCTGCGGAGGCCCGACTACGTCCCCGGACGTAGTGCGCGGCTACGCCCGAGAGCGGACGCCCGCGGCGCTGGTGAGGTCCTACGATTCCAGCGATGAGGGCCGCACTGCCGCGGGTGCTCGAGAGCGACGGGCGGTCCGCCGGCCTCGCGGTCCTGGTGACCACGTTCGTGACCCTGGTCAGCTCGCAGCAAGTCGGGCACGTCCCGGGCGCCCCGCCGCTCGATCGGTCCGCGTACGCCCTCCTGCTCGGGACCGGGCCGGCCCTGGCACTGCACCGCCGCCTGCCGCTGTTTGCGTACGCGGCCACGCTGGCCCTGGCGCTCATCTACCTGCTCGGGGGCCATCCGCCGGGCCCGGTCTACCTGCCTCCGTTCGTCGCCCTGATCCTGCTGGAGGGACGGGTGCCGCTGCGGCTGTGGGCACCGGCGGCAGCGCTCGGGGCCGGGCTGCTGGCGTTGGGCGACCTCAGCACCGGCGGGACGCTGCTGGCCGCGAGCCTGTGGGCTGCCGGTTGGCTGGCTGCCGCGATCCTGGTCGCCGCCGCCCTGATCGTGCGCCGGCGCTTCGCGGCCGAGGCCCGGGCCCGCGAGGAGCTGGCGCGGCGCACACGTGAGGAGGAGAGCCGACGTCGGACGGCCGAGGAACGCCTGCGCATCGCTCGCGAGATGCACGACGTGCTCGGCCACAGCCTCGCGGTGATCAGCCTGCAGGCGGGGGTCGCCGAGCACCTCCTCGACGGCGGGCAGGACGAGGTCCGCAGCGCGGTCGTCGCCATCCGCCGCGTCAGCCGGCAGGCGCTGTCGGAGCTCCGCACGGAGCTGGCCGTACTGCGTGGCGCGGCTGGGCCCGGTTCCCGCAGCCCGGCCCCGGGCCTGGACGCGCTGTCGGGCCTGGGCGCCGCGATGCGCGACGCGGGGCTGCCCGTCGACCTCAGCCTCGACGTCGAGGCCGATGCGGTCCCGGAGATCGTGGCCGGCGCGGCCTACCGGATCGTCCAGGAGTCGCTGACCAACGTGGCCCGGCACGCGGGACCCGGTGCCCGGGCCTCCGTGCGCGTGGCTCGGGACGGGGACCGGCTGGAGGTGGAGGTGGTCGACAACGGGAGAGGTGCGCCAGCCGGAGGCGGCGCGCCCGGGAGTGGGATCTCCGGGATGGCGGAGCGGGCAGCCGCGCTGGGCGGCGAGTGCACGGCGGCGAACCGGCCCGAGGGCGGCTTCCGCGTGCGCGCGCTGCTGCCGTGGAACCCGACATGACCATCCGCGTGGTGCTGGCGGATGACCAGGACCTGGTCCGTGTCGGCCTGCGCGCACTGATCGACCGCGAGCCCGACCTGGAGGTCGTAGGCGAGGCGGCGAACGGCCAGCAGGCGCTGGACGCGGTCCGGACCACCCGCGCCGACGTCGTGGTCATGGACATCCGCATGCCGGTGCTGGACGGCCTGGAGGCGACCCGGCAGATCGCCGGTGACCGCGGCCTGGCCGGCGTCCGCATCCTCGTGCTGACGACGTTCGAGATCGACGAGTACGTGTTCGAGGCCCTGCGCCTGGGTGCCGGCGGCTTCCTCCTCAAGGACGCCGACGCGGCCGAGATCCTCCGCGCGATCCGGGTGGTCGCAGCGGGCGATTCACTGCTCTCCCCGAGCGTGACGCGCATGGTGGTCGAGACCTTCGCGACGACGCCGGGCCCGACCGCGCCGCGCGCCTCCCTGCTGCGTACGTTGACCGAGCGAGAGCGCGAGGTCGTCGCTCTGGCCGGCACAGGTCTCTCCAACGACGAGATCGCCGAGAAGCTGTTCATCAGCCCGGCGACGTCGCGCACGCACGTGTCGCGGGCGATGTCGAAGCTGGGCGCTCGGGACCGCGCGCAGCTCGTGGTCTTCGCCTACGAGACGGGGCTGGTGACGCCCGGCCAGCCATCGGCGACGCCGCCTCCGTCCTGAGCGAACCGGCGCCGCCGAGATCTACGACGGCTTCGACGAGTACCTCCGCGCGATCGCCTGAAAGACCCGAGGAGGGCGGCCGGCGAGGGCGGCCGGCGAGGGCCGCCGGCGAGGGCCGCCGGTCGCCCTCTCTCGACGCCGGCTGGCATCGAGCGGATTTTGCCGCGGCAATGGGCGCGCGCTCCAGGCGACCACGTGCAAGAATGGATATTACTCGCGAGTAAGACGGCATCCGTTCCACACCAGGAGGCCACCTTGCTGACCGGTTTCCTTCCGCTACGCCGGCTCCGGCGCGCGGTCGCGGTTGCCAGCTCCGTCACCGCGATCGCCGTCTACGGCATTGTCTCGGCCAACCCGACCTCCGCGGACACCAACCCGTTCGAGCGCGGGCCCGCGCCGACCCTGGCCAGCATCCAGGCCACGACCGGGCCGTTCGCCATCTCCACCACGACCGTCGCCAGCAGTGCCACCAGCGGCAAGTTCGGCGGCGGCACGATCTACTTCCCGACCGACACCAGCCAGGGCACGTTCGGGGCAGGGCTTCGTGATCTTCACGATCGACACCAACTCCACCGGCGACAACCCCACCATGCGGGCCACAGAGCTGCTCGCGGCGCTGGACTACCTGACCCAGACCAGCTCGGCGCGCGCCGAGGTGGACGCCAGCCGGCTCGGCGTCTCCGGCCACTCGATGGGCGGTGGCGGCACGCTGGAGGCCTCGGTGAGCCGTCCCAGCCTCAAGGCCGCCGTACCGATGGCGCCCTGGGACGCCAACACGAAGAACTTCTCCACCGACGCCGTGCCAACGCTGATCGTGGCCGCGCAGAACGACAACATCGCCCCGGTCAACCAGCATGCGATGGTGTTCTACAACAGCATCCCGACGACCAGGCAGAAGATGTACCTGGAGCTGGCCGGGGCGAGCCACACCGCCACCAACCGGGCCAACACCACGCAGGCCCAGTTCGAGATCGCCTGGCTCAAGCGGTTCATCGACAACGACACTCGTTACACCCAGTTCCTCTGTCCGACGCCGAGCACGAGCAGCACGATCTCGACGATCAACAACACCTGCCCGTTCTGACGGTCCAGGGCGGACTGTCCACTTCGGAGGATGCGGTAACCGACGGCGGCCCGCCGGGGGGCGGCCGCCGTCGGCGGTCGCCCGTCAGTCGTCGATCGCCTGGTAAGCGGCTGTCCAGAAGTCGAACAGGATCGGCAGCCCGGGCGGCGCCGGCGCCCGCTGGATCATGAGGATCGTGGTCATGTCCTCGGCCGGGTCGTTGTACCAGCCGGTGCCGTAGATGCCGGGCCATCCGTAGCTGCCGACCGAGGCCGGCGGAGGGCACGAGACCGACCAGGGTCCCAGGTGCGCGCGCTGGGTGCGGACCGACATCCCGAAGCCCCAGCCGATGTCGTCGAAGTACCCTGGTTCGAACCCGGACACAGCCTTCTGCGCCGGCGTCAGGTGGTCGCTCGTCATCAACGTGACCGACGGCCGCGAGAGCACCCGCTCGCCGCGGTGGGTGCCGCCGGCCAGCAGGGTCGAGGCGAAGGCGAGGTAATCGCTGGCGGTCGAGACGAGCCCGCCGCCGCCGTCTTCGAACGCCGGCGGCCGGCTCCAGTACCCGTCGGGGCCGTCCTCGACGACGACCTCGCCGGTGGCGCCGTCGAGCTGGTACGCGGTCGCCAGCCGGCTGATGTTCTCGCCGCCGACGCTGAAGGCGGTGTCCTTCATCCCGAGCGGCTCGCAGATCCGCTCGCGCAGGGCGTCCCCGAAGGACATGCCCGTGGCCCGGGCGACGAGCACGCCGGTCACGCTGGCGGCGATGTGGTACATCCAGCGCTCACCCGGCTGGTGGACGAGCGGAAGCCTGCCGAGCCGCCGTATCCACTCATCCGGCGGCGGCGCGGGCTCCTCGCCCAGCAGCGCATTCAGCGCGTCGGCGATCGGGACCGTTCCCGGTTCGGCCACCACGATGCCGGTGCCGAGGCGGTACGTGAGCAGATCCCGCAGCGTGATCGGGCGTTTGGCGGGGACCGTGTCTTCCAGCGGCCCGTTCGGATCGGCGAGCACCGTCATGTCCGCCAGTTCCGGCAGGAACTCGTCGACCGGGTCGTCGAGGCGCAGCGTGCAGTCCTCGACGAGCGTCATCGCGCAGGCCGCGACGATCGGCTTCGTCATCGACCCGATGCGGCAGATCGTGTCGGCCGCCATCGGCGTGCTGGAGCCTTCGCCCTCGAAGGCCAGGTTGCCCACTGCCTCGACATGAACCTCGCCGTGGCGGGCGATGACAGCGACCGCGCCGGGGACATAGCCGGCATCGAGGTGACGGGAGAGCACGTCTCGCACGCGGGCCAGCCGTTTCGGCGAGAGGCCGCTGGCGGTCACCTGGGTCATGAACGATCCCCCTCACACGCGCTGACGAAGTGCTTCCTCGACCGAGGTGATGTGCTCCGCCGCGTGCTCCGCTCTCCCGGCGAACAAGCCGCCAGCGGCCTGGTCGCCGACGACGGTGGGCAGCCGAGCGGCCAGCTGATCATCGGTGAACTGGTGCAAGAGGTCCAATGTGTCCTCCCGCGTCGCCAGGTAATCCGCTGCCAGTGTCTCCAGGCTGTCGTCGTGGTGCTCGTCCACATCGGCTTGATTGACACGGGCGACGGCCAGCACCAGCCGCTCCATCTCCTCCTGGGTCAGCGCGCTCAGATCGCCCAGGACGGCCGGCATCGGCATTCCCTCCGGGTATTGAAGACGCAGGAGAGCGTCTCGGCCCTCGCCGGCGAGCGCGCGGCCCAGCAGGTGCTGGATGCGGCGTTCGCTCTTCGCCAGGTGAGCCAGATGATCCCTGGCGCGCCAGGGAGCCGCTCCGGGCACATCACTCGCCGTTGCCGGGCGCTCCAGGTCTTCAGGGCTCAGGCCCTGAAAAAACGTCATGACCTGCGTCTGCGATGCCGCGAGTGTGTCCAGAATCTCCGCGCGAGTTGGCACGAGCACCCTCCCGGTGTTCTGTTGTTGCAGCTCGTTGAGGTAGTCACCCATCCGATCCAGTCGGTCATTCCACGCCCGCTCGTACTTGGCCAGCCAGTCGTGGAACGGCCGCAGGCGCGCGGGCTCCAGGCGGTACAGCCGATGGCGCCCCTCCGACCGGCAGCTGACGAGTCCCACCTCACTGAGCACCCGCAGGTGCTTTGAAACCTGAGGCTGGGACATCGAGAGGTCGCTCACGATCGCTCCGACCGCCTTCTCGCCCGCGATCAGCGTGTCCAGGATGTCGCGACGGCGTGCCTCGGCAATTGCGTTGAAGACATCCGAGGTCGTGGAGGAGCGAGCCACGGGTCCATCATATACCGATATCAGCATATGTCAACCCTCGGGAACGAGGGGCCGAGCGCCCGACCTGTCAGATGGGGTCCGGCCGCGCGCACGACGTGGAGACGGTCACGTGCCGCCCCAGCTCCGCCGATTCCACGAGACCGCTCATCACGTCGAGCACGTGGAGACCCAGCTCCCCGCTCGCGCGGTGGGGTCGCCCGTCGGCGACGGCCGCCATCATCTCTGCCAGGCCGAGCCCCCGGGTCTGGGGCCGGCCGGTCCGGTGGAGTGGGACCGGCTCCCACTCTCCGCGCGACGCGCGCCAGACCTGGACCGGGCCGGCGAAGGTGTTGGGATCGGGGCCGTCGAGCGAGCCCTCGGTGCCGAACACCTGGAAGGGGGGCAGGCGGGCCGCCCAGACGTCGAAGGTCATCAGCAGGTTCACGATCGCGCCCGAGGCGAACTCCAGGGTCCCCGC
The DNA here is from genome assembly GCA_005880175.1 of Chloroflexota bacterium. The sequence continues at coordinate 14,788 of VBJR01000175.1, forward strand.
GACGTGGGTTGGGACCTCGACGGGGAATCGGGTGCCCGCCCGGGGTCCCGATCCGATGGTGCGTTCGGCCAGCGATGCGCGTGCGGCAGCGCTCACGCGGCGCACCGGGCCGAGCAGCGAGACCAGCGCGGTGAGGTGGTACGGGCCCATGTCCATCACCGGCCCGCCTCCCGCCTGGTAGTAGAACTCGGGCGAGGGATGCCACGACTCGTGCCCGTGACCGGCGACGACGACCGCACCGCCGATGGGCTCCCCGATGGCGCCCTCGTCGATCAGGCGACGGCAGGTCTGGATGCCGTCGCCCAGGAAGGTGTCGGGCGCCACGCCGAGCCGCACGCCGGCCTCCGCCGCGGCGGCGACCAGGCGCTCGCCGTCCTCGCGCCGCACCGCGAGTGGCTTTTCGACGTATACGTGCCTGTCGGCCGCGATCGCCGCCTCGGTCACCTCGGCGTGGGCGGCCGGCACCGTGAGGTTGAGAACGACGTCCACGTCCGCGCGGCACGGCAGCTCGTCGACGGCCGACACGACGGCGACGCCGTGCTCCTCCGCCGCGGCCCGGGCGCGCGCCGGGTCGAGGTCGGCGACCGCGACCACCTCGAGGCCGAAGTCCGCCGCGTGGGCCAGGTAGGTGCGGCTGATGTGGCCGGTGCCGATCACGCCGACGCGGGCCAGGGGTGACCGGCTAGGCATCGCGTCCGGCGTTCGCCGCCCACAGCAGTCCGCGGCGGGTGACCGTCTCGACCTGCGGTACGTCGAAGTCCCGGTCCTGGTGGCCGATCGCGCTCACGAAAACGCGGCCCTCTCCCCACGTGCGCGTCCAGATCACGGGCATGACCGTGCGCTCGACCCAGGGCGCCTCCCGGCTCCTACCGAAGGTGGTCGTGGCGAACACGCGGTTGAGCGGATCCATGTGCAGGTAGTACTGCTCGGTTCGGATGCGGAAGTCGTCGAGCCCGGCGATCAGCGGATGGTCCCGCTCCTCGCGCACGAACTGGACGGAGTAGTCGATGATGCCGTCGGGGTGGGCGACCCACTGGGCGCCGGTCATGAACTGGTACCGCGTGCTCGCGCGAAAGGAGTCGATGATCCCTCCGTGCCATCCGGCGAACCCGGCCCCTCGCAGCACCGCGTCCTGCAGGCCCTCGAACTGCTCGTCGCCGATGGCGCCCATCGTCCAGGTCTGCACGATGAGATCGACTCTGCCCATGAGGTCCCTGTCGAGGTAGGCGTCCAGCGTGTCCGACACCACGACGTCGAAGCCTTGCTGGACGAGAAACGCCCTGAAGCGACCGCTCGTCTTCTCGGGCTCGTGGCCCTCCCAGCCGCCCCAGACGATCAGCGCGGCCGTCATCGCCGGTAGTCCGTGAAGCTCATGGAAGGAACGTAACCGCCAGGCGGCACCTGGGTGGGGCGGGCGGCCCGGGGCCACCGGGGCGCGATGGTCTCAGGTCTGCGCGTCCCCGACCGGCCGGTCGGGGCTGGTGAGGGTCATCACGCGCAGAAGCCCGCGGCCGTCAGCCGCGCGGCACGCCGGCCAGAGGGCCGGCGGCCTGCCCGAACCACCAGGACCGGTCACGTCCCGGCGCACGACTTCCAGGCCGTGCGCCGAAGCCGTGCCGGAGCGGCGCCGGCGCCAGAAAGCGAACGGCTCCGGCGGAGACCGCCGGAGCCGCTTCGTCCAGGGGAGTGATGATCACGCGGGGACGGGCTGGGGCCGGGTGGCCCGGGCCGTGCGGGGGGCCACCAGGACCTCGAACGCCAGGGTGGCGAGGACCACGATCGCGGCCACGGTCAGGCCGAGGGCGGCGTAGAGCAGGTACAGGGCCACCTGCGACCAGCCCCAGGCGTACAGGAGCAGACCGCGCAGGGTCTCGCCCTTGAACAGGGTGTTGGCCTGGTTCTGGAGGGCGGTGTTCTTGGGGTCGGCCTGGGAGGCGGCGCTGACCTGCGAGTAGGTCTGGCCGTTGGCGACCTTCTCGAGGTGGATGCCGATGAAGTCGTTGGCGTAGACGCGAGCCTTGTCGCCGTTGTCGACCTGCTGACCGGCGTAGTTGCGGATCTCGGCGGGGAACTCGGCCGGGTCGAGGGCGCCGCCGGCCCTGATCTCGCTGGCGGGCGGGAAGGAGATCTTCTGGGAGGCGAGCTGGTCGTGGACCATGCCGTTGATGAAGCCGTTGCCCCAGAAGGCGAAGCCGGCGCAGAAGCCGAGCACGAGCACGACGATGACCTGGAGGCTGACGATCCTCCAGCGAAGTCCCTTGGTCACTTGACGTCCTCCTTTCGTTCTGGTGGAGCCGCCCCTGAGCCGGCTCCCCTCGAACTCCAGTCAAGCGGCCATACCCGCCCCGGGCGACGGCCTCCCGGCCCGGGACCAGGAGGGACCTCGGTCCCCCCGTCCTCGGGTCGTGGTGCCCTGTCCACGCGCCCTGACCCTCGCTCACTTCGTATCGAGCAGTGTCCGCAGGAGGTCTTCCATCTTGTCGAAGCTGTCTTCCTGGCCGTCGGACCTGGTCATGTGGTCACGGCCGGCCTTGTCGCGGAACGCGAGCTTCACCGTCATCCTGGTCACTCCGTGCGCTTCGTGCAGATCCACGGACTCGACGGCATCCGCGTCCGGCCACCCTTCGAACAGCCACGTCGCGACGGTCCGGGTCGGCGGCTCGACCTCCAGGTAGGTTCCCCGAAACGAGCACTCGGTTCCGTCGTCGGTCACGAAGACGATGTGGTAGTCACCGCCGACGCGCAGGTCGATGGAGCATTTCGTCACCTCGCACGTGAATGGAGCGAACCATTTGCTCACGTGCTCCGGCTTCGTCAGCACGTCGAAGACGAGCGCGATCGGAGCTTCGAACTCCCGAGTGGTGACGATCTCGAGCTCATTCGGGAATTCGATGACTGCCGATCCATGCCGATTGGTCGTCACTGCGCCTCTCCCTGTTGTTGCGGTTCTCTGGGGTGGTCATCCACAGACCCATCATATACCGATATCGGTATATGATGGGTCCGGGCCGTCAGCCGGGCGGGAGGAGGCCGAGAGGCGGCCGGGCTCGCCGGCGGGACGAGCCCGGCCAGGCGGTCAGCGGGCGACCACCACCGGACAGTGGCTGAGCTGGATCACCTTGTGGGCCACACTGCCCAGCAGCAGTCCCGCCAGGTCCGAGCGGCCCCGGCAGCCCATGACGATCGCGTCGGCGCCCTCGGCCTCCGCCTCGGCGAGGATGGCCCGCGCCGCCTGACCGATGACGTGCGGCTCCACGACGCCGCGTGCCCGCACGCCCTCAGCCGTCAGCGACGCGGTGATCCCGTCCACCAGCTCCTGGGCCTGGCCGTCAGCCTCCAGGGGGTACGCCCCGCCCCTCGCGAGCTGGAACTCGCGGACGTGGAAGACGAGCACCTCGCCGTGCGACTTCCGGGCCAGGTCCGCCGCCACCGGCACGGCCCTGCCGCCGTGATCGGAGCCGTCCACCGCCAGCAGCAACTTCTGAAACACGAGCCCAACCTCCTGCGCCCGGGAGCCGGCGCCTCGCTGGCCCACCACGGGGCCCGATCTCAACCTAGGCGGCGTCCGGGGCCCGGCCGAGGGCCGGACGGCCGTGCGTGGCGGGGACCCCCGGCAGTGGCCCGGGCCGCCTCGCGGACCGACGCTGGCAGCATGCGAGTGAGCGAACTGATGCAGCCGGAGGTCTGGCAGACCGACCCCGAGGAGAGCCTGGCCGACGCCGCGGCCCGCATGCGGGACCACGGTGTCGGCTCGCTCGCCGTCCTCGACGGTGAGAACCTGGTCGGCATCCTGACCGAGCGCGACCTGCTGTGGGCGCTGGCCGACGGCGCCGCCGCCCACGTGACCAGGGTCGGCACGTACATGTCCGCGCCGCCCATCGTGGTCTCGCCCGAGACCGACGTGGTCGAGGCGGGGCGGCTGATGGTGAAGCACGACGTGCGACACCTGCCCGTGCTGGCCGTGGGCCAGCTCCGGGGCATGGTCTCCATGCGCGACCTGCTGGTCGCCGAGGAGTGGGCCCGCGAGCTCCAGCCGGCCCGGCCGCGGTGACACGGGCGCGGCCGGCCTGTGGCTCGTCGAGGCCGGACCGCCGCTCGACGAGGATGTGGCCGTCTCAGGGACGGCAGGTCGCGATCAGCTCGGTGTCCGCCGTGGGGCATGCGGCGCGGACCAGCGCCTCGATGCCCCGCAGGTGCCTCTCCAGGTCCGCGTCGGAGATGCCCGGGAGCGCGTAGGTCGTGAAGAGCGCCGACCGGGTCTCCGGCTGCAGGCGCGTCCGGTGATCGGGGCCGTAGACGACGCTGGAGATGATGCCCTCGCCGTCCCTGAGCGACAGGTCGCCGTCCTTGACGTCGATGTCCCGGCCGCTGATGCCGGCGTACCGCTCGTCACGCCGGGTGACGTCCGCGACGAGCGGTGGTCGCACGGCGGCGAGGTCGTGGCCCGCGGTGAGGAGCAGGTCGTCGATCTCAGCGGCGAACATGGCGCTGACCAGGCACTGCTCGGCCGCCAGCGGACGCCCTCGGAACGCCACGGACTCGAGCTGCAGCAGCACGTGGTAGGTCTTGCCGAACCGGCGGTAGTGCTCGACGTACGGACGCATCGCCGGCTGGCGCTCCAGGTCGGCCCGCGACCGGCCGTCGTGACGGGCGCGGACCGCGGCCTCGAGAGAGCGCAGCCGTTCCCGCAAGCCGTCGTCCGGCGGGGCGTTGCGCACCGACGTCATCGCCAGCAAACCGACCGATGTGCCCGGATAGGCCGAACGCCACGCGTCGGTGAACTCGAGGCTGATGAGATGGGGCATGGTGAGGCGCCAGCGTAGCGGAGGACGCATGTCGCGGATTGACTGTCCACCAGGATTTTCGACAATGTGCCGGCCATGGACGATCTCGCGTTCTACGCGGCTCCCGGCCCGATGACGGAGCTGGCCCGGAACATCGACCTGCCGGCGCCCCTGGCCTGACCCGGCGCCAGGACCCGGCGAGCGAGTCGAACTCCGCGGCCAGCTGGCTGAACTCCGAGACTTCCACGGGGACCTCCGCCGCCGTGATGCCGGAGCCGGCCGCTCGGGCCGATCGCCCCGGCCCAACAGGGACCGTCGGCCATGGCCGGGGACCGCGTCGAGGCCGACGCTGGCCCCATGCGAGTGAGCCAACCGGGCGCGGCGGCGCCGACCACGATGTGAGCGCGGACGTCACCACATGTTCCTCAAGACCGTCACCGAGCTCGAGGCGGACTTCAGCGATGTCCGCTCCACACTGCTGCGCGACCCCGGGCAATGGCTCGCCGGCCTGGGAGCCGAGGCCGGCGAGGAGGGCGACCGGCTCGTGGTGCAGGTCGGCCTCGACGTGGCCGGCCACCAGGTGGGCGCCCACGCGCTGCTGGAAGCCGGCCGGCCCACCATCTCCGATCGACTGGGCGTCCTGCCGGTGCGCCTGCGCTCCCGGGACCACCGCCGGCTGTTCCCCACGATGGAGGGCAGCCTCGACGTCGCCTGGCTGGGTCGCGACCGCACCTACCTGTCGCTCAACCTCACGTACGAGCCACCGCTCGGCCTGATGGGCAGGCTTGCCGACCGAACCCTGCTGCACCGCGTCGCGGAGACCGTCGTCCAGCGCCTCCTCGAGGCGGTCGCGAACGAGCTGCTGGCCCGGGCGCGAGCGTGCGGTGCCCGGGCTCTCAGTGCGGTGGACGCGACCGGCGACGCTGGCGATTGACCAGCGCGGACCACGGTGACCGCAGATGGGACCTCGCCTCCGCGACCAGCGCGTCGAAGTCGGCATCCATCCCTGGAGGCTGGCGGCCGGGCACGGCCAGAGGCCCCCGCTGGGAGGGGACCATCGCCCGCTGGCGGCGCTCGTGACCGCGCCCATGCTCGCGTCATGAGAGCAAAGGACGCGATGACGTCGCCGGCGATCACGGTGACGCCGCAGACGCACTGCAAGGACGCGGCCGCGCTCATG
>VBJR01000176.1 GCA_005880175.1 Chloroflexota bacterium
GTCTCCAGGCCGCGCTTCAACTCCCCGAGGCGAGCCAGCGTCGTCACGTGAGGCATGATGTTCCCGCTCCTTGTGGAGTAGCCCGGCGGTAGGTCCAGCAAGATCGCTGCCGCCGGGCGCCTGAACGCATGGAAGGATGTCGCCGAGCTGCCGTTCGTCTCTGCCCACCAACATCCTCTCGCGGCCATCGTACACATCCAGTTGGCGATTGCCAACTGCGAGACCGACTATCTAACGCGCCGTGTAGTGTCAGCGACGTGCAGGACATTCGCTGGGCGTTCGGGCTCGCCGTTCGCATCTCCCGAGAACGGCTGGGCTGGAGTCAGGCCGACCTTGCGCGCGAGTCGGGAATCGATCGCGCCTACGTCTCGCGGATCGAGACCGGCAGCGCGGACCCCGGGCTGCGGGTCCAGCGACGGCTCGCCGAAGCCCTCGACATGGGCCTCACCGAACTGGTTGGGCAGGCCGAGGAGGAGCTTGGCCGCGCCCTTCGGCGCCGTCCAAGGGAGACCGCCGAGCCACCTTCGTAGCGCCGTTCGCGACGGCCGCGAACGACGCTCGCGCCGCGCGAACCGTTGTCAGGCGTTCTCCTCGACCGGGCTGTAGCTGTCGGCGAAGCGCTCCTTCTCGACCAGGACCAGATCGCCTGCCTGGAGCACCACCCGGTATTCGCCGTCCTGGACGTACGGCGCGGCCCGCACGGTCCACTCGCTGCCCTGGCGGTCCAGGAGGCGCCGACCGCGCTGCAGCTCGTGGAACTGCTCGCGGCTGAGCGACTGATGGCGGCGCTGCTCGGCCACGACTGTCAACCGTAGCCGACATCGGCTCACCGCGACGTTCGCGATCCTCTCCCGCTCGCGGCGGCCCTCTCCGCCGCCGTGCGGTCGGGCCCGTTCGCGGCGGTTTGCGAATCATGCGCCCACGTTCGCCGCCGACCGCGAAGACCTTCCCGCACTGCGTCGCCCTCGCGCCGCCGCAGCGTCTCCCGCTCGCGCGTTTCACCGGCCGAGAGGCGCCGGCGTCCGCTCGCACCGTCCAGTACCTCAAGACGCACCGTCGCCGCGTCCGGACGGCCGCGACGGGGCGGCGAAGCGAGAGCCTCCTTCGCTCGCTCCACGAGAACGCTCGCTCCCGCTTCTCCCAGACCCTTCTCGCGGAGCCACTTCTTCGCCAGCGCGCCAAGCGGCGCACCCGTCGCCTGGTCGATGAGCAGGGACGCCTCGACCCATGTGCACTCGCCGTCCGGCACTACGCCACGCCGCGCCAGGACCGCCACCTGCTTCTCGGTCATCGGCGCCTCCCACCAGCGCCAGGCCGCGTCGTCGGCCACTGGCGCCTCGACGGCCGGCACGGCGTCAGGTCCAGGCTGCGCCAGCAGGTCGATCGCCATGACCTGGGCGCGCGAGCGGCCCGCAGCGGCGACCAGGCCCTCGAATCCGGCTTCCTCGACAGCGGCGGCGTGATGATCCTCGTCCGGCGGCGGCTCGCCCATGTAGTAGAGGTGGTTGGCCACCGTGCCCCGGCTCAAGGCGACGTGCACGGCCTCCAGGTGGATCGTCTCGTCGCCGGCCAGGGTGAAGCTCTCGCCGCGATAGGTCGCCCCCTGCGCCTTGTGAATGGTCCGGCAGTAGGCGAGGGCGAGCCGGCGGCGCCCCTTCGCGTTCCAGAACCAGGCGGGCAGCGTCACCGTTCGCGCCTCCAGCTCGACCGTGCGCAAGACGATCTCGCCGCGCTCGGGGTCGGTAGCCGTGACGGTGGCCATCGTGCCGTTGATCACGCCCAGGGCGGGAGCGTTGCGCAGCACCATGACCAGGTCGCCGACGCCCACCGTCTCGCCGCGCACGTCCAGACCGTCACGCTCCACCAGACCGGCGTCGACCAATCGCCCTCTGGCTCGCTCGTTCAGCTCCACCACGTCGCGCCAGCTCGACGCCTGCATGACCGCCTCGCTGCTGGCGCGAGCGGCCCACCAGTCGTCCAGCATGGCCTGGATCAGCTCCTCGCGCTCTCCCATGTGCAGCCGCCCGTGCGCGGCGTACGCGGTCATCGCCGGCCGCACACGGCCATCGCGGAGGTCGCGCAGCGCGTCGCGCTCCCACGGCTCGACCTGACGCCGGTTCTCGAGCAAGCGATGCGCGCCGAGCCTGGCGACCAGTCCCCGGAAGCCGCCGCCGGCATCGACCGACGAGAGCTGCTTGGTGTCGCCGACCAGCACCAACTTGGCACCGGCGGTCCTCGCTCGATCGAGCAGCCGCGCCAGCTTGCGGCTGCCGGCCATGCTCGCTTCGTCCAGCACCACCACCGAGCCCGGCGCGAGCGGCGCGCGTTCCAGCACGAGCAGCAGCTTGTCGACCGTGTAGCAGGGATCGATCCGGGCACCCAGGCGCAGCTCGTCGCGGGCGCGGGCGCTGGGGGCGCAGCCGACGACCTCGATGCCGGCCCGGCGGCAGGCAGCCACGTACAGACCGAGGGCAGTCGTCTTGCCCGAACCCGGACCAGCCTCCACGCACTCGACGCCGGCGCCGGAACTGGCCAGGCGAGCGGCCATCTCGACCTGGTCCACACCCAGCGTCGGCAGTCGGACCAGGCCCTCGCGCAGCGTCTCGTCCAGGATGACGGGCGGCACGACGGCGGTTCGCTCGGCGCGCCGCTCGATCGCATCGGCCACCAGGCGGGCCTCGACGGCCAGCATGTCCTGCGTGGACCACCGCCGCTCCCCGGTCGGCACCGGCGCCACGATGCCGTCTGTCCTGCGGATCACGTCCTGGTCTCGCAGCGCGCCGACGACGGGCACCACCTCGGCCGAGGCGAGCAGCCCCCTCGCCCGGTCGAGCACCTCGCACACCGGGATACCCTGGCGAGCGTCCGCCGAGAGCTCCTGGACCGCGTCACGGTGGCCGAAGGTGGAGGCGTGCTCGGTGAGCGCTGCCGACACTCGTACGACGAGGTTCTCGTCGGGCTCGACCAGCGACGGTCCCTCCGTAGCGTGGAGCACGTCCGCCAGGCGTGCGGCGTCGTAGCCGGCGCCTGTCGCCTGCCGGTGCCAGTCGGCCCGGAGGTCGCCGGCCGCGATGTGCTGGAGCTTGGCCGCCCGCGTCTCGCGAGCCGCGATGTCGAGGGCTTCCTGCGAGTCCGCGTCGACCAGCGGCATGCCCATGCGGACACGCTCCTCGTTGATGCGCTCGGTGACCTCGTCCAGCCGGCCACGGATCTCCTTCGAACGCTTCGAGAACAGGTCGATCAACCCCTCCGGCACCCCGGCGATGTCGGCGATCCCGTTCACGACCTCGGTCCACTCGACGCCGAGATCACGGCTCAGCCGGTACCGCAGATGGGTCTCGTACAGGTAGCCGGCGGCCTTGGCATGCACGTACAGGAGGCGTGCGTCGAGGGCACCCCACCGTCCGTCGTCGCCGCGGCACATGTTCGCGATCAGGACGTGGGAGTGGAGGTGGGGATCGTTGGCGCGCGAGGTCCGCTGCCGGAAGACGGCCGCGACGAACCCGCTGCTGTCAACCTGGACGACGCCGTCGCGACCGCGGCGTCCCTTCGCGGCGGCGGCCTCCAGGTAGCCGAGCGCGGCGCCCACCGCCTCATCGTGGGCTTGCTCGATCACCTGGTCGAGCGGGCGCCCGCCGACCTCGATGCGGTCGCCGAACGCCCACAGCAGGCTGACGCTCTTGGGCGCCTTGAAGCAGGCGTCGAAACCCGGCAGCCGCTTCCCCGTCTTGGGCGGCGCGACCAGCCGCCGCCCAACCCAGCCGGCCTCTCGCCGCTCCGCGCCCGGCTCGTAGCCGGCGAGGACGGCGAGCAGGGCCTGGTCCTGAACCTGCCCCTGCAGGCCCAGGACCTCGACCCCGCCGCCGGTCCAGGCTCCGGCGACCTCGCCCCGCTCGGAGTAGTACTGGCTGGCGTCAGCCCCGACCGAGCGGAGGTAGTAGTCCTCCCGTCCACGGCCGAGCTTGGCTAGGCTGAGCACCGCAGAAGGGCACCGTGCCCGATCTCAGACCAGCGACCGTCCGGGCGCCGGCGCGCCGGGCACGGTCGTGGCGCGTCGAGCATCCACGGGGCGCCGTCGCTGGGCCATCGTCAGCTGCTCCTCCCGTTGGCGTGGACCGGCCGGGCCACCAGTGCCTCCGTCTGCCGCGACAGCTCCCTGCGAGCCGCGGTCAGCGCCCGTTTGGCGTTGGCGTCGCTCAGCCCGGTGTTGTCGCGCACGGCCTTCCACGTCGCGAGCGGGTTGGCACGGAGGATGTCGAGGACCACCGCCTCGACCGACGAAGACTGCTCCTCGTCCTCGCGACTGGCGAGCAGCAGCCCGACGTTGGCGATGACGTCCTCGGCCATCTTCACGATCAGGTGGAGCGTGGCCATCGCCGAGATGGGCGGGACGAAGCTGACCAGCAGCTTCACGTTCCAGGGCAGCGTCAGGCGCCGGGACAGCTCGTCGAACCAGATCGCGTGCGCGCCCTGGGCCGCCATGCCGGCGGCCAGGCTGACGAAGATCAGCGCGATGCACCAGACGCGCAGCCGGCCGGCCGGGCGCCGGCCGAGGAGGAAGACGAGCGCCACCGCGCCGACCCCCTCCAGTGCTGCGGGCAGCATCCAGGCGTCGGGCAGGCCGGAAGCGTCCCCGACCTGCGTCTCCACGCCGATCGTGATCTTGACGGCGCCGGACAGCGGCCCCAGCGCGAAGACCATCGCGATCCCGGTCGCGATCAGCAGTCCGACGAGCGCTGCCCGAGTCGGTCGGGCGGCTGCCGTGGCATCGGCGGTCGTCGTCGCCGTGGCCATGGCTACGCCCACTCCGTCGCCGGGTTGGCGGCGATGAAGTCCAGCCAGTCGCGGCGCGAGCCCAGGTCGCGCTCGGTCGCGAGCCGCACGTACCGCTGCAGCTCCTTGTACTCGGCGTGGCCCATCGCGGCCCGGAGGTGCTCGAAGTTCCAGCCCAGCTTGGTCACGATCGTCGCGAACGTGTGACGGAAGGCATGGGCGTGGACACGGAAGCCGACACGGCGCTGGAGTCGGTCCATGATCGCGTCCACGCCGTACCTCTGGTAGGGCCGCCCGTGCTGGTTGATCAGCAGTGCGCCGTGCTCGACCTCCCGCCTGTGCCGGCCCTGGTATGCCTTGATCGCGGCGGCCAGCTTCGGCGTGATCGGCACTCGTCGCGACTTCTTGCCCTTGGCGCCGCCGTCCCAGCGGACCCGCAGCTCGACGCGTCCTCGCGCCATCGAGTCGGTCATGACGTCGGAGAGCCCATCCGGCCCGACGAGCGCCAGCCCGCACAGCTCGGAGGCACGAACCCCGGAGCCGACCAGGATCCGCACCATCAGCTCCTCCTGGGGCACCCGTCGGTTGCAGGCGGTCAGGATCGCCCGGAGCTGACTCATGTGGTAGACATCCGCCTCGGGCTTCGGCACCCTCGGCCGCTTGAGCTCCAGGATGCGACCGTCGAACTCGTAGCCCTCCGTCCTCGCCCAGCGGAAGAACGTCAGCAGGGCCTTGTGGGAGTCGAGGACCGTGAACCCGCACTCGTCGCCGGCCCAGGTCAGGAACGGCTCGACGTGCGTCACGTAGGTCTCCAGCGTCTTCTCGGAGACCAGATCGCCCTGCCGGCCCAGGCGGTAGTGCTCGTACGCGGTCCAGAGCTGCGTGCGCGGTGGCGCTGCGGGTGCCGCGCCTCCCGAAAGGACCGTGACCTGCGGTGCCATGGAGCTCATCCTGGGTACCTCCTCGGCGCCAAGTCCTCGAGAAAGCCCCCTGTCACCGCCCTTCCGAGCGAGGTTCCAACGCCATCCCGACGTCGGTCCCCACCGGTTACTACGCCGCTCCCGCGAATACGGGAGTGGGTGGACGGAAGGTGGTTGGTCGGGGAGGCGGGATTTGAACCCGCGACCCCCTGGCCCCCAGCCAGGTGCGCTGCCGGGCTACGCTACTCCCCGAACCAGGGCACGATCTTAGCGAGTTCCGGCGCCGCGCGCTCGCCCCGCATGGTCAGGCGCCGCCAGCCCACAGCTCCTGGCTCGCGATCTTTGCCCCCTCGGCCAGGCTCGCCAGCTTCGCGTAGGCCACCTCCGGGTCCACCGCTGACGTGCCGGCGAACGTGCTGAAGCCGCAGTCCGTCCCCGCGATCACGTTCTCCCTGCCCACCGCCTTCGCATAGCGCTCGATCCGCTGGGCGACCACCCTGGGGTGTTCGATGTAGTTCGTGCACGAGTCGATGACGCCCGGGATCACGTACTTGCCGGGCGGCAGCGGCTGCTCCGCGAACACCGTCCACTCGTGCTCGTGCCTCGGGTTGGCCGCCTCCACCGAGATGCCGTTCGCCCGAACGCGGTAGATCGCGTCCAGGATGTCGCCCAGCGCCACGTCGTGGTGGTGGGGCCCCGCGTAGTTGCCCCAGCACACGTGGACCCGCACCCGCTCCGGATCGATGCCCTCCAGCCCGTGGTTCAGCGCCTCCACGTGCAGCTCCAGGTTCGCCCTGAACTCGGCCAGCGGCCGATCGCCGAACTCCACGTGGCGGCCCATCGCCAGGTCCGGGCAGTCCACCTGCAGCAGGTACCCCGCCTCCACGATCGCCAGGTACTCCACGCGCAGGGCCTCCGCCAGCGCGAACAGGTACTCCCGCCGGCTCCCGTAGTGCGTCGTCGGCATGATCTGGACCACGCACCCCGGCGACGCCGCGGGCATGAACGCAGCAGCCGCTCCGGCGCCCGAGAGCGCCGCCCCGAACGCCGCCAGGTCGCCCGCCAGCTCATCACCGCCGACGTACGCGATCGCCGCGTCGTTGGCCAGCCGCCGCGTCCGCGTCGACGGCTGCGTGCCGAACAGCCGCTGCCGCAGCGAGGGGAAGTCGACCAGGTCGCGCGGCTGGAACAGCCTGGTGCTGTCCGCCCCGCCGAACCCCGTCATCCGGTCCATCACGTAGTTCGCGAACCCGGCCTTGCCCATCTCGCCGTCGCTCACCACGTCGATGCCGGCCGCCACCTGGCGCCGCACCGCGTCGCCGATGGCCGACGCCACCCGCGACCGGAGCTCGGCCTCGTCCACCGGCTGGCCCTCGGCCCGCTCGCTCAGCAGCCGCAGCAGCTCGGGCGGTCGCGGCAGGCTGCCCGTGTGCGTGGTCAGGATCCGCTCCGTGCTTCGCATCGTCACCCCGTCGCCACCAGATAGCCGAGGAGGGCCAGACCGGCCACCACCGTGATTCCCACCACGAGCACCTCCGTGAACGCCTCCGGCTCGAACCGCCCACGCTCGATCTGGGCCCGGGCCCGGAAGAACCGCACCGTGCTGACCCCCGTGATCAGCACGCTCGCCGCGACCAGCGCCGCCCCGATCACCGCCGACACGTGGCTCGGCTCGGGCGGCGCCGCCCGCTCCAGCGCGAGCTGGCGCAGGAACAGGCCGAACCGGGCCACCACGAACCCCAGGCCCATCAGCGCCACCGCGGTCCGCACCCAGGCCAGCAGCGTCCGCTCGTTGGCCAGGTGCTCGCGGACCCGCGTGCTCTCCGCCGGGACAGGATCGCCCGCGGACGCCGTCACCGCACCACCGCGAGCGCGACCAGCAGCACCAGCGCCCCCACCCCCAGCGCCGCGACCAGCGCCAGGTCCGTCCCGACCCGCGGCGCGAACCGGTCTGACTCGATCCGCGCCCGCGCCCGCAGGAAGCGCGGCAGCGCCGTCCCCGCGATGACCACGCCCCCCGCCACGACCGCCATCCCCACCGGGTGCCCCAGCCTGCGCACACCGCTGCTGACTCCGTGCAGCGCGTCCAGGTTGGCCAGCTTGTCGGCCGCGTAGCCGATCCCCATCAGGATCATCCCGGTCCGCACCCACGTGAGCGTCGTCCGCACGTTCGCCAGGTGGTCCCGCGTCCGCACCCCCTCGCCACCCCCGCGACCCCGCATGGACCGCACGTTACTCCGCCCCGGCCCGCACCAGTGCCAGGCAGCTGTCGGCCGCGGCCCGCAGGTGACCGGCGAACGTCTCCACGTCATCCACGACGCCAGGGTCGGCGCCCAGCCCGAAGAACACGTCCCCGTTGTACGAGACGACCGCCAGGCCCAGCGCCATCGACGGGTACAGCGGCGCGAACGGCCAGACCTCGAGCAGCCGCGCGCCGCCCGTGTACAGCGCCTGCTGGGGGCCGGGGACGTTGGTCACGTTCATGTTGGCACCGGCCTGCGGCGTGGACATGACACGGCCGGCCAGCACCAGCAGCGTGGGCGGCGCCCAGCTCGCCAGGCCGGCCAGCTTGTCCGCCGCCAGCGCCTGCTTCGACCGCTTCAGGTCCCCCGTCGTGCGGTGGATCTGGCGCAGCCGGTCCTCCATGCTCATCGGGCCGGTCGGCAGGTCGAACACGAGCCCGCTGATGCGGTTGCCGGCCGCCTCGTCCTTCACGCCCGGCACGCGCATGCTGACCGGCACGAACACCCGGACCCGGTCCGGCACCCGCTCGCCGCGCGCCGTCAGCCAGCGGTGGAGGCCCTCGGCCACCACGGCCAGCACCGCGTCGTTGATCGTGCAGCCCAGCAGTCGCTTGAGCGCCCGGAAGTCGTCCAGCGACACCCGCAGGCCGCGGCCCGTGCGCCGGGGACCCAGCCGCCGGTTGAAGAACAGCCGCGGCCGCGGCATCAGGACCGAGCGGCCCAGCTGCAGGAATCCGCGCCACGCCGCCAGCCACAGCAGCAGGCCGGTCAGCGGCCCGGGCATGTCCTCCTCATCCCGCCCGACCAGCCGGCTCGTCAGCTGCCGCCAGACCAGCACCACGTCGTGGGGCGCCCCCCGCGGACGCCACGGGGTGGCCGGCTCCGGGACCACCGTCCCCTCGGGCGAGTCGTCGAACAGCGTGGTCATGATGTCGCGGTGGGCGACGCCGTCCACCATCGCGTGGTGGACGCGGTTCACCACCATCACGCGGCCGCCAGCCAGCCCGTGCAGCACCACCATCTCCCACAGCGGCCGGCCCCGGTCCAGCGGGGTCGTCAGGATCCGCGCCACCGCCGCCCTGGCCACCGCGCCCGTCGCCGGCTCCGGCAGCGTCTCGTGGCGCACGTGGTGCGCCAGGTCGAAGTCGGGGTCGTCCACCCACACCGGGTGGCCGATGTTCAGCGCGATCCGGTGCAGCTTCTGCCGGTAGCGCGGGAACAGGTGCAGCCGCTCCCCGATCGTCCGCTCCAGCCCCGCGGCGCCGCGCCCGCCCGCCACGCGCGAGCCGCCCTCGAACACGTAGACCGTGGCGATGTCGAGCGGCACGTCCCGGCGCTCCGCGTAGACGAACCACGCGTCGCGGGCGTTCAGCGGCTCGTAGAACGTCACGAGGCGAACGTCTCGACGATCGCGGTCATGCCCTCGCGGTGCCGGCCCCGGTCCACCCCGAGGCACGGATAGAAGAGGAGCGGCTCCTCGTACAGCCCGGCGTACCGGGCCCGGAACCGGTCCCGCGCCTCGGCCGGCGTGCCGTGGACCGTGAACGTGTCCAGCATCCGGTCGCCCACCAGGTCCACCATGCCGGGCACGTCGCCGCGCCGGAACGCCTCGCGGATCGCCGATGCCTCCCCCTCGAACCCGTGCAGGCGCAGGATCGGGTCGAACGCCCGGACGACCGCGTAGAACGCGACCTGGGAGGCCGCCTCCCGCCGCGCCCGCGCCGCGTCCTCCCCGACCACGCACGCCACGTAGCACGCGATCGGGACGTCCGGCGACCGGCCGGAACGGCCGGCGCCGCGGGCCAGCGCCGGGCGCACCACCTCTTCCACGTACTCGGGTGTGAAGAGGGGGTGGCCGACCAGCCCGTCCCCCACGCGACCCGCCGCCTCGATCATGCGCGGGTTGACGCCGGCCACCCAGACCTCCAGGTCGGGGCGAGCCGGCGGCCGCACCTCCAGCACCGGCCGCAGGCGCAGGTGGTAGAACCGGCCGTCGTGCCGGAGCTCGCCGGCCCGCTGCCGCCACAGGTCGCGCAGCAGCGGCACGAGCTCCTCCAGCCGCGGCGCCAGGTGGCCCGCGTCCAGCCCGTGCCACCCGGCGACCTGCTGGCGCGTGCCGGTGCCCAGGCCGAGCACGAACCGGCCGCCCGACAGCTCGTCCAGGTCGCGCGCCTCGGCCACGGTCAGCAGCGGCGTGCGCCCGAAGGCGTACATGATCGCGCTGCCCAGCGTGATCCGTGAGGTGGCCACCGCCATCGCCGCCAGCGAGACCGTCGCCGACCGGTCGTAGAACTCGGCGCTCCAGGCCGAGCGCAGCCCCCGCCGCTCGGCGAGCGCCGCCACCTTCGCGCAGGTCGCGACATCGCCGCCCATCACGGTGACGCCGATGCCCCGGCGCACCTCACGCATGCCGCTCAGCATGGCACCCAATACACTCGACGGAAAGAAGGAGGATCACACATGGCCACGCACGCCCGCGACACGCTCGAAGTCAGCTACGACGAGTTCTGCGGCGCCCTGGCCGCCAAGGACCTGCAGCCGCTCTGGACACAGGCCGCGAAGCTGATGCCCCGCGAGCCGATCCCGCGCACGCTCCCCTGGCTGTGGAAATGGACGACGGTGCTGCCGCTGGCCCAGCGCGCCGGCGAGCTCATCACGATCGAGCGGGGCGGCGAGCGCCGCGTCCTGGCCCTGGCCAACCCCGGCCTCGGCGGCCTGCCCTACACCAGCTCGACGCTCTGGGGCGCGTACCAGTACCTCGGCGCGCACGAGTCGGCCCCCGCCCACCGGCACACGCCGTCGGCGCTTCGCTTCGTGGTCGAGGGCACCGGCGTCTGGACGACCGTGAACGGCGACATGGTGTGGTTCGACGGCCTCGACCTGCCCCTCGCGGCGGCCCTCGAGGCGGTCTTCTTCGAGCCCTACCCCGAGCTGATGCAGCCGTCGGGCGCCGACCACAACGCGTCCGCGCGGACGCACGGCCGGCCCGCGATCCGGCCGCTCGGCGAGCCGCCCAGCCCGCGCCACTCGCCGCTGCTGGTCTATCGCTATCGCGACACCGACGCGGCGCTCGACGACCTCCTCCGGACGCGCGGCGGCCCCATGGCCAGCATCGAGTTCGTCAACCCCTCCAACGGCGCCAGCGCGATGCCGACGCTGGGCTGCGAGATGCACCGCCTGGTGGCCGGCCGGCGCACCCCCGCCCGCCGGCGCGTGGGCAGCGCGGTCTACGTCGTCTTCAGCGGCGCCGGCTCGAGCGTGATCGCGGGCGAGCGGTTCGACTGGGAGCGCGGCGACGTGTTCGTCGTCCCCTCGTGGGCGCCCGTCGAGCACGAGGCGGTCGAGCCCGCCGACCTGTTCGCCGTGACCGACCGGCCGGTCCTGGAGGCGCTGCACCTCTACCGCGAGGAGGCGCTGGACGGCCCGCAGCCGGTGCTGCGCACGTTCGCGCCGAAGTAGCGGCTCACGGAGTGAGAGCCCTGGGCGCCGCGGCCGCGGCGCTGCTGGCGGCGGCCTGCACGGCCAGCCTCCCGACCGCCCGGCCGTCGCCGACCGGCGACTTGGCCCCCCGCGCGATTAGCGCGAACAGCCCGATCGCGTCCTGCGGCGGCGCAGAGCCGGCCCGCCGGCGCCGCGTACGGGGCGGCGATGGCGGTCAGCCGGGACTCGGGCGCCACGTGGAAGGAGACGATGCTCCCGCGCCTGGCCCGGTGCGCGGGCGGTCCGTACCCCCTGGTGAGCGACACGTGGGCGTCGATCGGGCCCGACCACACCGCATACGTGGGCGCCCTCGCGCTCACCGCCGGGCCCCCGCAGGGCTACGCGATCGTCGTCAGCGCGTCGCGCGACGGCGGGAGCGGCTGGGGGGCTCCGGTCGTCGTCGACTCCGCCGCGCCGCCCCGGGCGATCCTGGACAAGCCGTCGATCCTGGCCGACCCGAGCCGGGCGGGCCGGGTGTACGCGGTCTGGGCGCGGTTCGCGCTGAACGGCGGCGACCAGGTCGCCTTCGCGCGCAGCGACGACCACGGCGCCACGTGGACGGCCCCGGCGACGCTCACGCCGGGCGGCCGCGTGGAGACGCAGAACAACGAGCTGCTGGCGCCGGCCGCCGGCATCCTCCTCGACGTCTTCGCCCAGGGCTCGCCGCTGGAGACGAACCACGAGGGCCAGGTGGGCGTCCTCCGCTCGACCGACGGCGGCACGACGTGGGCGGCCCCCGTCACCGTGGCCTCCTTCGCGGTCACCCAGACCACGGACCCGGACAGCGGCACCACCATCCGGTCGTTCGGCCAGGACGTCGTGGCGGCCGCCGGCGCCGGCTGGGCGTACGCGGGCTGGTTCGAGAACCGCCGCGACGGCACGTCGGCCATCTGGACCAGCGGCTCCAGCGATGGCGGCCGCACGTGGAGCGCCGCCTCGCCGCTGGTCCAGGAGTCGGCGCAGCCGTTCCTGCCGACACTCGCGGTGGGCGGGGACGGCCGGCTGGGCGCGATCTGGTACGACCTGCGCGACGCGGACGCCGGGCCCGGGCTGGGCACCGCCCTCTGGGCCGCCACCTCGGCCGACCACGGCCGCACGTGGCGCCCGCGCCGCCTCGACCGGCCGTTCGACCTGCGCGCCGCGCCGGTCGCGACGGGCACCGGCCCGTTCATCGGCGACTACGAGGGCCTGGTCGGGCTGCCGTCGGGCTTCGCGGCGGCGTACGTGCGGACGACGGCCGCCCGCACGCCCGACCGCACGGAGATCGCCTTCGCCCGGTTCAGATGACCAGGCTGGGGCTGAGGAACTTCGGCGGCCGCCGCGCCTTCGTCACCGCCTCGAAGCCCGAGGCGAGCTTGATCAGCGCCGGCTCGCTGAACGCCGTGCCCATGAACGTGATGCCGACCGGCAGGCCGAACGAGAACGCCGCCGGCACGTTGATCGCCGGGTAGCCGGCGAGCGAGGTGGGCGTCGAGGACCCGCCCAGGAAGCGGTCGCCGTCCAGCAGGTCGATCTTCCAGGCCAGGCCGTTGGTCGGGGCGACCAGCGCGTCCAGGCCGAACGTGCTCAGGGCGGCGTCGATGCCGTCCCGGCCGCCCAGCCGCTTGTCGTTGGCCACCGCCGCCTGGTACGCCGCGATCGTGGCCGGGTCGTTCAGGTCCACGGCCTGCGACTGCAGGAAGACCTCCTGGCCGAAGAACGGCATCTCCTGGGCGGCGTGGGCATTGTTGAAGTCGATCAGGTCCTGGAGCGTGTGGATGCTCGGATCGCGGCGCGCCGCCAGGTACGCGTTCAGGTCGGCCTTGAAGTCGAACAGGAGGACGGTGTTCTCGTCGCCGGAGGCCGCGATCTCCTGGACGTCCGGCAGGTCGGCGGGGTCGACGATGACCGCGCCCGCCGCCCGCATGGCCTGGATCGCGGCGTCGTAGACCACGTCCACCTTGTCCTGGAAGCCCGCGAAGACCTGGCGGATGACGCCGATGCGCGCGCCGCGCAGACCGTTCGGGTCGAGGAACCGCGTGTAGTCGGTGAAGAAGCGCCCGGCGCTGCCCGTGGTGGCCGGGTCGCGGGGGTCGACGCCGACCAGCGCGCCCAGCACGGCGGCGGCGTCGGCGACGGTCCTGGCCATCGGGCCGACCGTGTCCTGGTTGTGCGAGATCGGGATGACGCCCGCGCGCGACGTCAGGCCGAGCGTCGGCTTGATGCCCACGACCATGTTGATGCCGGACGGGCAGAGGATCGAGCCGTCAGTCTCCGTGCCGAGAGCCGCCGCGCACAGGTTGGCCGCGACCGCCGCGCCCGAGCCGGAGCTGGAGCCGCACGGGTTGCGGTCGAGCGCGTACGGGTTCAGGCACTGGCCGCCGCGCCCGCTCCAGCCGCTGGACGGGTTGGCCGCCCGGAAGTTGGCCCACTCGGTCAGGTTGGTCTTGCCCAGGATGACCGCGCCGGCCGCGCGCAGCCGGGCCGCCAGCGCGCTGTCCTGGGGCGGCGTGGAGCCGAGCAGCGCCAGGGAGCCGGCGGTGGTGTGCATGCGGTCGTGCGTGTCGATGTTGTCCTTGACCAGGATCGGGATGCCGTGCAACAGAGGGGTACCGACGACCGTGTCCTGGCCGGCCCGCTGGAGTTCGGCCGCCAGGCGCGACGTGACCGTGACGCAGACCTCCGCTGTCTTGCACCGCTTGTCGTACCTGACTACCAGGCCGAAGGCCGCGAACAGCTCACGCTGCACCGCTTCTGGCAAGTCCCGGAGTTCGATTGCGAGGGTGGGCAACTCCTCCAGCAGCGCCGGGTTCTCAGGTGCCTCTGGCTGCTGGCTCCTCAGCGTCTCCAGCTCGGCGACCAGCGCTCGCCGCTCAGCGTCCCGCTCCCCGAACCGTTCCTGAATGCTGGCCCGCATCGCGGCCGCCAGCTCCTCATCGTCGGGCAACGACTCCAGCTCGCCCACGAGCCGCCGCTTGCCCTTCTCTGCCGCCGCGATCCGCGCCTCAAGGCCGCTCACCCGCGCCGCGTGCTCCTCGTACGCGCGAGCCGAGGCCCCGTCGAACTGGTCACTCAGCAGCTCCAGCCGACGCGGCCCGAAGACATGCTCACGGAAGAACGTCTCCACGGCCCAGTGCATCAGGTCCTCACGAACCAGGATGCCCTTGGGATGGTCCGGGTACCGGCCCGCCGTGCGCGGGTCCGAGTGGTTGAGGTTGCAGCGGTAGTAGACGTTGCCCGGCCGCGTCTTGCCGACCATGCGCCGACCGCAGATCGAGCACCGGACGTGCGACCGGAGAACGTACGTGTGTCGCGTCCCCGGGCATCGGTTCATGCCGTGGCCCTGCCGGGTCCGTTCCGTCTCATGGGCCACCTCGGACGCCTGCCGCCACAGCTCGCGCGTGACCAGCGGCGGATGCGACAGCTCCGGCGACCAGACCCACTCGGAATCATCCTTCCGACGTCGGTCCCCCTTCCGGACGCCCCACACCATGTACCCCGTGTACTTCGGGTTCTGGAGCAGCGCCCGAACCGTCCCGACCTGCCAGCATCCCGCCGATCGATGGCCGTTGACGCTGCGCGCCGGCGGGTAGGCCACCGGGTCCGCGTTCAGCCGGTCCGCGATGGCCTGGTAGCCCAGCCGCAGATCAACCCGCCAGTGGAAGATCAGCGGCACCACGGGCGCCCGCTCCGGGTCCACCACGAGTCGCGTCTTGGTCTTGCCCTCGGCACGCCTCGCCGGCACGGGGTGTGGCACCTTCTCGGCCAGGTACCCGTAGGGCACTGGCCCCCAACTCCAGCCCTGCATCGTGTGCGTCCGTATCCCTTTTCGCGATTCCGCCAGGAGTTGCAGCCGGTACCACTCGGCGAGCGCCATGTTGAAGCGCCGCAGGAGCACCGTGCTCGGGTTGCTCCGATCGAACGTCATCGGCTCGTTCGCGGCGAGCAGCGGCACGCCGTGCCGCTCAAGGTCCCGCTCCAGTTGGAGAGCAGGAATCCACTCGCGCGCCCCCCGATCGATGGACGCGCATACGACGGCGACGAACGGCCGATCGGGCCGGGTCGCCTCCCTCAGAAGGTCCTGCAAGCCGCCGTCACGCGGCACCGGCACCTCGAACAGCTCGTGAGCGTGGCCGTAGCCGCGCTCCTCCAGCTCCTTCGCGCCCGACTCGATGTCCCAGTAGTACGCCGCGATGAACATGCCCGGCAGGAGCTTCTCCCGCACGTCGGTCAACTGCTTCGGGATCGAGAGCGTAGGGTCCTGAAGCTGCGCTGTGGAGCACCGGCCCCAGAACACGACCGGCAGACTCGGTACGCCCGCCTCAGCCGTTGTCGCCGTGCCCGGCACGATAGGGTTCATCGTGCCGGCCCCCCGGTGGAGCCCTTCCGCCGTTGTCGCCAGTGCCACCGCAATACCTCCAGAATTGCTGCCGCTTGCCGCGCTTCCAACGCATGCTCGCGGTCCCCCGAGACAACCTCGATGCAGTACTCGACGTGTAGGTTCTCGTCCCCATCGTGAACTTGGGAACGAGCCATTCGTATAGTATCATTATACGTGCCAGGAACCCTCGCTTGGTCGATAGCTGACGGATTGAGTGAATAATTTGCGTTAACTCCCGCCTTACAGCCGTGACCCGACGACGACGCCGCCCGCGTGCGCTCGACCTTCGACCGACGACCGCGACACGCCGTCACAGCTCGCCCGCCCCGTCCGTCGCATCGGACGACACCGAAAGCCGGCGACGCTGCCCACGTCTCGGCTTGGGGATGGCGCGACCACCACCGCTGACACGCCCGGTGCGCTTGCTGCCCTGGCGGGCAGACCCACCACCATCCCCACCGTCCCTAACCCGCCGCCGTCGCCTTCCCGAACCCGTTGTCTCGTCACCACGTCCCCCCTGATCGCGGTTCGGCTCTGACCCTTCGGGTACTCGTGCCCTCCGGGCCGTCCGCGCCGAACGGCCGATCCGAGGTACCGTCCCACCACTATGGCCGGATGGCCGCCCGTCTCCCGACCAGCGCCCGCACTCCTCGTTCCCCTGGTCGTCCTTCCTCTCCTCCGACACGTCCTCCGGACCCGTCAGCCAGAGCAGCCGCGACCGCTTGTGCCGCACCTCGTCTCGGAACGTCCGGCCCAGCCCCTTCCAGTACCGCGTGAGCCTCGGCCGCAGCGCCTTCAACGCCCGGTCAAGATCCTCGTACCCGTGGATCGCCGCCCACGACGTCAGGCCCCCTTGCAGGCCCCGTACGGTCATCTCCTCGTTGCCCTCGACCAGCCGCCGCCGGATCACTCCTGTCCGCGTCGGCGCGATCTCCACGGCCTGCACCTCGGCCCACGTCGGGTCCAGCGGCCAGCGCGCACGCTGCCGGTTCCCCGTCCGCATCCGCAGCGTCAGGAACTCCTTGGTGCAGTGCTCCCAGAAGTCCTGCACGCTCGCCAGCACCTCGTCGAACTCCGTCACGTTGAACTCGGCGATCGCACGGCGCCGCAATTGGAACTCGACTCGCCACACCGGTACGTCTTCTTCCCGCTCGCCCCACAGGTCCGGGAGCCAGCTCACCGACCGCCGCTTGATCTCGGCCGTCTTGTCGTAGATGCGCGCCACCACCGCGTCTCGCCCGAACCGGAAGCCCGTCACCCGCCGGCCCGCCATGTGCACGCCGCCGCCCCGCTCACCGCCTATCGGGAACGGCTCCCGCACGCGACCCCGCGACGCGAACCGCTCGATGTCCGTCAGCTCGAACTCCCAGCCCTGCACGTCCGCGTAGACGTCCACTCGCGACCCGATCAACTGGAACGGCCCGCTCATCACGTCCACCTGGAGCAGCGTCCCCAGCAGGCCCACCGCCAGCTCAGGCCCCAGCGAGTGCAGGTAGGCCGAGTGCAACTGCACGTACACCGGCACCCCGCGCTGGTTCCGGCCCAGCCCCATCTCGAAGTCCGGCGACGTCAGCCAGTACGGCCAGCCACGCCGGCCGTACGGCAGCACCAGCAGCGGCCGGAGGATGCTCCCGAACTGGAACGGCACCGCCCCCTTGGCCTGCTGTGCCTCCAGCTTCGCCCGCTCCAGCGCGTTCCACACCGTGTTCCGCACCGGCCCACGGGCTGTCGCCTCGAACCCGTCCACGCCCGATGACAGCACTCGAAGCGCGCTCATCGCACGCCCCCGGCTGCACCTGTGGGGCACAGTGTTACACGGTTGGTGCCCCTCCGACCCGTCGGCGCCCGACCGGCCAGGCCCCGGAAAGAGTCAAGGGCATGGACCGTTTCCGAGATCACCGATGCGATCCTCCCAGCACCAGCGCCCGCCCGCGCCGGCAACCGGACGACGACCCCATCTCGGACCCGCGCCACCCTTCGGCCCGGCTCGCCCGCCCCGATGGGGAGCAACTCACCGGCTGGGAGCGAGCGTCGAGTCTGACTGACATCCCCGCGAACGCCGTCACGCCCTTCGAGATCGCATGCCCAGATCGAAAGCGCGCTGCGCCGCTCCGCTGCTCGCGCGCTTCGCCCGGCCGACGACTCGACGCACGCCGGCACCGCCGCCTCATCGTTCATGCCCGCCATGCCCGCACCTCGGACCCGTTGGACTGCGGCCAGCCCGTGACCGCGTGCCCAACCGTCGGTCGCCTCGCCGGCTCGTTAGCGAACAGCCCACGTGCACGCTCCACCAGGTGCTCGTCCGCGTAGTCGGCCGGCCGCATCCGCAGCCAGGTCGGCGGCGGCTCATGGACGGCGGTCAAGCAAAGGATCGGCCGGAACCCGGCCGCCAGGTGGGCGCGCCGGCTGGACACGTTCTCGTCCAGGATGCCGTTCCACATCGTGCGGCACCCCGCCCGCGCCATCCGCCAGCCCGTGTACCCCAGCAGTCCGCTCAGCAGACCTCGCCCACGGTGGCGCACCAGCGTGCCGGCGTTCCACCCGTGGCAGTCGCCGTTGGCGAAGCGAAGCGTGCGGCGCAGCGGCGGCGCCGCCTCCTCGCCCGTCGAGATCCACAGCCAGCTCACCACCTCGGCCCGCCAGTCCCAGACGAAGGCCCGGCAGCCGCGCTCCAGGCGCCCGCGCACGTCGTCCTCCTCCACCGCCATGGCCCGGGCCAGCTGCGGCGCCAAACCATCCCGCCGCACCTCGGCGAAGACGTATTCACGGCCGGGCGAAAGTGGCTGACGGAGCCGGGTCAGATCGTTCGCCCACAGCGCGCCGCGCACGATGGGGCCGCTCATGCCGAGGCTCCCGCACGCCGGCCCCGCCGGTAGAAGTTGCGGACGGCCACCGCCATCGGCAGCAACACGACGACGAGGCCGACCTGATGGCCGGTGAGGCCGATCGCCAGCAGCCCCGCCTGAGAGACGATCAGGCACAGCCAGCCCTCGCGCCGCTCTCTGCCCAGCAGGACGTAGCCAGCCACCACGAATGGCGCCGACACGATCGAGAGCCAGCTCGGCTCGATGACGCTGCGCCAGAGCCACAGCCAGGTCATGCCGGCCCCCTCCGCGCCGCCGCCAGGCTCGCCACCTCCGGGTACGCCCGCGCCAGCAACGCCGCCGCCTCGGACCGGTCCAGCCACGGCGTCTGGACCTCGACCTGGACGTCCGCCTGCCAGATACCGCGACCAGGGATCACGGGCAGGCTCGCCGCCTGCGGGTTGCCGTCTCCGAGAAGGACCCGGCTGTTCACCGGGTCACGGACCCGGAACGCCATCGTCGCCGGCAGGTTGGCCTTGAGCTGCCCGGGCACCGCGTCCGCGTCCGGTCGCTGGGTGGCGCCGATGACGTGGATGCCCGCGGCCCGACCCAGCCGGCAGAGCCGGATGAGCAGCGCGAGCTGCGCCAAGCGCGCCGCCTTCTCCGCGCGATCGACCACATCG
>VBJR01000177.1:0-1429 GCA_005880175.1 Chloroflexota bacterium
TGACCGGGGTCGGCCAGCGGCGCCTGAGGACGAGCGGCACGGTGGTCAGGACGAGCAGCCCGACCGTCGAGGGGTCGTCGAAGCGCTCGCCCGGCCGCTCCCGGAGGGTGCTGAGCCCGTAGCCCAGGAGCAGCACGATCAACACCGCGTCCTGGCCGAGCGGCGTCAGCGCCGCCCACCAGGACACGGGCCAGCGCTCGGGCCTCATGTCACGCCGGGGACATGGCCGCCCTCCGTCGCGGCCGCTGCAGCACGAGGAAGCCGATCAGTCCGTAGAAGGGGATGAAGCCGAGCACCCAGCCCAGCCAGTCGGGAATCGCCGGTGGCGCCGCGGCCTGGAACGGGACCTCCACCCGGCCGGGTCCGCGCGGGCCGTCGACCACGATCCCCAGGTCCCACGGGCCCTGGACCGGGACCTCGGCCGCTCCCTGCACCCCGCCGCGTACCGCGGGATCGGCGCCGACGCCGTCGTTCACCGGCGTGGCCTGCACGCCGGGGCCGGGATCGGAGGTGACGGTGAACGTCAGGCCGCCCGGCTGGCCGACCGGGGCGATCGCGAAGGGCTCCGCGAACCCGGCATGGGCCGGGTCGGTGTAGAAGCTGACCCGGAGCGGGTACGGGCCGGCGTCCACCTGGACCACCCGGGCCGGCTGGCTGCCGTGCGTCGTCGCGGCGACGGAGAGGCCGATCTCGACCAGCAGCGCGGCCAGGGCGACCAGGCCGGCGGCGAGGAGCAGGCGCTGCGCGAGCAGTGGCATCAGGCCGCCGCCTCAGCGTTGGCGAGCGCCAGCCCGGCCCGACCTCCCAGCCAGGCTCCCCACAGGGCGCCGACCAGGCCCAGCAGCACCGACGCGAGGACCCCTGCCGCACCGAGCGCCACGAAGAGCGTCTCGGTGCCACGCAGCGGCCTGAGCGGGGTCACCGGGATGCAGGCGAGCAGGCAGCAGATGGCGAGCGCGATGCCGGTGCGGCGCGCTCCCCGCCGGACGATGTCGATCGCGACCGCCACCAGCACGGGCATCATCGGCCACTGGAACGCGACGAACGCGATCCCGGGATCGGGCCGCTGGAACTGCTGGTGCTCGATCTGGACCAGGAGGTCGGTGGCCGGCGGGACGAACAGCGCGACCGCGCCGACGAGGACGAGGCTGACCGCGGCGACGCCGGTCGCCGCCCACCGCCACGGCACCACCCGCACCGCCAGCACCAGGACGGCGCCGCTGAGCAGGGTCATCAGCAGCGGGAAGACGTCGACCACCACGGTTCCGAGGTCGATCATGCCTCGAGGCTCGAGGGCGTTGAACGTGAGGAACGTGAAGATGTTGAACGTGGCCGCGAAGGCGGCCACCGCGCCCAGGTAGCCCAGCCGCCTGGCCGCGACCGTGCCCCGCGCGGCCGCCAGCCCGCCCGCCGAGGCCAGCAGGTAGGC
>VBJR01000177.1:1499-10440 GCA_005880175.1 Chloroflexota bacterium
GAGCGCGGCGAAGCCGGCCACGTAGGCGCCCAGCGAGGCGTTGAACAGGCCGGCGAAGAGGACGGTGTGCTCCGCCACGAGCCGGTTCCGGCCCGCCCAGATCGTCTCGACGAGGACGTCGGTCAGCGCCGCGACGCCGCCCAGCGTGACGCCGCTCAGCATCATGATGTGGGGCGGGATCAGGACCCGGTCGCGGCCGATCAAGCTGTGCCACTGGATGTCCCAGCTGGTGCCCAGGAAGCAGATCACCGACCCCAGCAGGACGACCGCGCCGAGTCCGAGGCGCAGCCTCCACATGGAGCGCAGCGAGGGGATGGGCATATCCATGGCGGGAAGGCTAGGCCGGGTGGTGGGGCCCTGTCGTCGTGCTGGAGTGGGGTTTTCGGCCTCCCTCTGGAGGATGAGAGGCCGCATCCCTCACTCTCCGGAGTGAGCGGGCACGAGCTCGTCCAGGCCGACCAGCCGGGCGCCCCGGGCGGTCGCCGCCGCGCGGAGGTCGGGCGCGAACCCCGAGCGCGAGAACAGGGCGACCCGGGCGCCGCTCACGTCGACCCCCACCTGGGCCAGGGCGGGCACCTTGCGCTCCAGCAGGTCGTCCAGCACCGCCCGGCGCATGGGCTGCGCCGTCCACTTGCACTCGCCCACCACGGTGACCGCGCGGCCGGAGACGGCGACGATGTCGATCTCCTCGGTGGTCGCCA
Source organism: Chloroflexota bacterium (assembly GCA_005880175.1). The sequence goes on from VBJR01000177.1 coordinate 2,201, forward strand.
ACCGCTGGCGGCGCAGGTCGTGTCGGGCGGGCCCCCACCAGCGCCCGACCGACTCGCCGGTGCCCGCCCGGTCGGCCCGCACCCAGTCCCGGCACAGCTCCTCGAACACGGGGCTGACGTGCTCGGCCAGGTGCGGCGCCACGTTGCGGTCGAAGTGGTCGCCGGCCGCCAGGCCAGCCCGCAGCTCCTCCTGCCAGGGGAACACGAAGCGGAACCAGAACCGCATCAGGTGGTCGCGCAGACGATAGCGGCGCTGTCGGGCGCGGGGCTCGCTGAACAGGGGGTTGGCCGCCTCGATGAGGTGCAGGTCCTGGAGCACGCGCACGTTGCGCGACGCGTTGCCTTCGCTGACGTGGGATTCGGCGACCAGCTCCTGCCACGTCATGTCCTCGTGCCGGGAGAGCGCCAGGAGGAGCGAGAAGTGGACCGCCGTGCCGGTCAGCTCCATCTCCAGCACGTCCCACGGCTCGTTGAAGAACGCCCCGAGCGGCGCCAGCAGGTCCTCGCAGACGACTGAGCGGAGCGTGGCGTGGCGGCCGAGACCGCGCAGGTACAGTGGCATGCCGCCGTCGATCCCGTAGCGCGTGACCAGGTCAGCCGGTCGATGGGCGCCCAGGAACTCGCGCGCCGGCGCGAAGCGGAGCGGCGCGAGCAGGAACCGGCGGCCCCGGCCGTGCAGCGGTTGCCGCTCGGTCAGCAGCTCCTCCATCCTGGACACCTGCGACCCGCACAGGATCAGCTTGAGTTGGGACGCGGGCAGCTCCTCCTCCATGACGCGGGCCAGCACGGAGTCCGGCGCGCCACCGAGCCGGAGCAGCTCCGGGAACTCGTCGATCACGGCCAGCCGGCGTCCGCCCGTGGCCTGACGGAAGAGGAACCGGTAGAAGTCCGCGGTGTCCGCGAAGTGCACGTCGGCCGGCTTGCCGTCCGCGAAGCGCCGGAACAGCCAGGACTTGCCGACCCGCCGGCGTCCGAACAGGACGAGTGGGAAGCGGTCCTCGGTGCCATCCCACCAGGCGTCCAGCGCCGCCAGCTCCGTGGTGCGGTCGCGGTAGAGGTCGCGTCCGGCGAACTCGTAGGATCCCGTCATTGACCTGCCAGAAAATAGTCTACTTTCTGGCAGGTTATCCGGTGCGCCCCTCCAGCCAGCGGCCCGTGCCCGGGGTGGCCAGCACCCGGCCCGACTCGTACACGGGCCGGCCGCGCAGGAACGTCGCCTCCACCCGGCCGGCGAAGGTCCTGCCGTCGAACGGGCTCCAGCGGGCCGTGGTCACCGAGCGCGCGGCCTCGAACGTCCACGGCCGGCGGGTGTCCAGGACGGCCAGGTCCGCGTCGAGGCCCGGCCGCAGGCGTCCTTTGCGGTCGCCCAGTCCGAAGAGGTCGGCCGGGCGGCCCGCGACCAGCTCGGCCAGGTCCGGCAGCGGGAACCGGCGGGCCGCCGCCTCGGTGAACACGGCCGGCAGGAACGTCTCCAGGCCGGGGATGCCCGACGCCGCCCGCAGCATCGGGCGCCGCTTGGCCTCCTCCGGCCAGGGCGCGTGGTCGGTCGAGATCGTCGCCACCCGGCCCGCCCACAGGTCGGCCCACAGCCCCTCGCGGGCGGCGGCGTCGCGGATGGGCGGGTTGACCTTGGCGATCGGGCCCAGCGCGGCGACGTCGTCCTCGCTCAGCGCCAGGTAGTGCGCGCACGTCTCGCCGGTCACGTCCGCGCCCAGGCTCCGGTAGTAGTCGATCAGCCGGAAGCCGTGCGGGTGCGTCACGTGGGCGATGTGGACCCGGGCGCCCGACCAGCGGGCCAGCTCCAGCGCCTTGACCACCGCCGCCGTCTCCGACACCACCGGCCGGCTGCGGCCGTGGGCGCCGGGGTCCTCCTCGCGCGCGGCCAGGCCCCGCGCGACCAACCGGTCCACGATCTCCTGCAGCTCCGCGTGCAGCACGACCGGCAGGCGGGCGTCCGCCAGCGCCTCGAACGCGGCCAGGAGGTCGCCGTCGGCGATGCGCGGGAACCGGTGGGCGTCCGTCTCGTACAGGGAGAGCTTGAACGCCAGCGGGCCCGCCGCCAGCAGCTCCGGGATGGCCTCGATGCCGTCCACCTTCGCGATCGTCGCGTACAGGCCGACGTCCACGCGGGCCTGCTCCGCGACCTGGGCCGCCTTCTCGCGGAAGCGCCCCGCCTCGATCACCGGGTCGGGGCTGTCGTACGGCATGTCCACGATCGTGGTCACGCCGCCGGCGGCCGCCGCGGCCGTGCCCGTCGCGATGCCCTCCACGGGCGTGCTGAGCAGGTGCACGTGCGTGTCCACCAGTCCGGGCAGCACGTAGCGGCCCGTGTAGTCGCGCACCTCGGCCGCCTCGACGGCGACGCCCGGCTCGAGCACGCCGGCGATGCGGCCGTCCCGGATGGCCAGCGCGCCGCCGCGCAGGACGGCGCCGGGCAGCACCAGGTCGCCGCGGACCAGCAGATCGAACGTGTCGGCCATCTGGGGAGCTCCTTGACAGCGGTCGGCAACTGGCCCAGCGTCGCAGGGCATGGGAGCTGAACCGCCAAGAACCGTAGCGCGCCCCGAGCTCGATGGCGCCCGTCTGCTCTCGGACCTGGACCACCTGGCCACGATCGGCGCCGACCCGGCCGGCGGCGTCAGCCGGGTCGCCTACTCGGCGGCGGACATCGAGGCGCGCGGCTGGGTGCGCGAGACGATGCTCGGCCTGGGGATGGAGGTCCGGCGCGACGAGGCGGCGAACGTGATCGGCCGCTACCCCGGCGCCGAGCCGGCCCGCAAGCCGATCACGCTCGGCTCCCACACCGACACGGTGCCCAACGGCGGCCGCTACGACGGCGCCCTGGGCGTGGTCGCGGCGCTGGCCTGCGTCCGCGCGCTCCGCGACGCCGCCGTCCACCTCCGCCACCCGGTCGAGGTGATCGACTTCGCCGCCGAGGAGGCGACGCTGGGCACCCCCACCCTCGGCAGCCTGGCGATGACGGGCGGCCTCGCCCGCGACGCGCTGACGCGGCCGGCCTGGGACGGCCGCCCGGCCGCCGCCCACATCCGCGACGCCGGCCTCGACGCGAGGGGCCTGAACCGGGCCGTCCGCCCGCGCCGGGTCCTCGCCGCGTACCTGGAGCTGCACATCGAGCAGGGCGGCGTCCTCGACGCGGCCGGCATCCCGATCGGCGTGGTCGAGGGCATCGTCGGCATCCGGCGCTTCGCGGTCGCGTTCGCCGGCCAGGCCAACCACGCGGGGACCACCGCGATGGCGGACCGGCGGGACGCGCTGGTCATGGCCGCGCCGTTCGTGCTCGGGGTCCGCGACGCCGCCGTCGAGGCGGGCGTCGTGGGCACGGTGGGGGTTCTCCGGGTGCTGCCCGGCGTCCCCAGCATCGTCCCGGGCCGGGTCGAGCTGGAGGCGGAGATCCGCGGCCTCGACGAGGCGGCGCTGGACGGCGTCGAGGCGCGCCTCGGCGAGCTGGCCAGCGGCCTGGGCGGCGAGCTCCAGCGCGCCACCGCCAAGGCGTCGGTCCGGTCCGACCCGGAGCTGGTGGCGGCGATCGAGGCGGCCTGCGACTCGCTCGGCCTGGCCAGCCGGCGGATGGCGAGCGGGGCCGGCCACGACGCGATGGTCGTCGGCCGGTACGTCCCCCAGGCCATGATCTTCGTCCCCAGCACCGGCGGCGTCAGCCACGCCCCCGAGGAGCACACGCCGCCGGAGCGCTGCGTGGACGGCGGGAGGGCCCTGCTCGGTGCCCTGCTGGAGCTCGACGGCCGCCTGTAGCAAAATGAGCAGGCGCTGTTGCGGGGCGCCGAAGAGGGATTGGGGGAGCGACGCGGGTGAGCGAGGTGCTGATCGACCAGGCCGACGTGCCGACCATCGGCAGTCGCGACCTCGGCTACAAGGTCGGCGAGGCGGCGCGGATGGTCGGCGTGAGCGCCGCCACGGTCCGCGTCTGGGAGCGGGAGGGCCTGATCGCCACGAGCCGCTCCTCCAGCGGCTACCGCTATTTCGGCGACGAGGACCTCGTCCGGCTGCGGCGCGTCGCGTACCTGCGCCGGGTGGAGAAGCTGAACACGGCCGGCATCCGGCGGGTGCTGGCCGAGGAGGGCCACGACCGCCCGACGCCCCGCAAGCGGCGCGAGGTGGCGCTGGGGCCGCGCCTGCGCAAGATGCGCCAGGAGCGCGGCCAGACGCTGGAGCAGGCGGCCGCCGCGGTCGGCCTGTCGGCCTCGTTCCTGAGCGAGCTGGAGCGCGACCAGAGCGGGGCCTCGATGGCCACGCTGCACCGGCTGCTCAGCTACTACGGCACCACGTTCGCGGCGCTGCTGCAGCGGCCCAGCGGCCGGGTGGCGCGGCTCAAGCGGGCCGGCCGCGGCCGGTCCGTCCGCAACCACGGCGTCACCGTGGAGCAGCTGGCGGACGGGCAGGCGCTGATGGAGCCGCAGATCTTCACCGTCGAGCCGGGCGCCGGCAGCGAGGGCAGCTACTCCCACGAGGGCGAGGAGTTCGTCTACGTGCTGGAGGGCTCGTTCGAGGTGGTGCTGAACGACCAGGAGCGGTACCTCCTGCGCGACGGCGACAGCCTGTACTACCCGAGCGGGGTCCTGCACTCCTGGCGGAACCCGGGCCGGAGCGTCGCGCGGCTCATCTGGGTGAACACACCTCCGACCTTTTGAGGACTTTTGGGTGTCAAGTCATTGACAACCCTTTGGACCTTCGATAAGGTTCTGCGCGGCCAGGGGGCGGAGTCGGATTTCCGGGGGGCCGCCCCAGGGCCGCTTATCGAGCGGCCTCGCCCAGCAGGCGCTCCACGATCACGACGTCCCGCCACTCGCCGTCCAGCCTGGCGTGCCTGCGGTGGAGGCCGACCTCGGTGAACCCGTGACGCGCGCAGAGCCGGCGGCTGGCCGCGTTCTCCGGGAACACCTTCGACACCACCTTCCAGAACCCGGCCCGCTCGCAGGCGTCCAGCAGGGCGCCGAGGGCCACCCCGCCGGCGCCGGTCCCGCGGCACTCGCGGGCCACGTACACCGAGAACTCGCCGATGCCGGCGTAGCACGGGCGGGCGCTGTAGGGGCCCACCCAGGCGAACGCGACCACCTCGCCGCCGCGCTCGACGACGACCGCGGGGTGGGTGGCCAGCCGAGCGTCGAGCAGCGACCGGACGTCCGCCGCCGAGCGCGGCTCGGTCTCGAACGTCGCCACCCGGTCGGCGATGCCCTGGCTGTAGATCCGGGCGACCGCCGAGGCGTCGCCGGGCACCGCGGCCGGCCGCGCGCTGAGCGTCATCGTCGCACCATAGTCGGCATGGACCGGCGGACGCTCGAGCTCCTGGCGATCGAGGAGGACCTGGACCTCGACAAGGTGCTGGACCGCGTCCTCCGCACCGCCAGGGCCGCCGTGGGGGCCCGCTACGGCGCGCTGGGCGTGCCGGACGGCCGGGGCGGCTTCGCCCGCTTCCTCACGGTCGGCGTCAGCGACCAGCGCGCGTCCCGGATCGGCGAGCTGCCCCGCGTGCACGGCGTGCTGGGGGCGCTGCTGAACGACGGGCCGATCCGGCTCCGCGACATCCGCCGGCACCCGCGGTTCGGCTACTACCCGGCCCACCATCCGGAGCTGACGGACTTCCTGGGCGTCCCCATCCGGCACCGGGGCGAGGCGCTGGGCAACCTGTTCCTGTCCGGAAGCCGGACCGGCGCCTTCACGGCCGCCGACCAGCGCACGGCGGAGACCCTCGCGGGCTACGCCGGCGTCGCGATCGCCAACGCGCGGCTGTACCGGCAGGCGCAGGAGCTGGCCACGGTCGAGGAGCGGGCCCGGGTGGCCCGGGAGCTGCACGACTCGGTGTCGCAGCGCCTGTTCAGCATGGTCTACGAGGCCCGGGCGGCGGCCCTGCGCAGCGAGGACGCCGAGGCTCGCGAGGCGCTGGAGCGGCTGGAGCGCGGGGCCAGCGCCGCCCTGAGCGAGATGAAGGCGCTGGTCTACGCGGTGCGGCCCAAGAGCCTGGAGCGGGACGGCCTGGAGGCGACGCTGCGCGACCACGTCGAGGCGCTGCGCAGGGCCCATGGCGCGGCCATCGAGCTGCGGGTGCAGGGCGAGCTGAGCCTGACGCCGAGCCAGGACCTGGCCCTGCTGCGGATCGCCCAGGAGGCGCTGTTCAACGCGGTCCGCCACGCGCCCGGCGCCCGCGTCCAGGTAACGCTGGAGCGCACCGGTCGACGGGACGGACAGGGCGCGGTGCTGAGCGTCCGTGACTGGGGGCCCGGCTTCGACCCCGCGGCCCTGCCCCGCAGCCGGCGGACGATGGGCCTGGCAACGATGCGGGAGCGGGCAGCCTCCGTGCGCGGCGAGCTGACGATCGACTCACAGCCAGGCCGCGGCACCGAGGTCCGCGTGCACCTGCCGCCGAGTGGCGCCGGGCCCGCGCGCCGCGCCCGGCCAGCCCGAGGCCGGGGGCGGCGAGGCGGCGGTGGCGGCGGCCGCGTCGGGGGTGCCGGACGTCGTGCTGATGGACCTGGTGATGCCCGACGGCGACGGTGTGGCGGCGATCCGGGCGCTGACCGAGGCGGCGCCGGGAGCCCGGGTGCTGGTGCTCAGCAGCTTCGCGGACGACGAGCGCATCTTCGCGGCGATGCAGGCGGGGGCGGCCGGCTACCTGCTGAAGGACGTGGACCCCGACGCGCTGGCCGAGGCGATCCGCGAGATCCACCGGGGCCGGCCGGTGCTGCACCCGGACGTGGCGGCGCGGCTGATGCGGCGGGTGGCGGACCCTGCCGGCCCGGCCGCGGACCCGCTGACGCCGCGGGAGCGGGAGGTGCTGCGGCTGGTGGTCGAGGGCTACGCCAACAAGCAGATCGCGCGGCGCCTGGCCATCACCGAGAAGACGGTCAAGACGCACGTGAGCAGCATCCTGCAGAAGCTGGGCGTGGCGGACCGCACCGCCGCGGCCGTGCTGGCGATCCGCCAGGGCCTGGTCGGGTAGCGCCTCGGTCCAAAGACCGAGGCGGCGGCCGGCCTCCGGCCCGATGTGGAAACACCCCCGCGCGGCGAACCATGGGGGCATGAACCAACTGCAAGACAGGGTCGCGCTCGTGACCGGCGCGTCGCGGGGGCTGGGTCGCGCGATCGCCATCGCCTTCGCGCGCGAGGGCGCCCGGCTCGCGCTGTGCGCCCGGGACTGGGCCCTGCTGGAGGCCACGGCCGAGGTCTGCCGCGAGCTCGGGGCCGAGGTCCTGGCCGTCCGCGCCGACGTCGCCAGCGCGACGGACCGGGAGCGGCTGGTGACCCTGGCCCTCGACCAGTTCGGGCGGGTGGACGTCCTGGTCAACAACGCCTCGACCCTCGGCCCGACCCCGCTCCCGCTGCTGGCCGACACCGACCCGGAGGCGTTCGAGGAGGTGGTGCGCGTCAACCTGACCGCGCCGTTCCTGCTCGCTCGCGCCCTGGTCGGCGGCATGCTGCTGCGCGGCTCCGGGCTGATCGTGAACCTCAGCAGCGACGCCGCGGTCAACGGCTATCCGGGCTGGGGCGCCTATTCCGCCGCCAAGGCCGGCGTGGACGGGCTGAGCCGGGTGTGGGCCGCCGAGCTGGCCGGATTCGGCGTGACGGTGGTCAGCGTGGACCCGGGCGACATGGACACCGACATGCACCGCGCCGCGCTGCCCGACGACGATCCGGCCGCGCTGGCCCGGCCCGAGGACGTGGCCGAGGCGTTCGTGCGGCTGGCCGCGGGCGAGGCGGTCCCGCCCCGGCTGGAGGCGCGCGAGCTGCTGGAGGTGGCGCCATGATCGACACCGCGCTCCCACCGCTCCCGCCGGAGCTGCGCGCCTCCCGGCCCGCGGCCCGGCGGGGCGTCCGCCGCGACCACGTGCGGCTGCTGGTGATCGACCGGTCCAGCGGCCGTGTCGGCCACAGCCGGTTCGACCGGCTGCCGGACCTGCTGGGCCCGGGCGACCTGCTCGTGGTCAACACGAGCCGGGTGCTGCCGGCGGCGGTCGCCGCCGTCCGCGACTCGGGCGAGCCGGTGCAGCTCCGGCCGTGTGTCCGGCACGGCCGCGCCTGGGACGCGCTGGCCGTGCGGGTGGCGCCGCCGCACGCCAACGTCCCGCTGGCGCCGGGCGAGACGCTGCACGTCGGGGAGGCGGCGCTGCGCGTGCTCGAGCGGCGGCCGGACATCCCGCTGCTCTGGCGGCTGGAGCTGGACACCGACGCCGACCTGGAGCTGATCCTCCAGCACGGCGAGCCGATCC
>VBJR01000177.1:10734-21613 GCA_005880175.1 Chloroflexota bacterium
TGCGGGCCGTGGACGCGCTGCTGACCGGCATGCACGAGCCCGAGGCCAGCCACTTCGACCTGCTCCGCGCGTTCCTGCCCGAGCCGCTGCTGGAGCGGGCGTACCGGGAGGCGATCGCCGCCGGCTACCTCTGGCACGAGTTCGGCGACGCGGCCCTGGTCCTCTGACCCCCCACGCACGCCGGCGGGGCGCCGCGCCGTGCGGCGCCCCGTCCGTGCGGTACGCGCCATCATGGCGGTCATGGCCACCAGCTATCACATGACGCCCGACGAGTTCCGGCGCTGGGGGCGGGAGACCGTCGAGTGGATCGCCCGGTACATGGAGCGGGTCGAGGAGCTGCCCGTCCTGTCCCGGGCGGCGCCGGGCCAGGTCCGGGCCGCGCTGCCCGAGCACCCGCCGGAGCACGGCGAGCCGTTCGACGCCGTTTTCCGGGACCTCGACGAGATCATCCTGCCGGGCCTCACGAACTGGCAGTCGCCCAGCTTCTTCGGGTACTTCCCGAGCGGGGGCTCGGCGCCGTCCATCCTGGGCGAGCTCCTCTCGGCCGGCCTCGGCGTCCAGGGGATGCTGTGGTCGACCAGCCCGGCCTGCACCGAGCTGGAGACGCACGTGATGGACTGGATGGTGGACCTCCTGGGGCTGCCGGAGCGGTTCTGCTCGTCGGGTCCGGGCGGCGGCGTGATCCAGGACTCGGCGTCGAGCGCGGGCCTGTGCGCGCTCGTCGCGGCGCGCGAGCGGGCGACCGGGGGCCGGGCCAACGCGGCCGGCGTGGACCGCCCGCTGGGCATCTACGCCACGTCACAGACGCACTCCTCGATCGAGAAGGCGGTCCGGGTGGCCGGCATCGGCAGCGAGGCGGTGCGCCTGGTCGCGGTGGACGACACGCACGCCATGCGTCCGGACGACCTGGCCCGCCGGCTGGAAGCGGACATCGCGGCGGGCGTCGTCCCCTGCATGGTCGCGGCCACGGTCGGCACGACGTCGTCCAACGCCATCGACCCCGTGCGGGCGATCGGGGAGGTCTGCGCCCGGCACGGCGTCTGGCTGCACGTGGACGGGGCGCTGGGAGGCAAGTGGATGTTCGTGAACTTCGACTGCACCGCCTTCTTCGTGGCCGACCGGGCGGCGCTGGTGGGCGCGCTGAGCATCCTGCCCGAGTACCTGCGGAATGCGGCGAGCGAGTCGGGCGCCGTGATCGACTACCGCGACTGGCAGGTGCCGCTGGGCCGGCGCTTCCGCGCCCTGAAGCTGTGGGCCACGATCCGGCACTACGGCGTGGAGGGGCTCCGACACCACGTCCGCGAGGGCGTCCGGCTGGCGCGGGAGTTCGCCGGCCAGGTGCGTGCTGACGACCGGTTCGAGCTGGCCGCGCCGCCGTCGCTGAACCTGGTGTGCTTCCGCCACCGCGGCGGCGACGAGGCGACCCGGCGGATCCTGGACCGGCTGAACGGGTCGGGCCGCCTGTTCCTGACCCACACGAAGCTGGACGGCCGGCTGGTCCTGCGCCTGGCCATCGGCGCGGAGCGAACCGAGGCCCGCCACGTGGAGGCGGCCTGGGCGGCGATCCGGGAGGCGGCGTCGGCCGAGATCTAGATGCAATGCCGGTGGGGTTGCCGTACGTCTGCCACCCCTCAGCCCGGTCGAGACGTGGCGCCCGTACGGCAAGGCCCGTTAGCGTTAGCCGCCGCTCAGTGCGGGCCCCGCTCCTCCGCCTCGCGGGAGCGGCGGTACCGCTCCTCGGCCTCCTCCGTGTCGCCCCGGCGCTCGGCCACCCGTGCGAACGCGCGCCAGGCCCAGCCCGCCAGCTGCCGCTCGCCCAGGTCCTGCGACATCCGGATCGCGTAGCGCAGGTCCTCCTCCGCCTCGTCGAAGCGGCCCAGCTCGCGCCGGGCCACCCCGCGCTCGGCCCGCGCGTCGGCCAGCTCCCAGCGGGCGCCCACCTCGCCGAAGATCGCGATGGCCTTGTCGAAGCACGGCAGCGCCTCCTCGAAGCGGCCGTACTCCTCCAGCACGCGCGCCTTCTGGACCAGCGTCACCGCGAGGCTGAACCGGTCGCCCGTCTCGTCGGCCAGCGCCCGCGCCTCCTCGATCAGCTCCATCGCCGCGTCGTGGTCGCCCATCTCGTCGCGGTTGATCGACAGGGACGTGAGCGTCCGCACGCGCGCCCAGCGGTCCTCCGGGTCGGCCATCGCCAGCGCCCGCCGCCACAGGGCCTCGGACTCCTCGAACCGCCGCCGCGTCCACGGCACCCACCCCGCGAACAGCAGCGTCCGCACGATGGCCCAGGTGTCGTCGAGCGCCTCGGCGGCGGCCAGCGAGCGGGCGAGCAGCCGCTCGGCCTTCTCCACGTCCGCCTCGACGTTGATCGCGATGTCGCCCTGGAACCGCCAGGCCAGCGTCAGCGCCACCAGGTCGTCGTTGGCCTCGCCCAGCGCGACGGACCGCTGCAGCGCGTCGGCCGCCCCGGCGTACTCGCCCAGCCAGTACCGGGCCTCGCCCATGCCCGCCAGCGCCCGCGCCTCGCGCGCGCCCCACGTCGCCTCCGGTCCGGCCATCGCGAGCGCCCGCTCGTAGTAGTCCACCGCGGCGCGGCCCTCCATGCGCCGGCGGGCGCGGTCGCCGGCCAACACGAGCGCGTCCGCCGCCCGCTCGCGCGGTCCCCGGTCGCTCGGGTCGAGGTCGGCGGCGGCCAGGGCCGCCAGCTGCAGGTGGTCGGCCGCCCACATCAGGTGGCCGGTCGCCAGCAGCCGCTCGGCCACGAGCTGGTGCAGGCGGACCCGCTCCCGCTTGGGCAGGCTCGAGTACGCGACATCCCGCAGCGTGGCGTGCCGCATCCGCCACCCGCCGGCGCGGTCGGGCACCAGCACCTCGGCCAGCTCCAGCTGCGCCAGCTCGTCCGGCGTGGCCTCGGGATCGACGACCGCGAGCTCCTCCAGGTCGAACGAGTAGACGAACACGGACGCCCGGCGGGCCAGCTCCCGGAGCCGCTCGGGGAGGTGGTCGAGGCGGGCGCTCACGACGGCCTGCACGGTCGGCGGCAGCGCGGCCCGGCTGGTCGCCGCGTCGCCGTCGCGGTCCAGCGCGAGCATGCCGGTCGTCTCGATGATGAAGTACGGGTTGCCGCCGGCCCGGGTCGCGATCTCCGCGGCCCGCGCGTCCCCGATGCGGCCGCCGCTGGCGTGCCGGACGAGCTGGATCGACGCCTCGGCGGACAGCGGCTCCAGCCGGATCACGACCGCGTTCCCGCTGCTCGACCCCCACGCCGGCCGCCGGTCGAGCAGCTCGCCCCGGGCGAGGGCGATCACCAGCGCCCGGCGCGGGCCGCCTTCGCCCGGCGTGCCCAGCCGCTCGATCAGGTCCAGCATCGGCGCGCCCAGGCCGTGCGCGTCCTCGAACACCAGCACGACCGCCCGGTCGCGCGCCAGCCCGTCCACCAGCGCGACGAAGCCGGCCTGCACGCTGTGGACGAACGTGGACTCCTCGCGGCGCCCGGCCAGGCCGAACAGCAGGCCCAGCCGCTCCGCCACCGGGTCGGCCTCGTCCGGGCCACAGCAGGTGTCGGCCAGCTCGCGGAGCCGGCGCCGCACCACGTCGGGCGGCTCGCCGCCGGAGATCGCGGCCAGGTCCGCCACCATCGCCGCCACCGGCGCGAACGTGGCCGTGTCGGTGAACGAGCGGGCCTGGCCCCGGAGCACGATCACGAGCGCGCTCAGGCCCGCGGCCAGCTCGTCGGCCAGGCGGGTCTTGCCGATGCCCGGCTCGCCCACGACCGTGACCAGCACCGGCCGGCCGGTGGAGCTGGCGAGGGCGAGGCTGTCGCCCAGCACCGCCTGCTCGCCCGCCCGCCCGACGAACGGGATGGTGCGGCGGGCCGACCGCGTCGTCAGGCCCTCGATCGGGTGGCCCGACAGCGGCTCGTCGAAGCCCCGGGCCCGGATCCGGCGCCGGCGCCCGTAGGAGACCGTCTCGCTGGTCAGCGCGTGGGTGGTGGCGCCGGCCAGCACCTCCCCGGGGCGGATGCCGACCCGGACCTCCAGCGGCACGGCCAGGCCGAGCGACTGGCCCAGCCGGCGGGTCCGGCTGCGGATGGCGAGTCCCGCGTGGACGGCGCGCAGCGCGTCGTCCTCGTGCACGTGGGGCAGCCCGAAGACGGCCATGACGGCGTCGCCGATGAACTTCTCGGTGCGCCCGCGCAGCGTCTGCAGCTCGCCCGAGGCGGTGTCGAAGAACCGGCCGAGGACGTCACGGGCGCGCTCGGGGTCCAGGCGCTGGGCCAGGCCGGTCGAGTCCACCAGGTCCGCGAACAGGACCGTGACCATCTTCCGCTCCTCGGTGCTGAGGAGCGGACCGACGGCCGTGCCGCAGTTGGGGCAGAACCGTGCGCCGTCGGGCAGCGGGCGACCGCAGACCGCGCAGGTCGCCGCGTCGCCCGGAGGCAAGAGCTCTACCAGGCTTCGGCTTCGCGAACCCTGCGGCTGAGCGTCTGGAGCAGGCGGTACGCGACCTCCGGATGCTCCAGCAGGAACGGTTTGAAGTTCCATTCCGCGATCGCGGCGAGGTGCAGGTCGCTCTTCGCCGTCACGGAGGCGCTGCGGCCGCCCTGGTCGAGGAGGGCCATCTCGCCGAAGTGGTCGCCGGGCCCGAGGCTGCGGGTCCGGCCGTCCGGCGTGCTGACCTCGGCGTCGCCGTCGAGGATCATCAGGAAGCCGACACCCTCGCGGCCCTCGACGGTGATCTCGGCACCGGCCGGGTGACGTACCTCGCGCACCTGCTGCGCGATCCGCTGCAGGTCGCGATCCGGGAGTCCCTGGAGCAGTCCAACTGAGCGCAGGTCCATCTGTCGTCGGAAATCTTAATGGGTATGCGAGTATTCGCCGTGATGGCAGACGCCAAGACCGCCGCACTGGCGCAGGTACCCCTGTTCGCCCACTGCGGGCCGCGGGAGCTGGAGTTCGTCGCGAGCCGGACCGACGAGGTCGAGGTCGCGGCCGGTCACCCGCTGGTCCACCAGGGCCAGCTCGGCGACACGTTCTACGTGCTGCTGGACGGCCGGGCGGACGTCCAGGTGGACGGCCAGGCGCGGCCGGCCCTCGGCCCGGGCGACTTCTTCGGCGAGATCAGCATGCTGGACCGGGGGCCGGCCACCGCGACGGTGGTCACGAGCACCCCGGCGCGCCTGATGGTCATGAGCCACGCGCAGTTCCGCGACGCCATCAAGGGCAGCGACGACCTGCTGGGCCAGGTGATGGCCGCGATGGGCGAGCGCCTGCGCGGGGACGCGCTGGCCCGCGAGCGCTAGGCCGGCCCCAGGCCTCAGCCGGCCAGGAACTCCATGGCCACGGAGGCCATGCACGCGACGCCGACGGGCAGCGCCGACTCGTCCACGTCGAACCTCGCGGTGTGCACGGGCCGCGGCTCGTCCCAGCCGGGCGCGCGGACGCCGAGTGACAGCATCGCGCCGGGCACGCGCTCCAGCACGAAGGAGAAGTCCTCGGCCGCCATCACGGGCTCGACCACGCCGACCGCCTCCGGCCCGAGGGCGCCGCGGCCGGCGCCCGACAGCAGCTCGGCCATCGCCGGGTCGTTGACCGTGGGCGGGTAGCGCATGTGGAACGTCACCTGGGCGCTGGCCCGCATGGCCGCCGCGATGCCGGTCGCCGTCTCCTGGAGCCGCCGCTCGAGCTCCCTCATCAGGTCGCCGTCGTAGGCCCGGATCGTGCCCTTGATCACCGCCCGGTCGGGGATGACGTTGGAGGCCGACCCGGCGATGAGGCTGCCCAGCGTGACCACGGCGGCCCGGTCGGGAGGCACCTCGCGGCTGACCAGCGTCTGGAGCGCCGTGACCACATGGGCGGCGACGACGACGGGGTCGATCGCCATGTGGGGCCGGGAGGCATGGCCGCCGCGGCCCTCGACGACGATCGTGAAGCTGTTCGCCCCGGCGAGCACCGGTCCACCGGCGGTCGCCACCCGACCGGCCGGGAGCGCGTGGGCGACGTGGAGCATGAACGCGCCGTCCACGGGCGGGTCCTGGAGCAGGCCGTCCTCGATCATGCGGAGCGCGCCGGCGCCGCCCTCCTCGGCGGGCTGGAACATCAGCTTGACAGTGCCGGTCAGCTCGTCCCGGCGGTCCATGAGCAGGCGGGCGGCGCCGACCAGGATCGCGGTGTGCGCGTCGTGGCCGCAGGCGTGCATGACGCCGGGGACGGCGGACGCGTACTCGGCGGTGGACTCCTCCTGGATGGGCAGCGCGTCCATGTCCGCACGGAGGAGAACGGTGCGGCCGGGGCGAGCGCCCTCGATCAGCCCGACGACGCCCGTGCCGCCCACCCCGGTCCGGAGCGGGATCCCGAGCGCGCGCAGCCGGGTCTCCACCAGCGCCGCGGTCTCGTGCTCCTGGAACGCGAGCTCGGGCCGTCGGTGGATGGCGCGCCGATCGGCGACCACGGACTCGGCGATGGCACGGGCTGATTCGAGCAGGGTGGGCATGCCCCGCAGTGTATGGGTGCGGCACATCGGGGGCACCCTGGAGACCGGCGCGATGAAGGCCCGTCGGGGGCTACTGACCGGCCGGGGGCTCCGCCCGCGCCGCTGGCGTCGGGATGCACGCCGGGGAGAGGTTGAAGTATCGGAACTTCAACGTATCCCCACCTCTGGAGGCGTGCAAGTATCGACACCTCAACCTTTCCGTCCTCGGAGGCCTGGAAGCACGGCGCGGCCGGGGCTCCCGCCCCTCAGCGGCCCTCGAACCAGCCCCGGTCGGACTGGAGCGCCGGGTACGGCTCCGCCGCGATCGGCTCCCGCGGGCACGCCCAGCGCACCGCGTTCGCGATCACCGTCCGCACCTCCCACTGGTGGTACACCGGGTACTCCTGGTCGCCCGGGCTGAAATAGAAGACGCGGCCCCGGCCCCGGGTGTAGCAGCAGCCGCTCCGGAACACCTCGCCGCCCTCGAACGAGCTGATGAACACCAGCTGCTCCGGCGGCGGGATGTCGAAGAACTCGCCGTACATCTCCTGGCGCGGGATCGCGAACACCTCCGGCACGCCCTCCGCGATCGGGTGGCCGGGCGCCACCGTCCACACGAGCTCGCGCAGGCCGTCGTTCCGCCACCGCAGCGAGCACGTCGTCGCCATCAGCCCCCGGAACACCTTGCTGTAGTGCGCCGAGTGCAGCGCGACCAGGCCCATCCCCCGCAGCACCCGCGCGCAGACGCGGGCCGCCAGCTCGTCGGTCACCTGCCCGTGCGCGGCGTGGCCCCACCACGTGAGCACGTCGGTCGTCTCCAGCACGTCCGGGCCCAGACCCTGGTCCGGCTGGTCCAGCGTCGCCGTCCGGACCTCCGCGCCGCCGCCCAATCGCTCGCGGAGCCCGGCGGCGATGGCCTCGTGCATCCCGTCCGGGTAGATCGCGGCGACCGACGCGTCGCGCCGCTCGTGGACGTTCTCGCCCCACACCGTCACACGCATATCAAGAGGTTGTAGCACTGCTACCGTGGCACGCGACGTGCCAGACCAGCTGATCGGCCGCCCGCTCCGCCGCCGCGAGGACCCCGCCCTGCTGACCGGCCGCGGTCGCTACGCCGGCGACATCGCGGTGCAGGGGCTGGCCCACCTCGCCGTCGTCCGCTCGCCCGAGCCCCACGGCGTGCTGCGCGGGGTCGACACCGGGGCGGCGCGCGCCCTGCCCGGCGTCCTCGCCGTGCTCACGGCCGCCGACCTGCCCGAGCTCGAGGCGCCGGCGCCGCAGGGCACCCGGCGCCCGCGTCCGGTGCTGGCCCGCGACCACGTCCGCTACGCCGGCGAGCCGGTGGCCGTCGTGGTCGCCGAGGACCCGTACACCGCGGGCGACGCCGCGGAGGCCGTCGCCCTGGACGTCGAGTCGCGGCCCGGCGCGGGCGGCGTGCTGGCGGCGACGGCCCCCGGCGCGCCCGAGCTGCACGAGGGCGTCCCCGGCAACCTCGCCGGCGTCGCCACCCGCGCCTTCGGCGACGCCGAGGCCGCGTTCGCAAACGCCGCCGTGGTCGTCTCCCGCCGCCTCAGCCTGGCCCGCGTCGCCGGCGCCTACCTCGAGCCGCGCGCCGTGACGGCCGTCTGGGACGAGGACGGCGCGCTCACGCTGTGGTCGTCCACCCAGTCGGTGTACGGCGTCCGCGACTGGGTCGCCGCCCTGCTCCACCTGCCGGCCGGCCGTGTCCGCGTGCTGGCCGAGGAC
Source organism: Chloroflexota bacterium (assembly GCA_005880175.1). The sequence goes on from VBJR01000177.1 coordinate 18,949, forward strand.
GTCGGCGGGGGCTTCGGCGCGAAGGGCATGCCGTACGCCGAGGAGGCGCTGGTGCCCGTGGTCGCCCGCCGGCTCGGACGCCCCGTGCGCTGGGTGGGCACCCGCAGCGAGGACACCGCCACCACCGCCCAGTCCCACGGCGGCGTGCTCGACGTGGACGTAGCCGCCACGGCCGGCGGCGACCTGCTCGGCCTCCGCGTCCGGCTCCTGCACGACATCGGCGCGTACTGGGGCCCCGGCGCCGAGCAGGGCGACAATGTGCTCAGCCACCTCGTCTGCGCGTACCGGCTGCCGGCGCTCGACGCGGAGGTCCGGCAGGTCTACACGAGCGCCGTGCCGTCCGGCTACATCCGGGGCGGCGGCCGCGAGGTGGGCAACTTCGCCATCGAGCGGATGCTCGACCTGCTCGCCCGCCGTCTCGACGTGGACCCGGCGGCCCTCCGGCGGCGCAACATCATCTCGCCTGACGCGATGCCGTACGACACCGGCTACCCGCGCGGCGATGCCACGGTCGTGTACGACGGCGGCGACTACCCGGCGCTGCTGGACGCGGCGCTGGCGGCGATCGGCGAGCCGGACGTCCGCCGCCGGCAGGCGGCCGGCGCCACGGTGGGCCTGGGGGTCGCGTGCTGCGTCGAGTCCACCGGCATCGGCGTGCCGGAACAGGCGCCACCGGACGAGCCTGGCCCAGGTCGTCGCCGAGCGCCTGGGCTGGCCGCTGGAGCGCGTCCGCGTGGTGGCGGGCGACACCTCCGTCCTGCCCCGCTCGTGGAACTCGGCGGCCAGCCGGACCGCCTTCGAGGTCGGCAACGCCGCCGCCCTCGCCGCGGCGGCGACCCGGCGCCGCCTGCGCGAGCTGGCGTCCGAGCGCCTGGAGGCCGATCCCGCCGACGTGGAGGTCGGGCCCGACGGCGCCCACGTCCGGGGCGCGCCCGCCCGCCGCGTGCCGCTGGCCGACCTGGTGCCGGCGGGCGGCCTGGAGGTCGTGGAGACGTTCCACTCCCGGCGCACGTTCGCCAGCGGCTGCCACGCGGCGCTGGTCGAGGTGGACCCGGAGACCGGCGCCGTGGACGTGCGGCGGTACGTGATCGTCCACGACTCCGGCCGTTCCATCAACCCGCTGCTGGTGGACGGCCAGCTCCACGGCGGGTACGCGCACGGCTTCGGCTACGCGCTGTTCGAGGAGGCGGTCTACGACGAGCAGGGCGCCTTCCGGGGCGCCACCTTCCTCGACTATGCGATCCCCAGCGCCCCCGAGCTCGCCGCCGTCCCCGAGCTGCGCGAGGTCAGCTCCCGGGCGTTCGGCAACCCGGAGGGCTTCAAGGGCGTGGGGGAGAGCGGGACCATCCCGGTGCCGGCCGCGATCGCGGCGGCGGTGGACGACGCGCTCCGCCGCCACGGCGTGGACGCGTTCGTCAGCGAGCTGCCGCTGACCCCCGAGCGGGTCAGGGCGCTGGCCGCCGCGCCACCACGAAGATCCGCCGGAACGGCATGACCGTGCCGGACGCCCGCGCCGGGTACGCCTCGCGCACCCGGGCCGCGTAGGCGGCGAGGAACGCGTCCCGCTCGGCGCCGTCCAGCGCGCTGAGCACCGGCCGCAGCGCCGTGCCCTTCACCCACTCCAGGACGGCGTCCGCCCCGTGCAGCACGTGCTGGTACGTCGTCTCCCACGCGTCCACCGCGCAGCCCAGATCGGCCAGCCGGGCCAGGTACTCGCCGGGCTCCAGCACCCGCGGCCCGGGCGCCGCCTCCGCCAGCTGTTCGCGCCAGCGGGGCGCCGCCCGCAGCTCGTCCAGGATCGCGTGGCTGGGCGCCCGGTCGTTGCCGGGGACCTGGAACGCGAGCCACCCGCCGGGCGCCAGGCCGGCCACCCAGCCGGCGAGCAGGCCGGCGTGCCCGGGCACCCACTGCAGGACCGCGTTGGAGACCACCACGTCCAGCGGCCCGTCCGGCCGCCACTCGCGGACGTCGCCCAGGGCGAACCGGAGCCGGCCCGCGACGGCCAGCGGCTGCGCCCCGGCGATCATCTCCGGGGAGCGGTCCAGCCCCTCGACGAGGGCACCGGGCCAGCGCTCGGCGAGGGTGGCGGTCAGCGCGCCATCGCCGCAGCCCAGGTCGATCACGCGACCTGGCCGCTCCGCGCCGACACGACCGACCAGCTCGAAGAAGGGCCGGCTGCGCTCGTCGGCGTAGCGGCGGTACTGGCCGGGGTCCCAGGTCGGATGGCTCGACATCGTCCTATCTTCGGTTGACAGTCGTGGAGATGGAGCCAGCGTGATACTCAAGCTGACAGAGAACCAGGCCGGTCCGGGGGCCCGTCAACATGCTGCCGGGCTGGACATTGTGTTTCAATCTGAACAGCCTCGAGGCTGGCATAGGGAGGGAGTCCGACCGGGTGGAGTTGGCGTCACGTCCGCTGCTGCGCAGCGTCGCACCAGCGGTTCGCCCACAGGCCGCCGCGGGCTCGCGAACGGAACCGCTCTGGGCCGTCGGCCTCGCCGCCGTCGTCGCGCTGATCCTCGCCACCGATCTACTCGCGCCCAACCACTTCGGGGGCGGCGCGCTCGTGGTGATCCCGGTCCTCGCCGCCAGCTGGGTCCTCGGTCCCCGCTTCCTGGCCGCGGTGGTCGGCGGCGTCGCCCTCATCGAGGTCGTGGCGGCCGCC
>VBJR01000150.1 GCA_005880175.1 Chloroflexota bacterium
CACCTCGACCATCACGTCCAAGTCGATCTCGAAGGCCGGGGGCCGGACGTCGTACCGGGGCCTGGTCAAGGTCCACCCGGGCTGCCACGACGTGAAGTCGTTCGTGAAGTGCGACGCGCTGCTGCTCGACGACGAGTCGATCAGCGACACGTACCCGTACATCGAGTGCGACGAGCCGCGGGTGAACATCGGCCACGAGGCCACGGTGAGCAAGGTCTCGGACGAGCAGCTCTTCTACCTGCAGAGCCGGGGCATCCCGCAGGCCGAGGCCGAAACGATGATCGTGAACGGGTTCATCGAGCCGTTCACCAAGGAGCTGCCGCTCGAGTACGCGGTCGAGCTCAACCGGCTGATCCAGCTCGAGATGGAGGGGTCGGTCGGCTAGATGAGCTTCACGATCGAGGCCGTGGAGGAGCTCGCCTCCCTCCACGGCGAACCCGAGTGGGTGCGCGCCCGGCGGCGGGACGCGTTCGCCGCGTACGAGCGGCTGCCCCTGCCGTCGCGCTCCGACGAGGAGTGGCGGCGGACCGACATCCGCGGCCTGGACCTGGACGCGTTCGAGGCGTTCGAGCGGGCCGACGGCGCCGCTCCCGCCGACCCCATCGAGGACACCGCCGGCGTGCTGCGCCAGCGCGGCTCGGAGCCGGGCGTCGTCGAGCTCGACCCCGAGGTGGCCGCGCGCGGCGTGCTGCTGATGCCGCTCTCGCAGGCGGTGAAGGAGCACCCGGACCTGGTCCGGCCGCGCCTGTTCAGCGAAGCGCGGCCCGACCGGGACAAGCTGTCAGCCCTGCACGCGGCCCTGTTCAGCGGCGGCACGTTCCTGTACGTGCCGGGCGGCGTCGCGGTGGAGAAGCCGCTGGTCTCGCAGTTCTGGTCGTCGGGCGGCGGCGCGGCGGTCCTGCCGCACACGCTGATCGTGGCCGGGCCGGGCAGCAGCTTCAACTACCTGGACGAGTTCCTGTCGCCCGACCTGGACCGGCCGGCGCTGACCAGCGGCTCCGCCGAGGTCTTCGCCGGCGAGGGCTCGGTGGTCGGCTACCTGTCGCTGCAGCGGTGGGGCCGGCACGCCTGGCAGTTCGCCGACCAGCGGGTGCGGGCCGAGCGCGACGCGACGGTCCGCCTGGTCGCCGTCGGCCTGGGCGGCCGCTTCGCCAAGAACCGGATCGAGGCGACCCTGGCCGGTCCGGGCGCCAGCGCCGAGCTGAAGGCGCTGTTCTTCGGCTCCCAGCAGCAGTTCTTCGACTTCCACACGCTCCAGGAGCACCAGGTCGGCAACACGACCAGTGACCTGCTCTTCAAAGGCGCACTGCGCGACGAGGCGCGGAGCCTCTACGCCGGTCTGATCCGGATCGAGCCTGGCGCCACGCGCTCCAACGCCTACCAGGCCAACCGGAACCTGCTGCTGTCGAAGACCGCGAAGGCCAACTCGATCCCGATGCTGGAGATCCTGAACAACGACGTCCGGTGCACCCACGGCGCGACCGTGGCGCCGGTCGACCCCGACCACCTGTTCTACCTGGAGAGCCGCGGCATCCCGGCCCCGACGGCCGAGCGGATGATCGTGCACGGCTTCTTCGGCGAGGTGCTCGACCGCATCCCCGTGCGGCAGGCGCGGGACCTCGTCGAAGCGGAGTTGGAGGCGCGGATCGGCTAGCGATGGCGAAGCACCTGGTGGGGAAGATCGACGACCTGGAGGTCGACACGATGCAGAAGGTCGTCGTGGACGGGCAGGAGATCTGCCTGGCCCACGCCGAGGACGGCGGCTACTACGCCATCGCGGACATCTGCACGCACGAGGAGTACTCGCTGAGCGAGGGCGAGCTGTGGGGCCTGGACGTCGAGTGCCCGGCCCACGGCTCGCGGTTCAACCTGCAGACGGGCGCCGTGACGGGCCTGCCCGCGGTGGTGCCCGCGCGGACCTACCCGGTCACCGTGGAGGGTGACGATGTCTACATCGAGATCTAGCCTGCATCCGGTGGTGGGGCTCGACGTCGCGGCCGTCCGGAAGGACTTCCCGTTCTTCGACAGCGGGATCGCCTACCTCGACTCGGCCAACACGTCGCAGCGGCCCCGCCAGGTGCTGGACGCGATGCAGGAGTACTTCACCCGCTACAACTCCAACATCCACCGCGGCGTGTACCGGACCTCGATGGAGGCGACCGAGCGCTACGACGCCACCCGGCGCAAGGTGCGCGAGTTCATCAACGCCCGGTCGCTGAAAGAGGTCATCTTCACGCGCAACGTGACCGACGCGATCAACCTGGTCGCGTACTCCTGGGGCCGGACGAACGTCAGCGAGGGCGACCTGATCGTGCTGACGGTCATGGAGCACCACTCCAACCTGGTGCCGTGGCAGATGCTGGCCCAGGAGAAGGGCGCGCGCATCGAGTACGTGGACATCGACGACGCGGGCGAGCTGCGCATGGACCAGTTCCACGCCCTGCTGGAGCGGAAGCCGAAGCTGGTCGCGTTCGCCCAGGTCTCGAACACGCTGGGCACGATCACGCCGTACCGCGAGATGACCGCCGCCGCGCACGAGGCGGGCGCGGTCGTGCTGATCGACGGCGCCCAGGGCGTCCAGCACGTGGGCGTGGACGTCCAGGAGGTCGGCTGCGACTTCTACGGGTTCACCGGCCACAAGGTGCTCGGCCCGACCGGCGTCGGGGTGCTGTACGGCCGGCGCGACCTGCTGGAGGCGATGCCCCCGTTCGAGGGCGGCGGCGACATGATCAAGGCCGTCTTCCTCGACCACACGGAGTACGCCGAGCTGCCCATGAAGTTCGAGGCCGGCACTCCCGCGATCGCCGAGGTGATCGGGCTGGGCGCGGCCATCGACTATCTCCGGGACGTCGGCCTGGACGCCATCCGCGCCCACGAGCTGGAGCTGACCGAGTACGCGATGGAGGCGCTCGACGAGATCGAGGGCCTGCGCCTGTTCGGGCCGGCGGCGGCGCGGCGGGCCGGCGTGGTCTCCTTCGACGTCGAGGGCATCCACCCGCACGACCTGGCCACGATCCTGGACCGGCACGACGTCTGCCTGCGCGCCGGCCACAACTGCGCGATGCCGCTGATGCACCGGCTGGACGTCGCCGCGCTCGCCAGGGCCTCGTTCTTCCTCTACACGACGCGGGAGGAAATCGATCGCCTCGTGGTGGGATTGCACGATGCCAAGAGGATCTTTGCCTGATGGCCGTTGACGACCAGTTCTACCGCGAGTTCATCCTGGACCACTACAAGAACCCCCGCAACTTCGGGCGGCTCGAGGACGCGAGCGTCTCCCACGAGGAGTACAACCCCCTGTGCGGCGACCTGGTCGGCATGGACTTCCGGATCGCGGACGGCGTGATCGAGGACGTCCGGTTCCACGGCCGTGGCTGCGCGATCTCCCAGGCCTCCGCCTCGCTGATGACGGAGCGGCTGAAGGGCATGTCCCTGGAGGACGCGCGCCAGATCTCCAAGGAGGACGTGCTGGAGGACCTCGGCATCGAGATCTCGCCGGCGCGGCTGAAGTGTGCGCTGCTGACGCTCAAGGTGTTGAAGGTCGGCGCGTACGGCCTGGCTGGTGACGAGGAGGACGACGAATGAGCGAGACCGGAACCTCGTTTCGCGAGGTCAAGCTGCCCGAGATCAAGTCGCTGATCGACGGCGGCGACTACGAGGTCGTGGACGTCCGCGAGGGCTGGGAGCGCGAGCAGGGGCACATCCCGGGCTCGCGGCACGTGGTGCTGGCCCGCATCCTGGCCAACCCGCAGGGGACCCAGTTCCGGGACAGGACGATCTTCGTGTGCGAGGTCGGCGAGCGGTCCGCGGTCGCGTCGGAGATGGCGGTCGCGCTGGGCGTCAAGGACGTGGTGAACTTCCGCGGCGGCCACAAGGCGTGGCGCGAAGCGGGGCTGCCGATGGAGAAGGGGAGCTGAGCGCATGTCCGAGCAGCAGACCGCGACCGTCAGCGAGGAGGAGGTCTACGACGCGCTCCGGGAGTGCTACGACCCCGAGATCCCGGTCAACATCGTGGACCTGGGCCTGATCTACGAGATCGCGATCCAGCCCAAGCGGGTGGACGTGAAGATGACGCTCACCGCGCTGGGCTGCCCGATGGCGGGCGAGGTGATGACGGACGTGCGCGACCACCTGCTCCAGATCCCGGGCGTGGAGGACGCGGGGGTCGAGCTGGTGTACGACCCGCCGTGGACCCCGGAGCGGATGACCGAGGACGCCCGCTGGGAACTGGGGATGGTCTGAGGGGCCTTCGCGGCCTCTACGGCCCCAGCTTCAGCTTCGGGAAGCACGCCCGGTAGAACCCGCGGTCGCGGGTGAGCAGCCGCTCCGCGTGCATCATCGCGTGCGCGCCCACCAGGAAGTCGGCCATCACCGCGTGCGCGTGGCCGTCGGCTCTGCGCTGGTGGGCCTTCCACGTCTGGCCGGCCAGGTGGAGCGACCCCAGGCCGAACGGGACCAGCTTCAGGCCCGTGTCGCGCAGGAACACCTTCAGCTCGAACTCACGGTTGAAATAGGCGCCCAGCTCCGCCGCCACCGTCGGCGCGATCACCAGCGCCCCCGCGGCCGCGGCCTTCGCCAGCCGCTCCTCGGACGCCGCGCCGTGCTCGGCCTCCGGGACCAGGACGTCGAGCAGGACCGGCGAGTCGACCGCCGTGATCACCCCGCGTCGCCTCGCAGGTCGTCCACCAGCTCCTCCGGGGTGCGGCCGGCCAGGCCGGTCAGGTGCCCGCGGTACTTCGTGAACGGATTGGTCCGCAGCACCTTGCGCAGCCGGTAGCCGCCGTTCGCGTCGGCGACGAACTCCACCTCGTCCCCCGTGCGCAGGCCCAACTCGTCGCGGACCTGCTTCGGAATGGTGACCTGCCCCTTGTCCGAGAGCCGGACCAGCACCGAACAATTGTATGCCCGATCGCTTGACGCGGCTATACGCCCGTGCAAGCTACCCTGTCGCTCCATGAACGCTGCCGAGCCGGGGAAGACGAAGGTTGGCTTCGTGGGCCTGGGCCTGATGGGCCTGCCCATGGCCCGCAACATCCTGAAGGCGGGCTACGAGCTCACGGTCTGGAACCGGACGGCGGCGAAGGCCGCCCCACTCGTCGCCGAGGGCGCCGCCCAGGCGAGCGGCCCGGCCGACGTCGCGCGCGCCGCCGACGTGGTCGTCACCATCGTCACCGACAGCCCCGACGTGGAGGCGGTCGCCGGCGGGGAGAACGGCGTGCTGTCCGGCGCCCGCCCGGGCTCGGTCTGGATCGACATGAGCACGATCTCGCCCGAGGTCACGCGCCGCCTGGGCGCCGCCGCCGCCGAGCGGGGCGTGGAGGCGCTCGACGCGCCCGTGAGCGGCGGGCCGCCGGGGGCCGAGGCGGGCACGCTCTCGATCATGGCCGGCGGCAAGCAGGACGTGTTCGACGCCTGCCTGCCCCTGCTGCGGACGATGGGCAAGACGATCACCCGCGTCGGCGACCTGGGCGCCGGGCAGGTGACCAAGGCGTGCAACCAGGTCGTCATCGCGGCGACGCTGGCCGGCATCGCCGAGGCGCTGGTCCTGGGCGCCAAGGCAGGCGTGGACCCGGCGCTGATCCGGCAGGCGCTGCTCGGCGGCTACGCGGGCAGCCGGCTGCTCGAGGTCCACGGCCAGCGCATGATCGACCACGCCTTCGACCCCGGCTTCTTCGTGAAGCTCCACGACAAGGACCTGCACATCGTGCTCGACATGGCGCGCAGCCTCTCCGTCTCCGCGCCGGTCACGGCCCTGGCCGCCCAGCACTTCAACGCCCTGATCGCGGACGGCGATGGCGAGCTCGACAACTCCGCGATGCTCAAGGTCTACGAGCGCCTGGCCCGGACCGCGATCGCGTAGCCATCAGGCCACCAGCTGGAGCGAGTCCGCCACCCGGAAGAACTCGCTCTCGGTCAGGCCGTGCGCCTCGAGGTAGAACTGGTTGGTCGGCATCCCGTACTCGCCCGTGGGCCACTGGCCGGGCTCGTCCCACGTCAGGTAGCGCTGGCTGGTGGGCGCCGAGCCGTCGTAGATCACGTACGTCGCCCTGGCGCCGCGGAACTGTCGCATCGCGCTGACCGCGTGGGGAGACGTCTGCGGGGGAGGGTTCACGCCGAACTCGTCGGTGAAGTAGACCTCCTTCGTGTGCAGGTCGTCGGCGTACACGACGATGTACCCGCCGTTTTCGAGGGTGGTGACCGGCGCCATGCCCGCCGGCGTCCAGCCCGGCAGCAGCCGCTGCCGTGACGCCGGGACCGACCGTCCGACGAGGGACGCCGGGTCGCCGGCGGCCGGCGTCGGACGCGCGCCGGGCGAGGCGGCGGGCCGGGCGCTCGGCGTGGTGGTCGCGACAGCGGGCGGCGACGCCGTCCGGGCGGCTGCCGGCGCCGTGTCGATGCCCGCGCAGCCCCCCAGGAGCGTCGCCGACGCCAGGACCATCAGTGCCATCGTCCTCATCTCGCGCCTCCCTCGACGAGCGTCCAGTCGGTGCCGCTCCAGGTCCACAGGCCGCCGCCGTACAGCACCACCCGGTTCGCCCGGGCGTCGTACGTGACCGCCGCGTTCCGCCCGGCCGGCGGCTGGTGGGCCGGGTGCTCCTTGCGCCAGCTGGAGCCGTCCCACACCCACGTCTCCGAGCTCTGCGTATCGGCCGTCACCACGAGCACGACCACGGTGTGATTCGCCGGGTCGTACGCGGCCGCGTAGGTGCCCATCGGCAGACGCACCGCGGGCCCCAGCTGCGTCCACGTCGCGCCGTCCCAGGCCCAGGTCTCGGTCACGAACTGGCCGCCGACCTGCCGCGCGGGACTGCCGACCAGCAGGAGTCGGCTGCCGTCCCAGGCCATGGCCGCCCCGTCCAGGTCGGGCAGGCCCGCCGGCGACACGGGCGTCCAGACCAGGCCGTCCCAGCGGTAGAGCTGGCGGGCGCCGCTGGCCCCGGCCCCGTAGAGCAGCACGGCGCTCAGCGCGGGGTCGAACGCCATCGCGATCGGCCCCTGGGTGATCGCCGACAGCGAGCCCTGCGTCCAGATGCCGCCGTCCCACGACCAGGTCGACGACGGCTGCTGACCGTACCGGACGACGACCTCCCGGACGGGGTCGTACGTCATCGCCTGGTCGGTCGACGAGGTCCAGGGGACGACGGGCGGGCGCCGCCGGTTCCACCGGTGCCCGTCCCACGTCCACGTGTCGGCCAGGGCCACGCCGTTCGCCGTGCCCCCGAACAGGACCAGGTCGCCCCGGACGGGGTCGTACGCGACGGCGGCGCCGCTGCGCGGTGGCGGCGCGGCCGCCGGCGATCCGGCCGGCCGCGGCTGCCCGCCCGCGCGGGACAGCAGCAGGGTCCCGGCGACGAGCACCATCAGGACGGCGGCCGCGACGCCGGCGAGCGACTGGACCGGTCGGCCCCGATCCCGGGCGGCGGCGCCGCGCAGCCCCGCGAGGACGCGCTCGCGGGCGCCGCCGGGCGGCTGGCCGATGTCGCGCTCGAAGTAGTGAAAGAGCTCGTCTCGCATGTCCTCGTCCATCACGCGGGCTCCTGCTGGCGCATGGCGGGCCGCAGGCTGCGCGTCGCCCGGTACAGCCGCGACTTCGCCGCCTGGGCGGACAGGCCCACGACCCGCCCCACCTCGTCGAGGGGCAGGTCGAGGTAGAAGTGCAGGACCAGGATCAGCCGCTCGGTCTCGGTCAGCCGCCGCATCGCGGCGTCCAGGTCGGCACGCAGCGACGCCGCCTCCTCCGGGCCCAGCACGGACGTCGTCGCCGCCGGCTCGGAGAGCTTCAGGACCGACCACCAGCGCCCGCGCCGGCGAGAGCGGGCCTCGTTGGCGACGATCGTGAGGTACCAGGGCCGGAGCGAGGAGGTGTCGTCGCGGAGCCGGCCGATCGCCCGCCACGCCTTGAGGGCCCCCTCCTGAGCGGCGTCCTCCGCCTCCTGCCAGTCGCCCAGGATCGCGTACGCGAGCTGGCAGCCTGGCTCCACCAGCGGTGCGAGCAGGCCCTCGAACGCCGACACGTCGCCCGTCCTGGCCCGGTTGAGCAGCGCGACATCGTCCACTACCCACCGAACGCCGGCGAGGGCCGTCCAGTGTCAACGAGCGGCACAGCGGACCCTCCGCGCGGCAAGATGGTTGGTGCATGCCCACCGGCATCACCTGGGACCCGCTGCTGGCGGACCGCCTGGTCCGCGGCCTCTCACTGAGCGTGCTCGGCCAGATCGGTCTGCCCGACCCGCTCGCGCGGCTGCTGGTGCTCGGCCGCAGCGACTCGCCGCCCGAGGGCAGGATGGCGCTGGCCGCCGTGCTCGTGCCGACCGCGTCCGGCGGGACGGCCGTCCTCAGCCCGCTCGGCCTCGGCAACGCCGGCGCGACGCGCGTCCCCCTGGGCCTGGCGCCGCGGTTCGGCGGGCGCGCGGCGGCCGGCGGGTTCTTCGTGCCCGGGCCGGACGGCGAGGACCGGTTCCTGGTCGCCCCCGGGCTGATGCGCCACGTCACCGTGACGTGCGGGCTGTGGCCGGTCGTCCACCAGCTGATCGGCCCCCGGGCGCCGGCGCTGCCGAGCGGCGACTCAGCCGCCGTGGCCGCCGACCTCGACCGCTTCTGCGAGCTGATCGACGCCGTCCTCGTGGCGATGTACGAGGCCCAGGACCTGGCGCCGCCGCCGCGCGACCTGGCGCTGCGGCCGACCGCCGCCAGCGTCGAGGGCGCGGTCACCGGCCTGCGCCGGCTGACCAGGTCCACGCTCTCGCGGCTGCCCACGAACCGCCCGCCCGGCGACGTCTACGATCCGGCGTCCGAGGCGGCGCCCGGCGAGGAGCCGACCAGCTTCGCCGACGTCGGCGGCCAGGTGGCGGCGCGGACCGAGCTGGAGACGATCTGCCTGGCCGTGAAGCAGCCGGACGCGTTCCGGGCCTGGGGCGCCCGGCCGCCGCGCGGCGTCCTCCTCTACGGGCCGCCCGGCACCGGCAAGACGCTGCTGGCCCGGGCGCTGGCCCACGAGGCCGGCGCGCACTTCCTGCACGTGCGCGCGTCCGACGTGGTCTCCAAGTGGTACGGCGAGGCCGAGAAGCGGATGCAGTCGGCCTTCGACCGGGCTCGGGCCGAGGCGCCGACCGTCATGTTCTTCGACGAGATCGACGCGCTGGCGCGGAGCCGGGACTTCTCCCACGAGGCGACCCACCGCATCGTCAGCACGTTCCTGGAGAACATGGACGGTCTCCGGGAGGTCGAGGGCGTGATCGTCCTGGCGGCCACCAACCGGCCCGAGGCGGTGGACGAGGCGCTGCTCCGGCCGGGCCGGTTCGACCGGCTGGTCGAGGTGCCGCTGCCCGGCCGGGACGACCGCCGCGCGATCTTCCTGGTCCACATGCGGCGGGCCGAGCGCAAGGCGGCGAGGCCGCTGTTCGCCGAGCTGGACGACGAGCGGTGGCAGGCGCTGCTCGACGCCACGAACGGGTTCAGCGGGGCGGACATCGCCGAGACCGTGCGGCGCGCCCTGGAGGCGAAGGTCCGGTCGGGGGCGACGGCCGGCCGGATCGAGGCGGACGAGCTGGTCGGCGTGGCCGGCGGGGTCGCGCGCCCGTTCTGAGCCGGACGCCGGAGCCGTTCCGGACACGGACCGGGCGCGCCCCCAACTCGCGCCCTCAGAATGGAGAACCGTGAGCGGGGGTCACTCGCACGGGGCGTACGACGACGAGGACGCGGTCAAGGCCGTCATCATCAGCGCCGTCGTGCTCGGCGCGGCCGCCGCCATCGAGATCGTCGCGGCGGTGGTGAGCGGCTCGGCCAGCGTGCTGGCCGACGGCCTGCACAACAGCGGAGACGTCCTCACCACGTTCGTCCTGCTGTTCGCGTTCGCGCTCGCCCGGCGGCCGGCCACCCGGCACTTCCCATCGGGCTACGGCCGGATCGAGGACATCGCGACGCTGGTCATCGTCGTCGTGATCGTCGTGACCGCGGCGGTCGCCGCCTTCGAGTCGGTCCGCAAGCTGGTCCAGCCCGAGCAGTACAGCAACATCCCGTTCAGCCTCTTCGCGGCCGGGGTCGGCATCGTGGCCAACCTGGCGGTGTCGGAGTACAAGGTCCGCGTCGGCCGCGGCCTCGGCTCGACCGCGCTGGAGGCGGACGGCATCCACTCGCGGGCGGACGCGCTCGTGTCGGCGGGCGCGTTCGTGGGCATCGGCCTCGCCGGCATGGGCCTGCGCCTGGCCGACCCGATCGCCGGCATCGCCATCACCGGGGCGATCCTGTACCTCCTGGGCGGCACGCTGCGCAAGCTGGTGCTGCGAATGATGGACGCGGTGGACCCCGCGTTGATCGACGAGCTCACCGCCGCGGCCGTGCAGACGGAGGGTGTGCTCGGGGTCCACGACGTGCGCGCGCGCTGGGTCGGCCGCGAGCTGATCGCGGTCATGCACGTGGACGTCGCGCCGGACCTCTCTTTGAAGGACGCGCACGCGATCGCGCAGCACGTCGAGCACGAGGTGTCGCACGCGGTGCCGGGGGCGCGCGTGGACATCCACATGGACCCCGGAACCGAGACGCACCAGCACGCCGGACACGACCACTAGGGCCGCCGATTCCCGTTTCCGGCGGGGCGTACACTTGGGTACTGATGACCGTGCCGTACAGTCCTGGACTCGAAGGCGTCGTCGCCGCCCAGACCGAGATCAGCGAGGTAGACGGGCAGAATGGTCGGCTCATCTACCGGGGCGGCTATCTCATCCACGAGGTCGCGGATCGCTCCTTCGAGGAGATCGCCCGTCTCCTCTGGACCGGCGAGCTGGCCGACGACGCCCAGCTTCGCGACTTCAACGGCAAGCTGGCGGCACGGCGCGCGCTGAACGGCGCCGCGCGCGCCGCGCTGGCGGGCCTGCCGGCGGACGCGGATCCTATGGACGCCCTGCGCACGCTGCTCTCGGCCCAGGGGGCCGGACCGGGCTGCCCCAAGCCCAGCCTGGACGACGCGATCGCCGCCACCGCCGTGACGCCGACCGCCATCGCGGCGTACTACCGGCACCAGCGCGGCCAGTCCCCGGTAGAGCCCCGCGCCGACCTCGGCCACGCCGCCAACTTCCTCTACATGCTGGCCGGCCAGGACCCGGACCCCGACCGCGTGCGCTACCTGCAGTCCTACCTCGTCCTGCTCGCCGACCACGGCCTGAACGCGTCCACGTTCACCGCGCGCGTGATCTGCTCCACCGGCAGCGACCTGTGGTCCTCCGTCGTGGGCGCTGTCGGCGCCCTGAAGGGCCCGTCGCACGGCGGCGCGGCCACGGCCGCGATGAACATGATCGAGCGGGTCGGCGGCCCCGACAAGGCGGAGCGCTTCGTGATCGACACCCTCGACCGCAAGGAGCGGCTGATGGGCTTCGGCCACCGCGTCTACCGCACGTACGATCCCCGCGCGAAGATCCTGCGCGACCTCTGCCGCGAGGCCAACCGCGAGTTCTACGACGTGGCCTTCCGGGTCGAGGAGGTGGCGCTGCGCGAGCTGCTGGCCCGGCACCCCGAGCGGCCGAACGCCACCAACGTGGACTACTACTCGGCGGGCGTGCTGGCCGCGGCCGGCTTCCCCAAGGAGTTCTTCGCGTCGGTGTTCGCGGCCTCCCGGATGGCCGGCTGGACGGCGCACATCCTGGAGTACGTCGCCAAGGACGGGCGCATCATCCGACCCGCCTCGGAGTGGATTGGACCCGACCCGGAGAAGCGCGCCGCCGTACTGACGACGTAGGGCCCGGCCGTCGCCGGATCCCCCGGCCGGTATCCGGCGACCGGGCCAACCTACACTGGATTTGTGCCCGACAACGAATTCGACGTGGCCGTGCTGGGCGGCGGAACGGGCGGCTACACGGCCGCCATCCGGGCGGCCCAGCTCGGCAAGCGGACGGTCGTCGTGGAGGCGGCCAAGCTCGGCGGCACGTGCCTGCATATCGGCTGCATCCCGACCAAGACCCTGCTGGAGACGTCGGGCCTGTTCCACAAGCTGCACGACCGCCGCGAGGAGTACGGCATCGAGGCCCGCGACGTGTCGTTCGACTACGAACGTCTGGCCGGGCGCCGGGACGCCGTCGTCAACCAGCTCTGGAAGGGTGTCCAGGGCCTGATGCGCAAGAACAAGATCGAGGTGATCCAGGGCTGCGGCCGGCTGGAGGGCGGCGGCCGCCTGCGCGTGGATGATCGGACGATCCAGGCCGGCGCGATCATCGTCGCGACCGGGTCCTCCCCGCGCTCGCTGCCCGGCCTGGACTTCGACGGCGAGCGCATCGTCAGCTCCGACCACGCGACGATGGCGCGGAAGCTGCCCGCGTCGGTGGCGATCATCGGCGCCGGCGCGGTCGGCGTGGAGTTCGCGACCTTCTACCGCCAGATGGGCGCCGAGGTGACGCTGATCGAGGCGCTCGACCGTCTGGTGCCGCTGGAGGACGACGAGGTCTCACGGGCGCTGCTGCAGGCGTTCAAGCGCGCCGGCATCGACTGCCGCGTAGGCGCGCGGGTGGAGGGCGCCCGCGTCGGGCGCGACGGGGTCGTGGTTCGGCTGGGGGACGGCGAGGTGAAGGCCGACCAGGTGCTGGTCGCCGTCGGCCGCGGGCCCAACAGCCGGGACATCGGCCTGGAGCAGGCGGGCGTCGAGGTCGACCAGCGCGGCGTCGTGAAGGTGGACGAGTGGATGCGCACGTCGGCGGCCGGCGTCTGGGCGATCGGCGACGTGGTCGGCGGGTTCCAGCTCGCGCACGCGGCCGCGCACGAAGGGATCGTCGCCGCCGAGGACATCGCCGGCCACCGGGTGGCGCCGATGGAGCAGGAGCTCGTCACCCGCTGCACGTACTCGACGCCGGAGATCGCGTCCGTCGGCCTGACCGAGGCCCAGGCGCGGGAGCGGGGCCTCGAGGTCCGCGCCGGAACGTTCCCGTTCGTGGCCAACGCCCGCGCGATCATCCATGGCGAGACCGCCGGCTTCGCCAAGATCGTCGCGGACGCGAAGACCGGCCAGCTGCTGGGCGCCCACGTCGTCGGTGTCCAGGCGACAGAGCTGATCGGCGAGCCCGCGCTGGCCCGGCTGTTCCAGGGCGACCCCTGGGAGGTCGGCCGCAACATCCATCCTCATCCCACGCTCAGCGAGGTGATCGGCGAAGCCTCCCTCGCGGTGGACGGCGTGGCGCTGAACATCTAGGTATCCATGGCAGAGACAACAGAACAGGTCGCGAAGCGGAAGGCGTTCGATCCTGACTGGCGGTTCCAGGAGCCGGTGGACTGGCGGGACACCGACATCGACGAGAAGACGCTGCTGGAGTGGTTCCACCTGATGCTGCTGGGCCGGCAGATCGACTACCGGTGCCAGGTGCTGAACCGGCAGGGGCGAGCCCCGTTCATCATCTCGTGCGCCGGCCACGAGGCGGCGCAGGTCGGCGTCGCGTGGCCGCTGAAGCCGAAGCACGACTGGATCGCGCCGTACTACCGCGACATCGTCCTCTGCTTCCGCATGGGCCTGACGCCGCTCGACCTCATGCTCTCCGTGCTGGCCAAGCCCGATGACCCGGCCTCGGGCGGCAAGCAGACGCCGGGCCACTTCTCCGACACGCGCCTGAACATCGTCTCGGGCGGCTCGCCGCTGTCCACCCAGATGGTCCACGCGGCGGGCGTCGCGTACGCGCTGAAGATGGACGGCACCGACAAGGTCGTCATGACGTGCTACGGCGAGGGCGCCGGCTCCGAGGGCGACACGCACGAGGCGTTCAACTTCGCGGCCATCCACCGGCTGCCCGAGATCTTCGTCTGCCAGAACAACGGGTTCGCCATCTCGGTGCCGTTCAACAAGCAGTACGCGATCGAACACGCGGCGCAGCGGGCGGCCGGCTACGGCTTCCCGGGCGTGACCGTCGACGGCCGGGACCCGGTGACCTGCTACCACGTGTCCAAGCAGGCGGTCGCGCGCGCGCGCTCGACCAGCGCCGCTACCGCAGCCCGGAGGAGCTGGACCAGCTCGCGGCCAACGACTGCCTCGCCCGCTTCCGGAAGCGGCTGCTGGACGAGGGCCTCCTCGACGAGAAGACCGTCACCGAGTTCGAGGAGCAGGTCAAGGACGAGGTCACCCGGGCGACCCGCCAGGGCCTCGACTCCCCGGACGCGAAGCCCGAGGCCGCGCTGACCAACGTCTACTCGCCGGACGTGCCGGCGCCGTTCGACCCCGACCCGCAGGCCGAGACCGAGGAGATGAACATGGTCCAGGCCATCCGGGACGGCCTGGCGCAGGAGATGGAGCGCGACGAGCGCGTGATGGTGCTCGGCGAGGACGTCGGCCCCAAGGGCGGCGTGTTCCTCGTCACCGACGGCCTGCACGCGCGGTTCGGCGAGGATCGGGTGATCGACACCCCGATCGCGGAGTCCTCCATCGCCGGCATCGCGCTCGGGCTGGCTCTGGCCGGCAAGCGGCCGGTCGCCGAGATGCAGTTCACCGACTTCGCCCACATGGCGTTCAACCAGATCACGAACGAGATCGCGAAGTTCCGCTACCGCACGGACGGCGACTGGGGCGTGCCGATGGTGGTCCGGGCCCCGATGGGCGGCCACTCGCACGGCGCGCTGTACCACTCGCAGTCGATCGAGGCGCGGTTCGCGACGCCCGGCCTCAAGATCGTGATCCCGTCCACGCCGTACGAGGCGAAGGGCCTGGTCATCGCGGCGATGCGCGACCCCGACCCGGTCCTCTTCTTCGAGCACAAGCGTCTGTACCGGATGTTCAAGGAGCCGGTCCCGAAGGGCGACTACCTGATCCCGCTGGAGCAGGCGCACGTGGTGCGCGAGGGCGACGACCTGTCGGTGTTCTGCTACGGGCTGATGGTCCACTACGCGCTGGAGGCGGCGAAGAACCTGGAGGCCGACGGCTGGAGCGTCGAGGTCGTGGACCTGCGCACCGTCTACCCGCTGGACCGCGACACGATCCTGGCCTCGGCCCGCAAGACGGGCAAATGCCTGGTCCTGTACGAGGACAACTTCAGCGTGTCGATCGGGTCGGAGGTGGCGGCGATCATCGCCGACGGCGCCTGGCGCTGGCTCGACGCGCCGGTGAAGCGGCTGGGCGGGCTGGATGTGCCCTCGATGCCGTACGCGCAGCCGATGGAGGACTTCTTCATGCCCAATCCCGAGAAGATCACGGCGGCGCTGAAGGAACTGGCGGAGCTCTGATGGCGACGACACGCGTCACGATGCCGCAGCTCGGCGAGTCGGTGCACGAGGGCACGATCTCCCGCTGGCTGGTCAAGCCCGGCGAGAAGGTGGTCGAGTTCGAGCCGATGCTGGAGGTGGACACCGACAAGGTGAACGCCGAGGTCCCCGCGCCTGTGACCGGGGTCCTGAAGGAGATCCTGGCCCAGGAGGGCGCCACCGTGGAGGCCGGCACCGAGATCGCCGTGGTCGAGGTCGAGGGCAACGGCGAGGTGCCGGCGACGGTGACGCCGCGACCGACCGAGGCGGCGGCGGCAGCGCCGGCGGCCGAGGCGGCGCCCGCTGCGCCGGCTCCGGCTCCGGCTCCGGCTCCGGCGCCCGCTCCCGAGCCGGCCCGGCCGGCGGCGAGGCGCGACGGCGCGGAGCACCGCTACTCCCCGGGCGTCCTGCAGCTCGCCGAGGAGCAGCGCGTGGACCTGTCGCAGGTCACCGGCACCGGCCTGGGCGGCCGGGTGACGAAGCGGGACGTGCGGCAGTTCGCGGAGTCGCGCGACGCCGGCCGGCCCGCGGCAGCCGCGCCCGCGGCCGCGCCGGCCGAGGCCCCGACCCTCCCCCCTGAGCGGGGAGGGAGTGAGGACGACGAGGTCGTGCCGCTGAGCCGGATGCGGCGCCTCATCGCCGAGAACATGACCCGCTCCAAGACGACCATCCCCCACGCCTGGCAGACCCAGGAGGTGGACATGAGCGGGGTCGTGGCCAACCGGAACGCGAACAAGGGCGCGTTCCAGCAGCGCGAAGGCTTCTCGCTGACGTACCTGCCGTACGTGATCGCGGCGGCGGTGGCGTCGCTCCGCGAGCACCCCGAGGTGAACGCGACGTTCAACGAGACCGAGATCGTCGTCCACCGCCGCATCGACCTGGGCGTCTCGGTGGGCTTCGAGGACACGCTGCTGGTGCCCGTGGTCCGGGGCGCCGACGGCCTCTCGCTGGCCGGCATCGCACGCGCGGTGAACGACCTGGCGACGCGGGCGCGGAGCCGCCGCCTCAAGGCCGACGAGCTGCAGGGCGGCACGTTCACGGTCAACAACTCCGGCACGTTCGGCACGCTGTTCAGCTACTCGGTGATCAACCCGGGCCAGGCCGGCATCCTGACGATGGAGGCGATCGTGGACCGGCCCGTCGCCGTCAACGGCATGATCGGGATCAAGCCGATGATGTACCTCTGCTTCAGCTTCGACCACCGGGCGCTGGACGGCCTCCAGGCGGCCCGGTTCCTGGTCAGCTGCCGGCGGTGGCTCGAGTCGGTCTCGGCCGAGACGCCGATCTACTGAGAAGGTAAGCTGCTGACGAACGTGCAGATGCAGGAACCGCGGACGCCCGTGGCTGCGGCGGACGACGACCTCACGCGCGAGGTGGTGACCCTCGCCAGCGCCCTGGTCGGGCGCATGTGGGCGCACCACCAGGCGCGGGTGGCGGAGTTCGACCTGTCCCAGCCCGAGGCGAAGGCGCTGCTGCACCTGGAGCCGGATCGCTGCCTGTCGATGCGGGAGCTCTCCGCCGTCCTGCACGCCAACCCGTCCAACGTGACGGTGGCCGTCGGCCGGCTGGAGGCGCGCGGCCTCGTCAGCCGCCGGGGCGCGGACGATCGCCGCGTCCGGGGCGTGCTGCTGACAGCGGCCGGCGCCGCGCTCCGGGCCCGGCTGGAGGCCCGCCTCGCGGTCGACAGCCCGGCGGTGCGGGGCCTGTCGCTCGACGAGCGCCAGACGCTGCGCGACGTGCTGCAGCGGCTGGACGACCGGGCCCGCGAGACCGGCGCGTAGCGGCTCCGCACGGTTTCCTGGCGTTGACGCAGATCGCACTCCTGGTCACCACGCGCGACGAGCCCGGCGCGCTCTACCGCGTGGCCGAGGTCATCTACCGGCACCGCGCCAACATCACGTACATCGCCACCTCGGCCGTCGCGGAGACGCAGCTCGAGATGGAGGGGATGGAGGACGGCGACGCCCTGACGGCCGAGCTGGAGGGCCTGGACGTCGTCCGGGCCGTCGTCCCGGTCCCTTCCTTCCAGCAGGTCTTCGGCAAGCGGGTGATCGTGATCGGCGGCGGCGCGCAGGTGGGCATGGTCGCGCAGGGCGCCATCTCGGAGGCGGACCGGCACAACATCCGCGGCGAGCGGATCTCGGTGGACACGATCCCCCTGGTCGGCGAGGAGCGGCTGGCGACGGCCGTCCGGGCGGTGGCGCGCCTGCACCGCGCCCGGGTGCTGGTGCTGGCCGGCGCGCTGATGGGCGGCGACATCACGGTCGCGGTGCGGGAGATCCAGGAGGCGGGCATCATCGTGGTCTGCACGAGCATGGCCGGCTCGCTCGTGGACGCCGCCGACCTGGTCGTCAGCGACCCGCTGGAGGCCGGCGTGATGGCGGTGATGCTGATCGCCGAGACCGCGAAGTTCTCGATCGACCGGGTCCGCGGCCGCCGCTTCTAGGGCCCCGAATTTCCGTTCGCTGCCAGGCAACCAAAGGTAGGCAGCCCGCTGGGCCTGTGGAAATACGGTGGAAACAGGGGAAAACTATGGACCCCGACGGATCAGCGCTCCGGAATGGGAACCGGTCTCGCCACCCGGCGCCCAGCTCCTTCGCGTTGCTTCCCTCGGGGTCCCCTCACCAGATTAAATTCTGGATGGCTGAGCTAGCAACTCCGAAAGCACGTTCGCTAGCGCGCTACGGAAGATAGCCGGCAGAGACCCCGAGATCCCCTCTCGCTTCCAGGAGAGTCAACGTCGCGCGCCAGGCATGGGTTACGCAGTGAACGCCGGGTCAGATGACCTCCGCCTGCGCCAGATCGCCGGCGACCGGGTCCACGGCGCGGGCTGGCTGGCGCGGCGGGCGCTGGGCGTGCTCGCGAGCCGCCCGCGCGAGGAGTGGCCGGAGGTGGTCGCCCGGATCGAGCGCCTGCGGCCCGAGATGCCGGCCATCGGGGCCGCGGCGCGCGAGGCGCTCGCCGCGGGGGACGTGCCGGCGGTGCTGCGCCGGGCCGACGCCGAGCGCCGGAGCGTGGCCGCCGAGGCGGCGGACCGCCTGCGCGGAGCGGAGCGGGTCGCGACGATCAGCAACAGCTCGCTGGTCGCGAGAGCGCTGGTGGTGCTGCGGCCCCCGCTGGTCGAGGTGGTGGTGACGGGCGCCGAGGACGAGGGCCACCTGCTCCTGGCCGAGCTGGCGGCGACCGGCGTCGCCGCGCGCTGGGTTCAGCGCCCGACGGCGGCGGTCGCGGTGATCGGCTGCGACGCGGTCTTCGCGGACGGCGGGTTCGTGAACCGCCGGGGCACGGCCCGCCTGGTGACGGAGGTGGCCGACACCCTGGTCCTCGCCGAGCGGTGGAAGCGGGTGGCCGGCCCGACCCCGGCCGCCTGGCCGGCGCCCGACCTGTTCGAGGTCATCCGGGCGGGCCCCACGGTGTCGCTCCTGGGCTGATCGCGCCCTTCGGAGTCGGACGACCGGTCAGTACGTGACGTGGCGGCCGCCGTCGACCACGAGCGTCTCGCCGCTCACCTGGTCGGCGCCCAGGAAGCCCATCACCGCCTGCGCCACGTGCTCGGCGGTCGCGACCCGTCCCAGCGGCGTGCCCGAGGCGACGCGCTCCTCCTGGGCGCTCGCCGCCTCGTCGCCGAACGCATTGCGGAACCACCGGGTGGCGACCAGCCCGGGCGCGACGGCGTTGACGCGGACCTCTGGCGCCAGCGCGACCGCCAGGTTGCGCGTGAGCTGGAGCACGCCCGCCTTGGAGACGCCGTACACGATGGACGAGCCGCTGGCGCGGGTGGCCGCGATGGAGGCGATGTTCACGATCGCGCCGTGGGTCAGCTTGAGCGCGGGACCGGCGGCGCGGCAGCAGAAGAACGTGCCCATCAGGTTGACCGACAGCACGTCCTCCCAGACGTCCCGCGTCAGGGCGTCCAGGTCGGCGTGCGGGATGAACCGCGTGATGCCGGCGTTGTTGACGAGCACGTCGAGCTTGCCGAAGCGGGCGACCGTCTCGTCGACCATGGCCTCGACCGCGGCCTCGTCGGCGACGGAGGCCTCGTATGGCACGCCCTCGCAGCCGAGCTCGGACAGCGCCGCCGCCGTCGCCCGCGCGTCGTCGGCGGAGCGCGAGTAGTTGACGACGACCGCCCGGGCGCCCGCCCGGGCCAGGCTCTCGGTCACGGCCCGGCCGATCCCGGTGCCGCCTCCGGTGAAGATCGCGACGGCGCCTGCCAGCTGCATGGCCGTAGGGTACGTGCTGCCACGCGCGGGCCGTACACTCGCGGCCATGCCATTGACGCTCGAAGAGGCCCAGACCGTCATCGCGGGCGCGCAGGAGCACGCCAACCAGCTCGGGATCCGGGTCACGGTGGCGGTCGTCGACGAGGGCGGCCACCTGCAGGCCCTGGCCCGCATGGACGGGGCGCCGCCGCTGTCGGCACAGATCGCCGAGGCGAAGGCGGTGGGCGCGGCGGTGTGGCACCGCGACGGCGACGCGCTGCACCAGCTCCACGACGGCCGGCCGGCGTTCTTCGCCCAGGTGGACCGGATGGTGCGCCTGCCGCTGATCCCGGGCGCCGGCTCGGTGCTGATCCGCCGCTCGGACGCGATCCTGGGCGCGGTGGGCGTCAGCGGCGGGCTGCCCGAGCAGGACCGCGAGTGCGGGGAGGCGGGCCTGACGTCCCTGGGCGGCTAGAGCGCGTAGCGCTCCAGCGCGATGTAGCGGGGCTGCTGGCGCAGGCGGCTCTCGTACAGCGCGAAGTCCTCGACCGTCCAGGGCGCGAGAGCCGGGGGCTCCGGCAGCGGGGGCAGGCGCTCGCCCTCGCGGCGGGCGCGGGCCAGCGTCACGTGGGCCCGGAACGGGCGCGGGTCCGGCTCCAGGCCCGCCCGCTCACACGCCGACTCGACCCGGGCGGCCAGCGCCGCGCACGGGTCCAGCCCCTCGCTCACGCCGATCCACACGACCCGCGGCGCCGAGCGCGGACCGAACGTGCCCCGGCCGTCCAGGGCGAGGCGGAACGGCTCCCGGCGTACGGCCGCCAGCTCGCCCCGCACCCGCTCCAGGGCCTCCGGCTCCAGGTTGCCGAGGAAGCGCAGCGTCAGGTGGAGCGAGTCGGGCTCGACCCAGCGGTACCCCGGCGCCTCCCGCGCGCACTCCGCCAGGTGCCGCTCCAGCGCCGCCAGGTTCGGCCCCGGCAGGCCGAGCGCGACGAAGGAGCGGACGCTGCCAGCCACGGTCGCCAAGAGTAAACGACGATACTGAGGCGCACGGATGAACCTGCACCTGCTCGGTGGCCTGATCCTCGGCGGTCTGACCATTCTCGTGGGCGTCGCGTGGGTGTTCGGCGCCCTCCGCCGGCGGCGTGAGCGCGCCCTGACCGCCGCCACGTACACCGCCACCGGCGGCGTGGTCTACACCATCTTCCAGCTCGGCTGCGCGGGCCTGCTGATCCTCGGCGGCCTCGCGATCCTGGGCCTGATGCTGGCCGGCGGGGCCGGCGGCAGCCGCTAGGGTCGCGTCGTTCCCGGCGCCGTCACCGGGGACACGTCCAGCTCTCCGCCGCTGCACGCCATGATCTGGATGCCGTCCAGCCGCAGCTGCGTCGTCTCGTCGGGCGGCGTGACCAGCAACCCGGCCGACGACGTGCAGCCCGGCTGGGACGCCGGCACGTCCTCCCAGTGGACCCAGAACGGCGCCGTCGCGCCCGGCGCGGCCGTGTACTGGGCCCGGTGGGCGAACGGAAACCAGGTCCCGGTGTCGCGGACGACGCGGGTGGGGAGCACGTCGCCGGCCGCGTCGATCAGCGCCATCCCCACGTAGCCGAAGAACGTGCACGCCACCGGGCCGCGGTTGGTCAAGCCGAACTCCCGCACCACGTTGCCGGCGCCGGCGCCCGGCTGGCCGATCGTCGAGAGCGAGAGGCCGACGGTGTGGCAGCGATCGGGCTGTGCCGAGGAGCCACCGGTGCCGCCGTTCCCGTCCGCCGTCGCGGTGGGCGCCGCCGTCGGCTGCACCGTGGGCGTCGCGCTGGGATGTGCGGCCGAGCCCGTGCCGGTCTCGGCCCCGCACGCGCACACGACGACCAGCGCCGCCAGCACGAGCCCGCGCACCGTCACCTCAGATGACGTTTCGCTCGGCGACCAGCTCGCCGCGCGCGAAGCGATCGTGCCCGAACCGGCTGACGTCCACCTCCGAGCGGCCGTCGAGCAGGAGCTGGGCGAGCACCAGGCCCACCGCCGGCGCCTGCATGAACCCGTGGCCCGAGAAGCCGCAGGCGCACCAGAAGCCCTCCACGTCGCGGACCGGCCCCAGGATCGCCTGGTGGTCCGGCGTGCTCTCGTAGAGCCCCGCCCAGGCCGTGCGGACCCCCGCCCGCTCCAGCACCGGTAGACGGCGCCCGGCTGCTTCGACCATCAGCTCCAGGAAGTCCCAGTTCACGTCGGCCTGGTACGTGGACGGCTCCTGCCGGTCGCTCATCCCGATCAGGACCCCGTCGCCCTCCGGGTGGAAGTACAGCGAGGTCGCGAAGTCCACCGTCATCGGCGTCGTGCGCGGCACCTCGGGGAACGCGTCCGTGACCAGGACGTGGCGCCGGAACGGCCGGACGGGGACATCCACGCCCGCCATCCTGCCGATGTCGGCCGACCACGCGCCCGCGCAATCGAAGACGAGCGGCGTCGCGATGCCACCCTCGGCGGTGGCGCCGAGGCGGCGCGCGGCCGCGGCGTAGCCGGCCGTCACGTCGGCCGGGCTGGCCAGGCCATCGCTGGGGCAGAACGTGCCGCCGAGCACGTCGTCCACCGCCAGCACGGGCACCAGCTCCCGCGCCTCGGCCGCGTCCACCCAGCGTGCCTCGGTCAGCCCCAGACGGTGCCACGCGCAGAGCAGGTTCCGGAAGTCCGCCTCCTGCTCGGGCCGCGTCAGCAGGAACAGGTAGCCGATCTGCCGGAAGTCGGCGTGCCCGCCCGTCTCCTCGTGGAAGCCGAGCAGCTCGCGCACCGCCAGCCGCTGCAGCCGCACGTTGGTCTCGCTCGAGAACTGCTGGCGGACGCCACCCGCACAGCGCGCGGTCGACTGCGACCCCAGCTCGTCGCGCTCGACCAGCACGACGCTGACCCCGCGCCTGGCCAGCTGGTACGCGAGCGCGCAGCCGACGACGCCGCCGCCCGCGATGACGGCGTCAGCCGTCTCCACGCGACACCGGGCGGGGGAGCCGGCTCCAGGTCTCGAAGATGACCTTGAGCGCGGCCAGGCTGGTGACGCCGGCCTGGTCGAGCGGCGGCGACACCTCGCACACGTCCAGCCCGACGGGGCGGCTGAGGCGGGTCGCCGTCTCGAGCAGGCGCAGCGCCTCGCGGGTGGTGAGGCCGCCGGCCGACGGCACCTCCGTGCCGGGGGCGAACGCCGGGTCGAGGACGTCGATGTCGAACGACACGTGGAGCCGGCGGCCCTGCAGCGCGCGGGTCACCCGGGAGATCGCCGCGGCCGGCTCGGCCGCCAGCTCGGCGGCGGTGACCACCACGACGCCCCGCTCGCGGGCGTACACCACCTCCTCGGCGTCGAAGTCGCGGCTGCCGGCGAGGACGATGGAGCGGGGGTCGAGGCCGCCCAGCTCGATCGCGCGCCGGAGCGCGCAGCCGACGGTCCAGCGGCCGCCCCGGGAGGCGTCGCACAGGTCGGGGTGGGCGTCCACCCAGAGCACGGCGAGTCCCGCGTGCCGGCGCGCCTGGGCCACGAGCACGGGGATGACCGAGCAGTGGTCGCCGCCCACCACGGTGAGGAATGCCCCTGGCGGGACCGCGGCCAGGCGGTCGGCGACGGCCGGCCAGCCGTGCTCCACGGAGGTGCCCAGGTCCAGGTCGCCCAGGTCGTGCAGGGTCAGATCGCGCAGGTGGCGGCCGCGCTCGTCCACGGGCGGCATCACCGCGCTGAGCCGGCGGATGACGGCCGGCGCCTCGGCCGCGCCGCCCCGGTACACGGCCGAGCGGTCGTACGGGATGCCGGCCACCACGACCGACGCGTCTGCCGCGGACGCCTCTCGCAGCCCGCCCCACACGGGCAGGCCCGTCACGTCGATCACCGGGGGTGCTCCGGCACCTTGAGGATCAGCAGGGTTCCCAACAGCAACCACACTACGAAGACGCCGAAGATGACCGGGTACCCACCCGGCAGCTGCAGCAGGTGCGGGCCGGCGTTGAACCGGTCGAGCAGGAACCCGCCGACGAAGCGGGCGATCACGCCCGCGCCGGCGGTCGCGATGTTCGAGAACCCGAAGAACAGGCCGGCCTGGTCGCGCGGGATCACGTCGGTGATGAACGCCCAGTCCACCGACAGGAACGCGCCCAGCCCGGCCCCGATCAGCATGCCGCCGAGCAGGGTCTGGGCCACGATCTCGGGCAGCCCGATCGCCCCGCCGACCGCCGACAGCAGCGCGGACGGCATCCACCGGTAGCCGCCGAAGAACAGGACCAGCGACCCCGTGGTGGCCAGCAGGCCGCCGATCACGATCAGCGGGCGGCGGCCGATCCGGTCGGACAGACGGGCGGCCGGCCACGTGAGCAGGATCGCCAGGCCCACCACCAGGCCGACGACGGCCGTCGTCGCGTTGTTCGCCTGTCGCACGTCGCCCTGGAAGAACGCGTCGCTGAAGTAGAAGAAGGCGAAGCTCTGGATGCCGACGACGCCCATCAGGATCAGCAGCCGCGAGCCCATCAGCCACATGAACGCCGGGTAGTGGAGCGGGGTCGTGAACGTGGAGCGCACCACCTCGCCGGCCGAGCTGTAGGCCGCCTGGTCCGACTGGACGCGGTCGGGCACCAGCAGGACCGTCAGGAGCATGGTGGCCACCAGCAGGACCGCGATGCTGACGAACGCCGCGGGCACGCCGGCCCGGTCCAGGACGATCCCGACGACCAGCGTCCCGGCCAGCGTGCCGACCAGGTTGGCCAGCCCGTAGTACCCCGAGGCGGTGCCGCGCTGGTCCTCGGGCACCACGTCCGGCTGCAGCCCCTGGTAGGGCCCCTGGGCGGTGTTGGAGGCCGTCTGGAGCAGGAAGTAGAAGACGACCAGCAGCCAGTAGCTGCCGGACAGGGCCAGGCCGATCAGGAAGACCACGTCGCCGACCGTGCCGCCGAAGATGAACGGCCGGCGGCGGCCGAACCGGCTGTGCGTCCGGTCGGAGACCGCGCCCATCATCGGCTGCCAGACGATCGCCATCACCGTTCCGATGCCCTCCAGGAGGCTGAGCGCCGTCCCCTTGTGGGCGGAGCCGACCAGGTCCTGGACGATCCGGGGCAGGATCAGCGTGCCCAGGCTCTGCCACAGGTAGCCGATGGCGACCCAGTACAGGGCCAGGACCACGAAGTCGATGTGGCGCAGCCGCCGGGGGGATGCCGCGACCACGACCGTCGTCACGACCGCCTCGGGAGGTCCCTGGAGGTGAAGACGCCGAGGCCCGGGATGCGGTGGCCCACGTTCATCACGAACGGCGCCAGGTGGGAACCGGAGAGCTGCGGGTACAGGATGTCGCGGGTGACGGTCTGGAGCGCGCCCAGCCCGGGCACGTCCGCCAGCTGCACGCCGCCCGGCCTGGCCGCCCGGGCGTTGGCCGTCTGCGCGTCGTGGCCGTCCAGCACGGTCGAGGTGAAGGGGTTCCCGGACAGCTGCCGCTCGACCGCCAGGAGCTGCGTCGCGTTGACGGTCGCCGCGCTGAGCGACGCGAACGCGCGGTTGGTGACGATGATCCCCGAGATCAGCAGGTAGCAGATCGCGATGCCGAACAGCGCCTGCAGCCAGACCCCCAGGAAGCCGTCCACGCCCCGGACGACCGGCATCCGGTGGATGGAGCCGCCGAGGCGGGCGCCCAGGTAGCCGACCAGGCCGGCCAGGATCAGCGCCACCACCACGGCCAGGACGGCACCCAGGTGGAACAGCGCGTCGGTGGTGGCCACGAAGGCCGAGCGGTTGTGGAGGATGATCAGGAGCGTGGTCAGCGCGAACAGCTCGGCAAGGAGCGGCTGGACCAGGCCACGCTGGAACCCGACCCATGCCGCGCCGACCACCACCAGTACGATCAGGACGTCAATGATCACCAGGCTCGATTCCCTCTCCGGCCGGCCCTTCGGCCGGCGATCACCGCATGGTAGTCGTCTCGTCCATCCGTTAGACTCGGGGCCATTCGCGTGGCGAATACGATAGCGATCGCCAACCAGAAGGGCGGCGTGGGCAAGACCACCACGGCCGTTAATCTCGGCGCGGCTCTTGCCGAGCGCGACCAGCGTGTCCTCCTCGTCGACCTCGACCCCCAGGCGCACCTGACGATCAACATGGGCGTCAAGGTGCCGGACGAGGTCGAGCCCACGATGTACAACCTGCTCGTCCACCCGGACGTGGCGGCAGGGGAGATCGTGCGCGAGAACCCGCTGATCGGCGTCCACTTCATGCCGGCCAACATCGAGCTGTCCGGCGCCGAGACGCAGCTGATCAACGAGATCGGCCGGGAGACGATCCTCAAGGAGAAGCTCCGGCCCATCATCCGGCAGTACGACTACGTCATCATCGACTGCCCGCCGGCCCTCAGCCTGATCACCATCAACGCCTTCGTGGCGTCGGACCAGGTGATCATCCCGCTGCAGTGCGAGTACTTCGGCCTCAAGGGCATGCAGCAGCTCCAGCGCAGCGTGGAGCGGGTCCGGGTCAAGCTCAACCCGAAGCTGCACGTGGCCGGCATCCTGCCGACCATCTTCAAGTCCCGCACCCTGCACTCGCAGGAGGTCCTGGAGCTGGTGCGGCAGCACTTCGGCGAGCTCGTCTACGACTTCGCGGTCAACGACTCGATCCGGTTCGCGGAGTCACCCCTCGCGGCGGTGTCCATCCTGCAGTACGCCAGCGGCTCGGCGGGAGCGCAGGCGTACCGTCGCCTCGCGGAGGCGGTGCTGAACAGCAATCACGCGTGAGGTCTCCGGCATGAGCAAGTTCAAACGCGTCTCACTCGCCGGCTCGGAGGAGCTGTTCCGGGCGACCGCGACCGCCCGGCCCCGGGTGGTCGAGGACGAGCCGACCGTCGAGGTCACCGACGCCATCACCGAGGTGGTCGAGCACGGCAACCAGCGCCGGGTCAGCCTGACGCCCGAGGAGATCGAGCTGCTGCTGGAGGCGATCCACGCCGCCAAGTACCCCGAGCGCGCGAAGCGGCCGCTTCCGCTGGAGAAGTTCGAGCGGTACGACGCGCTCCGCGACCGTCTGCAGAAGGAACGCCAATGACCGTGGACCCGCTGACCCTGACCGCCGAGCAGGTGCTGACCACGACGCGCGCGGTGCGCAAGCGGCTGGACTTCGACCGGCCAGTACCGCGCGAGGTGCTGCTGGAGTGCCTGCAGATCGCCGTCCAGGCGCCGACCGGGTCGAACCGGCAGGAGTGGCAGTTCGTTTTCGTGGACGACGCGGAGAAGAAGCGCGCGATCGCGGACCACTACGGGCGGTCCTGGGACGCCTACAGCTCCGGGCCCCGGCCAAACTACGCCGAGGGCGACGTCCGCCGCGACCACCAGCGGCGGGTGATCAGCTCGGCGCAGTACCTGCGCGACCGCATGCACGAGGCGCCGTGGCTGCTGATCCCGTGCATCCGGGGCCGGGTCCCGGACGGAGCGCCGACGGTGCTCCAGGCCGGGCTGTGGGGCTCGATCGTGCCCGCGTTCTGGAGCTTCCTGCTGGCCGCCCGGGCCCGCGGCCTGGGCACCGCGTACACGACGCTGCACCTCGCGTTCGAGCGGGAGGTGGCCGAGATCCTCGGCATCCCGTACGACGAGTACACCCAGGCCGGCCTGACGCCGATCGCGTACTTCAAGGGCGAGGACTTCGCGCCGGCGGCGCGCATCCCGCTGGACTCGATCACCCACTGGAACGGCTGGTAGGCCGTCAGCGCCGGCGGGCGCGGGCCCGGCGCCACACGTAGCCGAGCGTCCACCACGCGCAGATCAGCGTGAGGACGACGGCGAACGCGACGGCGGCGGCCCGCATCGTTCAATAATGCTCCCGTGGCAAAGCTGGGGATCGTCAAGGTCAAGGGTGAGCACGAGGTCAACGCCTACGTCGTGTCGTGCAAGGCCACCAACGAGGCCGTGGTCATCGACCCGGTGCTGCCGGCGGAGAAGCTGCTCGACCAGCTGACCGGGCTGCAGGTCCGGTGGGTGCTGGCGACGCACGGCCACCCCGGGCACCTGGCCGGCAAGGACGCCGTCAAGGACGCGACCGGCGCCACGAGCGCCATGCACGTCGCGGACGCCAAGGCGTTCCTGCGCTCGGCCGACCGCTACGTGGCCGACGAGGAGGAGCTCCCGTTCGGCGAGTTCCGGCTCCGGGTCGTCCACACGCCCGGCCATTCGCCGGGCAGCCTCTGCTTCCTGATCGGCAACCACCTGTTCACGGGCGACACCCTGCTCGCCGGCGGCGTGGGCCGGGAGCGGCCCCAGACGGACGTGCGCCTGCAGATCGTGTCGATCCACACGAGGATCGCCCGCCTGCCGCCGAACACGGCCATCTACCCGGGCCACGGCCCCGTGACCACGCTGGCGAACGAGCTGCGCTCGAACCCGGTGTTCCAGCCGGTCCGGCGCTGACCCGCTATCGGGCCGGGCGCACCAGCCGGCCGCGGCCGGGCCGCGCCACCGGCTCGCCGTCGCGCGCGACCAGCTCGCCGCGCGCGTAGACGGCGCGGATCGCGACGCCGAACCGCTGGCCCTCCAGCGCGCCGTGGCGCTGGCGCGAGTGCATCGCGCCGACGCTGACCACCGTCTCGGCGGACGGGTCCACCAGCACCAGGTCCGCGTCCGCCCCCGGCTGGATCACGCCCTTGCGCGGGTGGAGACCCAGCGTCCGCGCCGGACCCTCCGCCGCCCAGCGGGCGGCGGCGCTCACGTCACCCAGGCGCCGGGCCAGCTCCAGGCAGCTGGGGTACAGCGTCTCGACCCCCGGGCTGCCCGGCAGCGCCTCGTCCAGTGACCGGCTCAGCTTCTCGGCGTCCGCGTGCGGGGCGTGATCGGTCGCCACCCGGTGGATGCGGCCGGCGCCCAGCGCCTCGCGCAGCGCGGCCCGGTCGGCCGCTGTCCGGATCGCCGGGTACATCTTGGCCGTCGGTCCCAGCCGCTCGGCGTCCTCGTCGGTCAGCCAGAGGTACTGCGGGCACGTCTCCAGGACGATCCGGGCCCCGGCCCGGCTGGCGTCCCGGGCGGCCGCCAGGCCGAGCGCGCTGGACAGGTGGACGACCTGCACCTCCAGGCCCGTCCGCTGCGAGATCACGCCCAGCGCGGCGATGGCCACCGCCTCGGCCAGCGCCGGCCGCGCGGCGAGCAGGTCCGCGTAGCGGTGGAGCGGGCGCTCGAACGCGCGCAGGACGCCGGGGTCCTCGCAGTGCGCCGACAGCGGTGCGCCCCGGCGGGCGAGGTCCGGGGCCACGCGGGCGACCGTGCCGTAGTCGGGCGGCGGCTCCAGGTCGGGGTCGTCCGCGCCCGGCAGGTAGACCACCTGGCGGTTGGACCGGCGGATCGCGTAGCCGAGGTACGCCTTCAGCCCCACCGCGCCGGCGTCCAGCAGGCCCTCCACGTCCGCCGGCGTGGTGCCGCCGGCCAGCAGGCCCCACAGCGCGAAGTCCACGACCGCCCGCGAGGACGCCCGCCCCGCCTTCTCGGCGAGCACGGCGGCGTTCTCCACGGCCGGGACGGTGTTCGGCATGTCCACGACGGTCGTGATGCCGCCCGCCGCCGCGGCGGCCGTCAGGGACGCGAAGTCCTCTTTCTCCGGGAAGCCGGGGTCGCGGCTGTGCACGTGCGCGTCGACGCCGCCCGGCAGCACCAGCAGCCCGCACGCGTCCACCTCGACCGCGCCGGGGCCGGCGCCGGCCTCGACCGCCGCCACCGCGCCCGCCGACACGCAGACGTCCGCGTCGCGGAGGCCGTCCGGCGTGCAGACGGCCCCGCCGCGCACGACGAGGTCAAACGGGGAGATCGGACTTCCTGAACAGCGGCGTGAACGGCACGCCCAGCTGGTGCAGCCGCTCCGCGGCGCCCTCCTCCCGGTCGAGCACGGCGACCAGCCCCACGACGGTCCCGCCCGCCGCCTGGACCTGCTCGATCGCCCGGATCGCCTCGCCGCCGGTCGTGAGCACGTCCTCGATGACGGTCACCCGGTCGCCCGCCTCCAGCACGCCCTCCAGGGCCCGCCCGGTGCCGTACTCCTTCGTCTGCTTGCGGACCAGCACGAGCGGCAGGTCGAGCTCCAGCGACACGGCCGCGCCCAGGAGCACGGCACCCAGCTCGGGCGCCGCCAGGCGGTGGGTGCCCGCCGGGACCAGCTCGCCGAGGTGGCGGCCGACCCGGCGCAGGATGCCGGGCTGGGTCTCAAAGAGGTACTTGTCCAGGTAGTACCGGCTGCGCCGGCCCGAGCGGAGGACGAAGTCGCCCTCCAGCCACGCCGCGGCGACGACGTCGCGCGCGAGCTGCTCGAGCTCAGCGCTCTGTGACGGCGAGCTCATGCAGCAGGTGAACGACCGTCTCGACGGCCCGGTGGTACTGGTCGAGGCTCATGCGCTCGTTGGGCGAGTGCAGCGCGTCGTCCGGCAGCCCGAAGCCGGTGACGAGCAGCTTCGCGTCGAGCGCCGCCTGGAAGTCGACCGTGACCGGCACGGAGCCGCCCTCGCGCATCAGCACGGGCTCGGCGCCGTAGCCGGCGGCGAACGCCCGGCGCAGGGCGCCGGCTCCGGGGTGGTCGGTGTCCATCAGGACGGCGGGCGACGAGTTGAGCTGGCGGACGGTGGCGCTCGTGCCGGCCGTCGCCAGCGCGGCCACCGCCTCGCGCAGGCCCTCCAGCACCCGGTCCGGGTCCTGGCGCGGGACCAGGCGCATCGAGACCTTGGCCGTCGCCCGGGCAGGTATGACGGTCTTGGAGCCGGCCCCGGTGAACCCGCCGATCACGCCGTGGACGTCGAGCGTGGGCCGCGTCCACTTGCGCTCCAGCACCGTGTACGACGACTCGCCCGCCAGCTCGGCGACGCCCATGCTCCGGAGCTGGTCCTCGGCCGTGATGGGCACGCGCTCCCAGTCGCGCAGCTCCTCGGCGCTCGGCGGCACGACGTCGTCGTGGAACCGCGGGATCCGGACGAGGCCGTCGCGGTCCTTCAGGCCGGCCAGGATGTGCGCCAGGCTGTTGAACGGGTTGGGCGCCACCCCGCCGAAGATGCCGGAGTGGAGGTCCACGCTGGGCCCGACCACCTCGATCTCGGTGTAGAGCAGCCCCCGGAGGCCGGTCACGAGGGCCGGCTGGCCCGGCGCGGCGAAGCCCCCGTCGCCGATCAGGACGTAGTCGGCGGCGAGATCGGCCGCGTTGGCGCGCACGAAGTCGGGCAGGCTGCGGCCGCCGTCCTCCTCCTCGCCCTCGATCAGGAAGCGGAGGTTGACCGGCGGGCCGCCGTGCGCGAACCAGTGCTCGGCGGCGATCACGCTGGCCAGGTGCTGCGCCTTGTTGTCGTCCGCGCCCCGGGCGTAGACGAAGCCGTCGCGCACCATCGGCTCGAACGGGGGCGTCCGCCACAGGTCCACCGGGTCCGCCGGCTGGACGTCGTAGTGGCCGTAGATGGTCAGCGTGGGGGCGCCCGGCCGGCCCAGCCACTCGGCGACGACCACCGGGTGCCCCTGCTCGTGGACGTCCACCAGGCGCGCCTCCATGCCCATGCCGCGGAGCCGGTCCACGAGCCAGCCGGCCGCTCGCCGGCAGTCGTCGCGGTGTTCGGGGAGGGCGGAGACGCTGGGGATCGCGAGCAGTTCGCAGAGGGCGGACTCCGCCTCGGCGCGCCGCCCGCGCGCGCGTTCGAGCACCTGGTCGAGCATCCGCATAGCGTACTGACCACGAGAGAACGGCAATTGGTGGCGCCGGGCTCGCCGTTCGAGCCCCGCATCGGCTTCGGCCGGACCCGCTACGCGGGGACCAGCGCCAGCGACTCCACGTGGCGGGGCCGGACCGCCGAGAAGTGGCGCCGGTCGAGCGTCGCGACCCTGGTCGCGCCCAGCCGCTCAGCCGCCGCGACCACGGACGCGTCGGCCATCCCCAGCGGCAGGTCCACGTACCGCGCCATCAGCTCGACGACCCGGTCCAGGTCCGTCGGCTCGAGCGGCTCCAGGACCAGCTCGCCGTTCGCGAACGACTGCCCGAACGCCAGCTCGGCCGCCGGGCCGAGCCGGTCCCCGATCAGGGACGCGGCCTCGGCGGCGACCAGCGCCGGCACCAGGAGCGGCCACGGGGCGCCGCTGAGCAGGTCGACGCAGCGCCGGTGGTCCCGGTCACCGGTCCACGCCGCGGCCACCAGCGGCCCGGCGTCAACGATCAGCATCCCGGTCCCGCTCCAGGCCCCGCTGCAGCGCCTCGCCGACGTACTCCTCGTGACGCCGTCCCAGGTCGGCCGGGGTCCCGGGCGCGGCCCGACCCACGCCCACGAAGCCGAGCGTCCGCGGCCCCGACGGCTGGCCGTAGCGCGCCTCCACCGCCTCGCGGATGAGCTCGGCCACCGAGACGCCGCGACGCCCGGCCAGGTAGCGCAGCCGTGTGTCGAGCTCGTCGGGCAGCATGACGGTCGTCCGCTTCACACCCACAGCATACGGAGGAATGAGGGGACGCGACGGAAGCGAGAGGGCATATGCGTGATGCGCGGGTGTCATGGCCAGACCAAACTACCCGGGCGGGGCCGGGAAGGCAACGATCGGGGCCTGTTAAGACGCGAGCCGGGCCGGCGCCCTCAGGCCGAGCCCAGCGACCACATCAGGCGCAGCAGCGCCTCGGTGCCCAGGTGGTAGTTGTCCAGGCTGAACTTCTCGTTCGGCGAGTGCGCCCCCGACCCCGGCTGCGACAGCCCGCTGATCATCAGGGGCGCGCCCAGCGCCTCCTGGAAGTCCGCCGCCACCGGGATCGAGCCGCCCGTCCGGAGCCGCGCCGCGGGCAGGCCGAAGGACGTCTCGAACGCCGAGGCCAGGGCGACCGCGCCCGGGTGGGACGCGCCCGCCAGCACCGGCGGCGCCGCCCCCAGCAGCTTCACCTCGACCCGGACGCCCGGCGTCGTCAGCTCGTCCACGTACTCGCGGAGCGAGTCCAGGATGCGCATGGGGTCCTGGCCCGGCACCAGCCGCATCGAGACCTTGGCGCTGCCCCGGGCCGGGATCACGGTCTTCTTGCCGTCGCCGGTGAAGCCGCCCACGAAGCCGTTGACGTCGAGCGTCGGCCGCGCCCACGCCCGCTCCGCGGCGCTGTACTCGGACTCGCCCTCCAGCGCGCTCGCGCCCATCAGGCCGCGCAGCGTCTCGCCGAACGCGTCGCTGCGGTCCCAGTCGGTCATCTCGTCCGCCTCCGGCGGCCGGACGCCGTCGTAGAACCCCGGGATCGTGATGCGGCCGTCGCGGTCCTTCAGGTCGCCGATGATGCGCGCCAGCGTGTTGAGCGGGTTGGGCGCGTTCCCGCCGAACCCGCCGGAGTGGAGGTCGATGGCCGGGCCGGCCGCCTCCAGCTCCACGTAGAGGATGCCGCGCAGGCCGGTCACGAGCTCGGGCCGGCCGTCGGGCGAGAAGCCGCCGTCCCACACCAGGATGTAGTCAGTGGCCAGCTCCGCCGCCCGCTCGTGCACGTACGTGGGCAGCGAGGGCCCGGTGATCTCCTCCTCGCCCTCGAGCAGGAAGCGGAGGTTGACCGGCGGTCCGCCCGCGGCCAGCGCGTGCTCGGCCGCCTTGAGCGCGGCCATGTGGTTGCCCTTGTTGTCCGCGGAGCCCCTGGCATAGACGAGGCCGTCGCGCACGGTCGGCTCGAACGGGGGCGACTCCCACTCGTCCACCGGGTCCGGCGGCTGGACGTCGTAGTGGCCGTACACGGTCAGGGTGGGCCCGCCGTCCGCGCCCCGCCAGTCCGCCCGCAGCACCGGGTGGCCGCCGTCCACCACGTCCGTGATCGACGTCTCGAGGCCGAGCGACCGGAAGCGCTCGGCGAGCCACTCGCAGTTGCGGCGCACGTCGCCGCGGTGCTCGGGCAGCGTGCTGACGCTCGGGATGCGCAGCTCCTCGAAGAAGTCGGCTTCAGCGGCGGCGCGGCCGGCGCGGGCCAGGTCCAGGGCGCGTTCCAGACTCATGCGGGGCAGTGCTCCTTTGCGAGATTGCTCGACCGATTGATTGCCCAAGTGAGCTGAAGCACGAAGGCACGGAGATCACGAAGACGCACGAAGAGTCGGCCGCGGAGCGCAGTGCCCCGCTGCGGCGCGCCACGCGAGAAGTGTCTCAGATCGTCCGGAGCGGGAACCAGGGCCGCAAGGCCGATACACCCCTGGTGCGTCTTCGTGTCCTTCGTGGCTTCGTGCTTCAACCTCTCAGGTAATTGCGTTCCTCATTCGACCGGGAAGTAGCAGGCGGCCTCGTGGCCGTCGAGCTTCACCGTGTCCAGCGGCGGCTCCGTCTCCGCGCAGCGCGGCTGCGCCTTGAAGCAGCGCGTCCGGAAGCGGCAGCCAGACGGAGGGTTGACCGGCGAGGGGACGTCGCCGCTGAGGATGATCCGCCGGCGCTCGCGCTCGATCCTCGGGTCCGGGATCGGGATCGCCGACAGCAGCGACGAGGTGTACGGGTGCTTCGGCCGCCGGTACAGCTCGTTGGCGCCCGAGATCTCGACCACCTTGCCCAGGTACATCACCGCGATCCGGTCCGAGATGTGCTTCACCACGGACAGGTCGTGCGCGATGAACAGGTACGTCAGGTTGAACTGGTCCTGCAGGCGCTCCAGCAGGTTGATGATCTGGGCCTGGATCGAGACGTCCAGGGCGCTGATCGGCTCGTCGCAGACGATGAACGACGGGTCCACCGCCAGCGCCCGGGCGATGCCGATGCGCTGCCGCTGGCCGCCCGAGAACTCGTGCGGATAGCGGTTGGCGAAGTTGGGGTTCAGCCCGACCACGTGCAGCAGCTCGTGGATCCGCTCCTGGCGCTGGCGCCGGTTCTGGGCCAGGCCGTGGATGTCCAGCGGCTCGCCGACGATCTCGCCCACCGTCTGGCGGGGGTCGAGCGACGCGAACGGGTCCTGGAAGATCATCGCGATCTCCCGGCGCATGCGGCGCATCTCGGGACCGGAGAGGTGGGTCAGCTGCTGGCCCTTGAACAGGACCTCGCCGGCCGTCGGCTCGACCAGGCGGAGGATGGACCGGCCGAGCGTGGACTTGCCGCAGCCCGACTCGCCCACCAGGCCGAGCGTCTCGCCCTGGCGGATGCTGAGGTCCACGCCGTCCACGGCGCGGACGTGCGCCACCGTGCGCTGGAGCACGCCGGCCGTGATCGGGAACCAGGTCTTCAGCCCGCGGATCTCCACCAGCGGATCGGACGCCGTCCAGGCCCGGGTGAGCTGGGGTTTCGTGGCCGTCTCAGGCACCGGTCTCACCTCCCTCCTTGGGGCCGGCGATGGCGCTGAGCTCGCCGCCGCCCTGGGTCACCCAGCAGGCGGCGCGCTGCGACCGGCCCACCTGCTCCAGCACCGGGGACTGCTCCACGCAGCGCTCCACGCGGAAGGGGCAGCGGGGGTGGAACGCGCAGCCGGTGGGCAGGCTGCTCATGTCGGGCGGCAGGCCCTCGATCGCGCGCAGCACCTCGTGCTCCTCGGCGTCCAGCCGGGGGATCGACTGCAGGAGCGACCACGTGTACGGGTGCTTCGGGTTCGCGAAGACGTCCTCCGTCGGCCCCTCCTCCACCACGCGGCCCGCGTACATGACCATCACCCGCTCGCACATCCCGGCCACGACGCCGAGGTTGTGCGTGATCAGGATGGTGGCGGTTCCGAACTCCCGGTTCACCTGCTTCAGCAGCTCCAGGATCTGCGCCTGGATCGTCACGTCGAGCGCGGTCGTCGGCTCGTCGGCGATCAGCACCGTCGGCGCCGTCGTCAGGCCCATCGCGATCATCGCCCGCTGCCGCATGCCGCCCGAGAACTCGTGCGGGTAGCTCTGGATGCGGTTCTCGGGCTCGGGGATGCCCACCTTGATGAACATCGCGATCGCCTCCTTCAGCGACCGGCCCAGGTCCATCGACTTGTGCAGGCGCAGCGGCTCGCCGACCTGCCAGCCAGTCCGGTAGACCGGGTTGAGCGACGTCATCGGGTCCTGGAAGATCATCGCGATCTCGGCGCCGCGGACCTCCTGCATCTCGACCTCGGACGCCCGCGTCAGGTCGCGGCCCTTGTACAGGACCTCGCCCTCGACGATGCGCCCCGGCCGCGGCAGCAGGCGCATCAGGCTGAGCACCGTCATCGACTTGCCCGAGCCCGATTCGCCGACGATGCCGAGCGTCTCCCCGGGGTCGACGTGGAAGTCGACCCCGTCCACGGCCTTGATCAGGCCGTCCTTCATCGGGAACTGCGTCTTCAGTCCCCGTACCTCGAGCAGATGCTCAGGCATCCTGGCCCCCCCTCTTCGTCACCAAGCGAAGGACCCACCTGCGGCGTAGCAATGGGCTCCGCCCGAGCGAATGAGTCCATCTTCCCGACGCGCACCCGCGCTGCGCCAGGACCCGGAGGGATGCGCCGCAGGCGCCCCCAACGTCCAGGACAGAGGGGGTGTTCCGGAAGAGGGGGCCTGCCCCCTCTTGCCTCGTCCCCGTACCTCGAGCAGATGCTCAGGCATCCTGAACCCCCTCTTCGTCATCGCTTACCGGAGCCTCGGATCGAACGCGTCTCGGACGGCGTTGCCGAACAGGTTCGCGGCGAGCACGGTGACGAAGATCGTAACGCCAGGAAAGACCACGAGCCACACGGAGTGCACGAAGTACGTCTGCGCGTTCGTGAGCATGTTGCCCCAGCTCGCGGTCGGCGGCTGGATGCCGAGGCCGAGGAAGTCGAGCGCGGCCTCGATCAGGATGATCTGGCCCAGCGCGAGGCTCGCGGCCACGATCATCACCGGAATGGAGTTGGGCAGCAGGTGCCCGACGATCAGGCGCACGTCGCGCGCTCCGATCGAGCGCGTGGCCAGCATGAAGTCGCGGTTCTTGATCGACAGCACCTCGCCGCGCACCAGCCGCGCGACCGAGCCCCAGCCCACGAACGCGATGATCAGCGACAGCGTCACGGTGCTGGGGCGGAACAGGATGGACAGGCCGATGAACAGGAAGATCGGCGGGAACGCCAGCACGACGTCCACCACGCGCATCAGCACGTCGTCGACGAGCCGTCCGTAGTAGCCGGCGATGAGCCCGATGGCCGCCCCGAACGTCAGCTGGATGGCGACGGTCAGGAAGCCGATGCCGAGGGAGATGCGCGCTCCCCAGATGAGCCGGGTCAGGGTGTCCCGACCCAGCTCGTCGGTCCCCAGCCAGTGGACGCGGCCGGGGAAGGCGAAGTTGTTCTGGAGGTCCTGCCGGGCCGGGTCGTAGTGCGTGACCAGGGCCGACAGCAGCGGCGCGCCGATGGCGATCAGCGCGAGCAGGGCGATGAGGCCGCCGGCCGCCATGCCCATCTTGTTCTCGCTCAGGCGCTCCAGCGACTCGCGCCAGAAGCTCCGCCCCGGCCGCTCCGACCGCTCGGCGACGCGCTCCGGCGCCAGCTCGATCTTGGCGAGCGTCTCGTCGATCATGAGTACCTGATCCGCGGATCGAGCAGGGCGTAGAGAACGTCGGCCACCAGGTTGCCGAGGACGACCAGGAGCGCGGCGAACGTCGTGATGCCCATGACCGTCGTGTAGTCGAGCTGGAGGGCACGCTCGTACAGCAGCCGGCCGATGCCGGGCCAGCCGAAGACCACCTCGACGACGAGGCCGCCGCTCACCAGCGCCGGCAGCTCGAGGCCGACCAGCGTGACCAGCGGGACCACGGCGTTGCGGAGCGCGTGGAGGTACACGACGCGGCGCTCGGCCATGCCCTTGGCCCGGGCGGTCCGCACGTAGTCCTGGGACAGCACCTCGACCATGCTCGAGCGGACGAACCGCGACCACACCGACAGGTAGAAGAACGACAGGACGACCGCCGGCATGATGAGGTGCAGGAGCCGGTCGAGCGGGTCGCCGCCGCCGAACGCGGCGTACGCGCCGCTCGACGGCAGCCAGGGCAGGCCCCAGGCGTGGAGCTGGACGGAGAAGAACAGGATCAGGATGAGGCCGAGCCAGAACTGCGGGATGGCGAACCCGGTGGTCGACACGACCGTGAAGAAGTTGTCGACCTTGCCGCCCCGGCGCAGCTCGCCGGTCACGCCGAGCGGGATCGAGATCAGGACCCCGAGCAGGATCGCGGTGATCGTCAGCTCCAGCGTGTTGGGCAGGCGCTCGAGGATGTGGCTCATGACGGGGCTGCCGTCGATCAGCGAACGGCCGAAGTCGCCGTGCAGCATCCCGCCCAGCCACGTCACGTACTGGAGCCAGATGGGCCGGTCCAGACCGAGGTTGGCCTTGATGCGGGCGATGTCGGCGGGCTTCAGGTCGGGGTTGTAGGCGAGGCCGGGAACGTAGTTGCCGGCCGTCGCGTGCATCACGAGAAACGTCAGGATCGTGACGCCGAGAATGACCGGGATGGCGGCGGCGAAGCGCCTCAGCAGGTACTTGGCGAGCATCGGGGGGGATCCACCCTCCCCCGCGAGCGGGGGAGGGTTCCTTGCCTGGTGATCACTTCTGGTCGGTCACCCACACATCCTTGAAGAACTGGGACCGGGACCCGTACTGGTTGTACGAGCCGAACACGGTGTTGTTGATTCCCTGGACGCGCTTGCTGACGGCCCACAGGCCCTTGTTGAAGACCAGGATCGGCGCCGGCACCTGGTCGTTCATCAGGTCCTGGAACTGGGCGTACAGCTGCTTGCGCTTGCCCTGGTCCAGCGTGCTGGCGGCCTGGGTGAGCACCTGGTCCACCTGCGGGTTCTTGAACAGGAAGCCGTTGAAGCCGCCGGGGTTGGCGGACGTGCTGGCGAAGAGCTGCGACTCGTCCGGGTCCTGCGTGAAGTTGAAGCCGACCAGGAAGACGTCGAACGTCCGCTGGTTCGTGATCTGCGTGACGAGCTGCGGGAACTGGATCAGCTGGGGCGTCGCGGACACGCCGATGTCCGCCCAGGACTGCTGCATGATCTGGAGCAGGCTCTGGCGCTGGTTGTTGCCCTGGTTGGTGATCATGTTGAACTTCATCTGGACGCCGCCCTTGGCGCGGATGCCGTCGGGGCCCTTCGCCCAGCCGGCGGCGTCGAGCATCGACTCCGCCTTGCTCTTGTCGAAGCCGTACGACGGCTTGGCGCTGGTGTGCGACCAGGAGATCGGCGGCTCGACCGAGTCGGCGACGGTCGCCTGCTTGAAGTAGACGCGGTCCGCCATCGCCTGCCGGTCGAGGGCCAGCAGGAGCGCCTGGCGCACGGCCTTGTCGGCGAACAGCTTGCCGGCCGGCTTGGCCGGGTCCAGGTTGTAGGCGTAGAACGTGAACGTCGGGACGCCGAACGGCGACAGCCGGTCGATGGTGTCCACGGTCGCCAGGCTGTCCCACAGCGACGGGTCCACGAAGCCGAAGTCCACCTCGCCGGTCTTCAGCTGGTTCGTCAGCGTGACCTGGTCGGGGACCACCTTGATGACGTACTGGTCGAGGTAGGTCTGGCCCCGCCAGTAGTTCTCGTTGCGGGCGAGGACCACCTGCTGGCCCTTGTCCCAGCGGACGAACTTGAACGCGCCGCTGCTCGCGCTCGGCGCGCTGTTGAAGTCGGCCGTGTTGATCGCCTTCGCGGCCAGGCTGCCCAGCACGTGCTTGGGCATGATCTCGCGCTGCGCGTGCAGGGCCAGGAAGGGCGCCCAGACGGTCTTCGTCTTGAAGACGATCGTCTGCGCGTCGGGTGCCGTGATGCTCTGCAGGTTCAGCTCCAGGTCGGAGCGCCGCGGCGAGTTCACGTCCTTGTAGTCGGGCGAGAACATCAGGTTGAACGTGAAGAGGACGTCGTCGCTCGTCAGCGGCTGGCCGTCAGACCACTTCAGGTTCGGCCGCAGCTTGAACGTGTAGGTCAGGCCGTCGGACGAGACCTGCGGCATCGCCGACGCCAGCCCCGGCACCAGGTCGCCGTTCGGCTTGCTGACCAGCAGGCCCTCGAACAGCATCGAGATGACCTGCGAGCTGGCCGTGTCGGACGACAGCACGGAGTTGAGCGAGGAGATGTCCGAGATGTTCGCCTCGACGAGGTGGCCGCCCTTCTTGCCCTGCGGCGCGTTCTGGGTCGAGGAGCTGCCGCCGTTGCCGCACGCCTCCAGGAACTCCACCCCGCCCGCCGTGAAGGCGCCGAAGGCGACGACACCGCCCATCCGTCGAAGGAAGTCTCGTCGCGACCACTCCTTCAGAAACCGCTCAAAGTTGTCGAAACCGTCGGGCGCGCTGCTCCCCATTGGTACCTCCAGTCCCTCCCCCAGGTTCAGCCAACGCGTCCGCCCCGGCGGGCGGACGGGAAACCTGGGCATTATGGTGCCTGTCCCGGCGGCACGTCAAAACCCGGCAGGACCGCACCATCATGGTCATCGGCATACTCAGACTAACCCTTCACCTCCCTAATAGTGGTTCCCTCAAGGCCAAGAGGCAGGTCGTCAGCGGCCTCCTCCGCCGGGTCCGCCAGCAGTTCCAGGTGGCGGCCGCCGAGGTGGGCGACCGTGACCGCTGGCAGCTGGCCCATCTCGGCATCGCCTGCGTCAGCGCGGAGGCCGCGCACTGCGACGAGGTGCTCGCCCACGTCCTGGCCTTCGTGGAGCGGTCCGCGCTCGAGGCCCAGGTCGCCGACGTCACGACCGAGCTGATCCGGATGTAGCGCCGCCGACCCTCCCCCGGGCGGGGGGAGGGTCGGCGCGGGGGACACCAGCCGGACTGCCGTCAACGCAGCGTCGTCCTCCCTCCCGTCAGCCGGAAGGACGATGGAGACGGCGGGCGCAGCAATGGGCTTCGCCCGAGCGAGTGAGTCCGTCTGCCCCGTGCGTGCCGGGGACGCGCCCAGACCCGCAGGGATGCGCCGCAGGCGCCCCGAACGTCCAGGACAGCGGGGGGGTTCCGGAAGGGGGGGCCTGCCCCCCCTTGCTCGCTCAACGCAGCCTCGGGTCGAACGCGTCCCTGACCGCGTTGCCGAACAGGTTCGCCGCCAGGACCGTGACGAAGATCATCACGCCCGGGAAGATGACGAGCCAGATCGAGTGCGCGAAGTACGTCTGGGCATTCGACAGCATGTTGCCCCAGCTCGGGGTCGGCGGGTGGATGCCGAAGCCCAGGAAGTCGAGCGCCG
Source organism: Chloroflexota bacterium (assembly GCA_005880175.1). Next base: position 40,447 of record VBJR01000150.1, read on the forward strand.
CCTCGGCCAGGATGATGGCGCCCACGCCCAGGCTGGCCGCCACGATCATCACGGGGAGCACGTTGGGGAGCAGGTGGCGGAGG
>VBJR01000178.1:0-2151 GCA_005880175.1 Chloroflexota bacterium
GGGCTGCTCCAGGCGGGCTCGCCGGTCATCCCCGGCGCGGCGCTGGCGGCGGCGATCGGCGCGCTGCCGCCGTGGGCTCGACCGGTGAGCGCCGTGACCGAAGTGTGATGGAGGGGTCCTGGACGTGTTGCTGATCGCTGAGAGCCGCCCTCCGGCCGATGTGCTGGAGGGGCTGCTGCGGGGACTGGACAGCGCCGGCGCCACCGGCGTCGAGGTGCTGGTGGGCGGATCGTGGGTCCTCGCGGCCCACCGCGTGAACCCGATCAATCAGGCCCAGGTCAGGGCGGCGCTTGAGCCCGGGACCAACGGGACGACCGGCGGCAGGATCGTGGAGCCCACGACCAGCTTCCTGACCTCGGCCGACTTCACGAGCACGCCGACGCAGGTGGCCATCGGCCAGGCGGTGTTCGGGGGCAGGCGCATCCCGGTCGTCGCCGGTCCCTGCGCCGTCGAGACGCGGGACACTATGGCGAGCATCGCAGCGGCGGTGGCCGGCGCGGGGGCGACCGGGCTGCGGGGCGGCGCGTTCAAGCCGCAGACCCTCGTGTACAACTTCCAGGGGCTCGGCCGGTCGGGCCTGGAGGTGCTCGCCGAGGTCGGGCGCGAGGCGGGCCTGTTCACCGTAACCGAGGTCATGTCGCCCGAGGTCGCCGGCGACATCGAGCGGTACGTGGACGCGCTGCAGGTTGGCTCGCGCAACATGCAGAACTTCGACCTGCTCAAGCGGGTCGGTCGGTCGTCGCGGCCGGTCATCCTGAAACGCGGCTACTTCGCGACGGTCGAGGAGTTCCTCCGCGCGGGCGAGTACGTAGTGACGCACGGCAACCCCAACGTCATCCTGTGCGAGCGGGGCATCAGGACGTTCGAATCGCAGGCTAGCAAGTTCATCCTGGACCTCAACGCGATCGCTTTCCTGAAGCGGCGGACCCACCTGCCCGTCGTCGCTGACCCGTCCCACGGCTCCGGTCGTCGCGAGCTGGTGACCGCGTTGGCCCGGGCAGCAGTCGCTGCGGGCGCGGACGGCCTCATGATCGAGGTCCACCCCGAACCCGACGCTTCCTGGACCGGAGACCGCGCGCAGACGATCGACGTCCAGGAGTTCGGGCGCCTCGTCGAGCAGGTGGACGCGGTCGCCAGAGCCGTCGGCCGCGAGGTCCTGGTCAGGTAGGGACGCGTGCCACATCTGGTCATCGTCGGGTGCCCTCCCAGCTCGCTGCAGCTCATCGAATGGGCTTGCCGCCGGGACCTCGTGCTCACCGTCCTCGACAGGGACCTCGACGCGCCCATGCAGCCGCTCGTCGCCGACTACCGCCAGCTGGACCACTCGGACGTGGGACAGGTCGTCGCCGCGGTCCGCGAGGTGGACCGGGACCGGGCCGTCGACGGGATCATCCCCGGCACGGACCTGAGCGTGGTCGCGTGCGCCGTGGCGGCGGCCACGCTCGGCCTGCCCGGGGTCGGGATCGAGGCGGCCATCGCCACTCACCGCAAGTCGCTGCAGCGGGCCAGGTTTACGGCGGCGGGGGTGCCAGGGCCACAGTGGCGGGCGCCCCGCCTGGCGGACCGCGCGGGCCTGGTCGCGGCGGCCGAGGCGGTCGGCTATCCGCTGGTCGTGAAGCCGAACGACCTCTACGCGGGTCTGGGCGTCCGCCTGGTCCGGGACCCGGAGGAGCTGCTGCCGGCGACGGACGAGGTCAAGCGGCTGTCGCGGGATCCGCTCTGCCTGCTGGAACAGTACCTGGAGGGCCCCGACGTGAGCGTCGAGGCGCTCCACTCCGGCGGCGAGCTGGCGGCGTGCGCGATCACGGACGATCTCACCACCGGCCCGCCGTACTTCGTCCAGGTCGGGCACTCGATCCCCAGCCGCCTGCCGGCGGCCGTCCAGCAGGACGTCCGGGCCGTGGCACGCGCCGCCCACCGGGCCCTCGGAGTGACCTGCGGCGTGAGCCAGACGGAGGTGAAGGTCACCCGTGACGGCTGCCGCGTGATGGAGATGAGCGTCCGTCTCGGGGGCGACAAGATCAAGCGGATGGTCGAGTCGGCGCTCGGGATCGACCTGTTCGCGGGCATGGTGGACATCGCGCTGGGGCGGGAGCCCGACGTCCGCCGGCGGGAGTCGCCAGGGGGAGCGGCGAACCGGTTCTTCCTGAT
>VBJR01000178.1:2164-10801 GCA_005880175.1 Chloroflexota bacterium
TACGCGTCCACGTACCAGGAGCAGCCCAGGATCGGCCAGATCCTGAAGCCGTTCCGGAGCCTTTTCGACCGCGTCGGCTTCGTGCTCGCGACGGCGGACTCGGCCGAGGAGGCGGTCCGGCGGGCCGAGTCGGCCCGCGACCGCGTCGTGTTCGTGACGACGCCGGTCGGGGAGCGTCAATGCCCCGACTCCTGATCCTCGGGGTCCCGGCTTCCGCAGTCGCCAGGGTCGCGGCCCTCCGCGACGGCGGCACCGAGCTGGTAGTCATGGACGGCAAGCCGGCGGATGGCGTGGAGACGATCGGCGAGGTCGTGCGGGCCGACCTCTCCGACCCGGCCGACTGCCTGCTGACCGCGATGCGGCTGCACGAGCGCGTTCCGCTGGACGGCGTCATGACGCTTACCGAGTGGGCGGTGCCCTCGTGCGCGGCGATCGCACAGGGCCTGCGGCTGCGGGGCAACACGTACGACACCGGGATCAGCCTCAGACGCAAGGACGAGATGCGCCGCCGCTGGGCGGCGGCGGGCCTCCCGCAGCCGGAGTCGATCGCCGCCGCGTCGTGCGACGAGGCGGCGGAGGCGGCAGGACGCCTCGGGTTCCCGTGCGTGGTGAAGCCGGCCGACGCGTCCGCCAGCGAGGGCGTGAGCCTCGTCGAGGAACTGGCGGGCGTGCCGGCCGCGTACGAGGCCGCCGCTCGCGCCGCCCGGCCCGGCCGGCACGTCCTCGTCGAGGAGTTCGTCAGGGGCGCCGAGGTCAGCGTCGAGACGGTCGTCTGCGACGCGCGCCCGCACGTCGTGGCGGTCACGGCCAAGTCGCTGGGGCCCCTCCCCCGGTTCGTGGAGATCGGCCACCTTGTGCCGGCGCCGTTCGATTCGACGGAGCGGGACGACGTCGTGCGCCTCACGGCGGCGGCGCACGCTGCCCTCGGCTGCCGCTACGGTGTGACACACACCGAGTTCAAGCTCACGGACCGGGGGCCCCGGCTCATCGAGATGGCCGGCCGGCCGGCCGGGGACAAGATCACCACGCTGGTCCGCCTTGTGTACGGCGTGGAACTGATTGCCGCGGCGGCCGCCGCGGCGATCGGGCTCTTCACGCCGCCGGCAGATCACGCCGCCAGTGGTGCGGCGGCAATCAGGTTCGTCTGCGCGGCGCCCGGAAGGGTGTCGCGGGTCACCGGTCTGGAGGAGGCGCGCCGGCTGGTAGGCGTGGAGGCGGTGGAGGTGTCGGCGCGGCCGGGCGACATGGTTCCGCCGCTGCACCGCTCTCAGGATCGTCAGGGGTACGTGATCGCGACCGGCGTCACGGGCGCGCAGGCGCAGGCGCGAGCGGCGGCGGCGTGCCGGCTCCTGCGCATCGAGACCGCCGCTGCGGACGCCTGGGGGTCGGAGACGTGAGCACGCTGACCACGAGGGTTCTGGCGAGCGTCACCGAGATCGCCCCTGCGGAATGGGACCAGCTCGTGTGCGGATCGCCGCTGGGCACGGCCTTCCACACGCACGGGTGGCTGCGGGCATACGAGACGGCGGCGCCAGGCGCGTGCCGGCCGATGCACATCGCGGCGTTCGACGGCCGGGACCTGGTGGGGGTGTGTCCGGCCTTCCTGGTCTCCGACTGCCCCCGCCTGCACGACTACCAGTCGTCGCTGGTGACCCGGCCGGTGCGGTTCGCGGGGCCGGTGGTGCTCGCGCACTCGCTCTATGCCTTCTACGGCGGCGTGGTGGTGCGCGGCGCCGACGTCCCCGTCACCGCCGGCCTGGTCGATGCGCTGACGCATGCTGCGAGGGACCAGCGCGCGGCGGTCGTGGGGTTCGTGAACGTGCCCGAGGAGCAGGGGACGCTGCTGAGCTGCCTGGAGCGGTCCGGCTTCCACCGGGGGTACATCAGCTCGACGAACCGTCTGGCGATTCGCTGGCCGAGCTATGAGGAGTACCTGCGCCAGCTGCCCACGTACAACAGGCGCCGGAACCTGCGTCGCGAGCGCCGGCGTGGCGAGAGCCGGGGCCTCCGGTTCACGCTCGGGTTCGAGGGCGTGGACTGGGACCATGTGGCGGAGCTGGCGAACTGGCCGTTCTCGCGCCACGGCACCGGCGCGGTGCCGCACTTCACCGCGCGCTATCTGGAGGCGAACGCGCCGGGGCGGTCCTCGTGCGACTCGGACATGATGGTGGCCAGGGACGCGTCGGGGCGGCCGATCGGCTACGCGCTGTCGCTCCGCCACGGCGGCACGCTGTTCGGGTGGGTGATGGGCCTGGACTACGACGCCATGTCCGAGTACAACCAGAACCACGGCTACTACCACCAGCTGATCGAGTACGCGATCCGGCACGGGCTCGAGACGATCGACACGGGCCGCGGCGCGTACCAGTTCAAGGTCCGCTATGGCTTCACCCAACACCCGCTCCAGCTGGCGATGCGCGGGCTGTCGGCCGACGTGGACGACACGGTGAGAGGCTGGGTGGCGGACATCGCCCGCAACGCCTGGCACCGGTTCGAGACGAAGATGGCCAGGGCGCAGGCTGGCGGCGGGAGAGACTGAGTGGCCGCCTCCCGCCGTCGCGCCATCGGCGTGGTGATGGGCCTCGGGTTCCTCGTCGTGATGGGCTCGGACGCCGTGGCGCCCGTCCTCGCGCTCAGCGCACGCGGGATGGGCGCGTCGAGCGTTGAGGTCGGTCTGCTGTTCGCCAGCCTCTACGGGGTCCGATTCGTCATCGGCCCGATCGTCGGGTGGCTCAGTGATCGCGTCGGGCTGCGCTGGACGCTCACATGCTGCCTGGTCGTAGGGCCGCTGGTGCCCCTCGCGTACGCGCTCGCTCCCACGTTCGGATGGCTGGTCGCCGGCAGGCTGCTGAGCGGTGTCGTCTCGTCGGCCTTCTCCCCGATCGTGATCGCGTACCTCGGCGTCGTGACCCGGCCCGGCCAGGAGGGGAGGGTGACGGGGACGTACAACTGCGTGACATGGCTGGGGTCGTCCCTCGGCGTCCTCGCCAGCGGGCTCGTCGCCGATCGATTCGGGCTGCGCGCCCCCTACCTGCTGTTCTTCCTGCTCGCCGTGGTCGGGACCGGCGTCGTATTCCTGGTCCCCGACGAGCGCCGGATGGGCGGCCAGGCCCGCGCCGGCGAGGACGGCCACACCCCCACCGGGCCGGCGGGCCTCGCCCCGGCCGATGCGACGCTGTTAGTCGCCAACCTCGCCTGCTACACGAACCTCGCGGCGCTGATGTCGTTCTTCCCGTTGTTCGGCGTCGCGCGAGGCTACTCGCTGGCGGAGATCGGGATCTTCATGAGCGTGCTGGGAGCGGCCGCGGCGAGCCTGCAGCTGGTCTTCGGGAGGCTGAGCGATCGCGTCGCGACGGAGTGGCTGACGCTGGCGGGGGCGGCGGTGCTCTGCACCGGGTACGCGGCGTTGATGCTCTTCACACCGTTCCCGGCCGCGCTGGGCGCCGCGGTGACTCTGGCGCTCGGCCTGGCCGCGATGCAGGCGTCGCTCACGACCGCGGCCGTCGTGACCGGTCGTCAGCGGAGCCTCGGGGCCTTCATGGGCTTCTTCTACTCGTCGCAAGCGCTCGGCAGGATGTCCGGCCCCGTTGTGTCCGGCTTGCTGGCCGCCGGCGGCAGTTACTCGGCGGTGTTCGCGCCTGCGGCCGTCCTCGCCCTGCTCGCGAGCATAGCTGCGAAGGCCACGGCGCGAACCCGGACGCATCAGGAGGTGCCCGCATAGTGTTCTCAACCGCCGTCTCGCTCGAACGTGCGGCCGCTCAGATCCGGCGCGACGTGATCGTCCAGACCGTCGTGGCTCGGAGCGGACACCCCGGCGGTGCGCTGGGCATCGCCGACATCGTCGCGGCGCTGTACTTCGGCTACCTGCGGCACGATCCGTCGAACCCGGAGTGGGAGGACCGCGACCGCTTCGTCCTCAGCAACGGCCACTGCTGCGCCGCGCTGTACTCGGCCCTGGCCCGATCCGGCTACTTCCCCGCCGAGGAGTTGCTGACGTTCCGGTCGATCGGAGGACGGTTGCAGGGCCACCCCGCGCGGGTCGACCTGCCCGGCGTCGAGACGTCAGCGGGACCGCTGGGCCAGGGCCTATCGGTGGCCATCGGCATGGCGCTCGCCGCGCGGCTGCGGACCTCGGACGCTCGCGCCTGCTGCTTGCTCGGAGACGGGGAGCTCCAGGAGGGGCAGGTCTGGGAGGCAGCGATGACCGCCGCGCACTACCGGCTCGACCGCATGTGCGCGATCGTGAGCGATAACGGGCTCCAGATCGACGGGCCCACGCGGCTCGTGAAGGACGTGGCCCCAATCGCACGGCGGTTCGAGGCGTTCGGCTGGAGCGTCGTGGAGATCGACGGGCACGACCTGGATGCGATTCAGCGCGCCCTCGACCAGTTCCACGCCACGACCGGCCGTCCCACGGCGATCGTGGCCACGACGACGATGGGCAAGGGCGTCGCCTTCATGGAAGGGCAGGCCCGCTGGCACGGCAAGCCGCCATCCGAGCCTGAGGCGCTCGACGCACTCGAGCAGCTCCCGGTCGGGTTCGCCCCGGACCTGTGGGGGACCGAACGATGAGCGCGACCGGTGACTGGAAGCCCGGCGATTCGCGCACGATCCGCGACGGCTTCGGGCAGGCGATCGTAGAGTTGGCAGAGCGCGACGAGCGGATCGTGGCACTGACCGCCGACCTGTCGGAGGCCCTGCGCGTCCATCAGTTCGCGGAGCGCTACCCATCGCGTTTCTTCCAGATGGGCATCGCCGAGCAGGACATGATCGGCGTGGCGGCCGGGCTGGCGTTGTCGGGGTTCGTCCCGTTCGCTACGACGTTCGCCATCTTTGCGACGAGCCGGGCCAACGAGCAGGTGCGGTTGGCGGTGGCCTACAACCGGGCGAACGTCAAGATCGTCGGCGCGCTGGCCGGCCTCCATGCAGGTGAGGACGGCGCGACTCACCAGGCGCTTGAGGACATCGCCGCCATGCGCGCGCTGCCGGGCATGACGATCGTGTCGCCGGCCGACGCGCGCCAGGCGGCCCGGGCGACCGAGGCGGCCGCGGCGATGGACGGACCGGTCTACCTGCGTTTGGCCCGAACCCCGACGCGGATCGTCACCGACGAGAGTTCGCCGTTCGAGCTGGGGAAGGCGAACGTGCTGCGTGAGGGCCGCGACGTGACGCTGGTCGCGACCGGTCCGGCAGTGCCCCTGGCCCTCGACGCCGCCGATCGGCTGGAGGAGTCGGGCGTGGGTGCCCGCGTGATCGATATGCACACGATCAAGCCGCTGGACGAAGCCCGGCTGGTCGAGGCCGCCCGATTCACCGGAGCGTTCGTGACCGTCGAGGACCACTCCGTGATCGGCGGCCTTGGCGGTGCCGTCTGCGAGGCGCTGGCGCGCACGGCGCCTGCGCCGATCGAGGTGGTGGGGGTCGCCGACACCTTCGGCGAGTCTGGCCGGCCCGACGAGCTGTGGCGCAAGTACGGGCTGACGGTGGAGGCGGTGGTGGGCAAGTCACCATTCGCGTGAAGCGGAAGAACCTCGACGAGCGTCTGCCGTTCGCGTCGAGCCAGGGCCTCGGCCTGGAGATCCTGGACCTGACAGACCCCGGCGTCGTCCACGACGACTGGCAGGGAATGCTCCGGACCTATCGCGACGCGCTCCAGGGATTCCGCGGGCGGCGGTCGATCCACGGCCCATTCTTCGACATGTACCTGAACAGCGCCGATCCCGAGGTGCGACGCGTCGCCGAGCGCGCCTACGACCGGACGCTTCGAGTTGCCGAGGAGCTCGCCGCCGACGACGTGATCTTCCACTCGAACCTGCTGCCCATGATCAAGGAGGACGTGTACGTGGAGGGCTGGGTGAACCGCCACGTAGAGTTCTGGAGGGCCGCAGTGGAGGGCACTACCCTGACGATCGCCCTCGAGAACCTCTGGGACCCGGTGCCGGAGCTGCTCGCGCGGGTTGTGGACGGCGTGGGCTCAGCGAGGTTCGGGTTGTGTCTGGACATCGGCCACTGCTTCAACCACTCTCCGGTCCCTGCCGTGGACTGGATCCGCGCGCTGCGGGACCGGATCAAGATGGTGCACGTCAGCGACAGCAACGGCAGGGACGAGACGCCGCTGGCGGTCCGGAAGGGCGCGATCCCCTGGGATCCGATCTGCGAGGCGCTCGCGACCGAGTGCGGCCAGCCGGACGTCGGGCTGGAGGTGGAGAGCCTCGCCGAGATGACCGAGAGCCTCGACCGGATGCGGCAGGACGGCCTGTATCCGTTCCAGCCGACGCGAGCGTAGACCCGGTGACGGCCGCGCGGACCGGCAGCGTGATCGCGCTGGGTTACGCGTGCCTCGACCACCGGTTCTGGGTCGAGCAGTTCCCTCCCGCCCGGCCGCGGACAAGGGCGACGTCGCACCGCACCGCCATCGGCGGCCCGGCGGCGGTCGGCGCGGTCGCCGTCGTCCGGCTGGGCGGCGCTGCGTCGCTGGTCGCGCGGGTGGGCGACGACATGGAGGGCGCGCGCCTCGCCGCGCTGCTCGGTCAGGAGGGCGTTGACGTCGGGCACGTCCGCGCGTTCACGGGCGCGCAGACCCCGGCGAGCGCCATCCTGGTCACGCCCGACGGCGATCGTCACATCTTCGCCCACCACGGCGAGGGCCTACCCGAGGCGGACGACTGGGTGGCGCCCGATCTCGTCGAACGAGCCGATGTGGTGCTCCTGGACCACACATGGCCGGCCGGCGCCACAGGCCTGGCCGAACGGGCCCGCCGGCGGGGCCTGCCCGTAGTCCTGGACCTACACCGCGCCACCGAGACGGCCTGGCGCCTGGCATCGCTCGCGACCCATGTGATCGGCGACCAGGAGCTGGCGGCGGGTGGCGGCGGCGTGGAGCGTACGCTGGCCGCCATCCGCCGCGCCGGCGCCTGGGGCGCAGTGACGCTCGGGGCCGCAGGCATCGCGTTCGACGGCGGTCACATGGCTGCGGCCCTCGTGCAGGCGCGTGACACCACGGGCGCTGGCGACGTGCTCCACGGCGCATTCGCGCTCGGGCTCGCGGAAGGCCGTTCGGAATCTGAGGCCCTGGGGTTCGCGTCGGCCGCCGCGACGGAGCACTGCCGCCAGGGAGCCGTGCCGCGGCGGGCCGACGTCGATCGCGCGGTCGGGGTCAGGGCCTCCACAGAGACCACATGAGGCGCGGGAGCGCATCGGTGCGGCGCGCCTCGCAGTACAGGCGGTGCGGGCCGCCTACGAGAAGTTGCTGACCGATCTCCTGCGCGTGCTCGTCCTGACCACCGACTACCGTGCAGAGCAACGTCACCCGCTGGCGAGGGAGGCCAGGGGCGCCGACTTCCGACAATTCTGTTGACAGGCACGAGTTTCGATGCCGACTCGCGCGTTCCGCGCCTCCGAACACGATTCGGACGAACGTTGACCAAGCGGCTCTCTATGGGGTCGGCGGAACTACACGATAAGAAGTCTGCCTGAACGACCGGAACGACGTGATCGTGTTGCCGTTCCAACTCGTTTCGGGCCGGCCAGAACAGCAACACGACTCATAATCGTGTTGTCGGTGGTTCGAACCCACCCGCCGCCACCTCACCAATTCTCACCTGCGCGTCAGCTCGTTTCACGTCCTTTCACGAGCATCATTCCGACGGCTCACCGTGCAGCGTCGTGCGCTCCAGTGGAGCGGAATCGGACCATGACATCAGATGCGCATCGACGTAGCATCTGATGCATGCCACGGACCACCGTGAACCTCGACGCTTCCGTGCTGGGCCAGCTCAAGAGGCGGCAGCACCGTGAACGGAAGCCATTCAGCGAGCTGGTGAATCAGCTCCTCGCCCGGGCCCTCGCCGAGACCGAGTCCACCGACGAGGTCCCGCGGCCGCTTCGGTGGACGACCAGGGCGATGGGGCCGCGGATCGACCTCGAGGACAAGGACGCACTGCGGCAGGCGCTCGACGAAGCGTGACCACCACGCTCGACACCAACGTCCTCGTCTACGCGTCGGACGAGTCGAGCTCGTTCCACGAGCGCGCCATCGGACTCCTCGAGAAGCTGGCGGCCGGGCCCGACCTCGTCTACCTGTTCTGGCCGGTCGCGCTTGGCTACCTGCGGATCTCCACGCACCCGGCGATCTTCCAGAAGCCGATGTCGGCAGCCGAGGCGATGGCAAACGTGGATGACCTGGTCTCGCGTCCACATGTGCGCACCGGCGGGGAGGTGGAAGGGTTCTGGGATACCTATCGAGAGGTGACCAGCGGGCCGCCGGTACGAGGCAACCTCGTGCCGGACGCCCACCTCGTGGTGTTGATGCGACAGCACGGAGTCACCACGATCTGGAGCCGCGACCGGGACTTTCTGAAGTTCCGAGGCGTCAAGGTCCAGGATCCGTTTGCCTGAACGGACACAGCCGTAAGTCAAGAGGCACGTTTGAGGGGCGTGTGGGGAAACCCCATCCGGGTTCGAGTCCCGGGCCGCCCACCAGGCCATCCCTTTCGTTTTCAGCAGTTGTCCCCGCCGCGCTTCGCGAAGTGTGCTCGAACAGCAGCCAGACTGCCGCCTCAGCAGGGGGAGGCTGTCGGCAGGCCGGCGGCCGCGGCGACGGTGATCAGTCGCTGGTCGTAGGTCACGAACGAGGTC
>VBJR01000179.1 GCA_005880175.1 Chloroflexota bacterium
GGATCCGCCGGGTCGAGCCGGGCACGGTCCGCGTGGTGGACGCCCAGGGCGCGCCGCCGTCGGTGCCGTTCTGGCTGGGCGAGGCCGCGGCCCGCACAGAGGAGCTGTCCACCGACGTGTCCGACCTGCGCCGGACGGTCGGCGAGCACCTGGCGCGCGAGGACGCGGAGGGCGGCCGGCGCTGGCTCGAAGCGGAGTGCGGTATCGACCGGGCGGCCTCGGACACGATCGTTCGCTACCTCGGGGCCGGCCTGACCGCCCTCGGCGTGCTCCCGACGAAGGAGACGCTCGTCCTGGAGCGGTTCTTCGACGAGGCCGGCGGCATGCAGCTCGTCGGCCACTCGCCGTTCGGAGCCCGGCTCAACCGCGGCCTGGGGCTGGCGCTGCGCAAGCGATTCTGCGTCACGTTCGACTTCGAGCTCCAGGCCGCCGCCAGCGACAACGCGTTCCTGCTCTCGCTGGGCCCGCAGCACAGCTTCCCGCTGGACCGCGTGCCGAAGTTCCTCACCTCGCGGACGGTGGAGGACGTGCTCCGGCAGGCGCTGCTGACGTCGCCGCTGTTCGCCGCCCGGTGGCGGTGGAACCTGAACCGGGCGCTGGCCGTGCTCCGGATGCGGGGCGGCCGCAAGAACCCGCCGGCCATCCAGCGCATGGAGTCCGACGACCTGCTGGCCGCCGTGTTCCCGACGCTCGCGGCGTGCCAGGAGAACGTGGCGCCGGGCCCGATCGACATCCCCGACCACCCGCTGGTCCGGGAGACCGTCGAGGCCGGCCGCGTCCAGGTGGTCGTGCGCGACACGGTCGAGCCGTCCGTGCTCGCCCACGAGATCCTCAACGGGCAGCCTTTCACGTTCCTGGACGACGCGCCCCTGGAGGAACGGCGGAGCCGGAACGTGCAGGTGCGGCGGGGGCTGCCGGTCGAGGCGCGCGACCTCGGCCGCCTCGATCCCGCGGCGATCGAGCGCGTCCGCGAGGAGGTGCAGCCCGACCCCCGCGACGCGGACGAGCTGCACGACGTGCTGCTGACGGTGACCGGGCTGCGGCCCGTCGAGGAGTGGCGGTCGTGGTTCGACGAGCTGGTCGAGGAGCGCCGGGCGGTGGTGGCGCGCGTGGCGCCCGACCTGGACCTCTGGTGCGTGGTCGAGCGCCGGCCGGCCGTGGAGGTCCTGTTCCCGGAGGCCGCGATCGCACCGGACCACCGCACGCCGGTCGCGCCGGCGCCGATGGACCGCGACTCCGCGGCCGCCGAGATGGTGCGCGGCCACCTGGAGTTCCGGGGCCCGTCCACGGTCGCGGACCTGGCCCACGCCACCGGCCTGGCGGCGGCTGACGTGGCCATCGCCGTCGCCCGGCTGGAGGGCACCGGCTTCGCGTTCCGCGGCCACTTCACGGCGCCGGACGGCCCCGAGGAGTTCTGCGCCCGGCGCCTCCTGGCCCGCATCCACCACTACACACGGGCGCGGCTGCGGCGGGAGATCGAGCCGGTCACCGCCCGCGACTTCATGCGGTTCCTGCTCCGCTGGCAGCACGTCGCGCCGGGCACGAAGCGCGAGGGCCGGCTGGGCGTGCTCTCGGTCGTCGAGCAGCTCCAGGGCTTCGAGCTGGCGGCCGGCGCCTGGGAGCGCGTGCTCTGGCGGCGGGTCGAGGCGTTCCAGCCCGAGTGGCTCGACGACCTGTGCCTGTCGGGCGACGTGACGTGGGGCCGGCTGACGGTCCGCGCCGGCGGCGAGGAGGAGGAGCCGGCCCGGCGGAGCGGGATGACGCCCTCCCGGGCGACCCCGATCGCCATGGCCATCCGCGAGGACCTGCCGTGGCTGCTCCAGGCCACCCGGGGCGACCGCACGCCGGCCGAGCCCGGGCCGGGCCGCACCCGCGACGTCCTCGACGCGCTCCGGAGCCACGGCGCGCTGTTCGCGGCCGACCTGGCCCGGATGACGCGCCGCCTGCCTGGCGAGGTGGACGAGGCGCTGTGGGACGCGGTCTCGCGCGGTCTCGTGACGTCGGACGGCTTCGACGCGGTGCGCACGCTGCTCGCCCAGCGGCTGGCCGCCCGGGTGGCCTACCGCCCGCGGCTCCGCCAGGCCGGGTCGCGCAGCGCCGCCCGCTCGGCCGGCCGGTGGTCGCTGATCGAGGCGAAGCCGGCGACCGAGGATGCCGACGAGCTGGCGGAGGCGCTCGCCGAGCAGCTGCTGGCGCGCTGGGGCGTGGTGTTCCGGGACCTGCTGGCGCGCGAGACGTTCACGGTGCCGTGGCGCGAGGTGCTGTGGGCGCTGCGGCGCATGGAGGCCAGGGGGACGATCCGCGGCGGGCGGTTCGTGAACGGCTTCAGCGGCGAGCAGTACGCGCTTCCCGAGGCGGTGGACGCGCTCCGCGCCGTGCGCAAACAGGAGCGCTCGGGCGAGACCGTCACCGTCTCCGCCGCCGACCCGCTGAACCTGGCCGGCATCGTGCTGCCGGGCCCGCGGGTGCCCGCGCTCGCGGCCAACTCGGTCACGTACGTGGACGGCGTCCCGGACGACGCGACCAGAGCCCTCGCCTGAGCCGCCGGTCAGGTCAGGGCAGCTGGGTGGCCAGCGCGTCCAGGTCCGGCCACACCGTCAGGCGGCTGACCCGGCCCTCGCGCAGCTCGAACAGCCGGCGCAGGCGGTAGCTCACCCGGCGGCCGGCGCCCCGGAACCCGTACAGGTGGCCGGTGACCCGGCTCTCGCGGACCACGTCGTCGAGCACGGAGGCCCAGCCGTACACGCGCTGGACGGGGACGTCGCGCTCGTGCAGGGCGTTGGCGATCTGCTCCCGGTGCCAGGCGCCGACCGCCTTCCGGCCCAGGAGGTCCGCCTGGGCCAGGCCGACGACCACCAGCACGACATCGTCGGCCAGCAGGCGCCGGATCTCCTCGGCGTCCGCGTCGTGCTCCGCCCGCGTCCACGCGTCCACGACGCAGTCCAGCAGCTCCCTGCCGTGGGGGGAGTGCGGGGAGTGCTGGACCGACTCGTGGGTCCGATCTTCCTGCGCGCGACCAAAGGAGGACCAAAGGCCCGCGCCGAACCCCTACGCTTCCAGGCGAGAGATGGACTTCCGGCTCCTCGGAAGGGTCGAGGTCGTGGACGGCGACCGGCCGCTGGGCATCGGCGGCCCCAAGCCACGCGCGCTGCTCGCGCTGCTCGTGCTGGAGTCCGGCCGGGCCGTCTCCCTGGCCCGGCTGACCGAGGAGCTCTGGGGCGACGCCCCGCCGGCGACGGCCGCCTCCAGCCTGCACGTGCACCTCTCGACGCTGCGCCGGGCGCTGGGCGGGAGGCTCCGGACGACGGGCGCCGGCTACGTGCTGGACGCCGAACCCGAGGAGGTCGACGCCTTCCGGTTCGAGCGGGCGGTGACGGAGGCGCAGGGCGGCCACGAGGACGCCGGCACGGTGTCGTCCGTGCTGGCCGAGGCCCTGGACTGGTGGCGCGGCCCGGCCCTCGACGGGATCGAGCGGGGCCCCACGACCGATGCCGCGGCGGTGCGGTTCGAGGAGCTGCGGCTGCGGGCGCTCGAGGACCGCGTGGAGGCCGACCTCGCCCTCGGCCGCCACACCGACCTGCTGCCGGAGCTGCACGGCCTGGTGCGGGCGCAGCCGGCCCGCGAGCGGCTGGCGTCCCAGCTGATGCTCGCGCTGTACCGCAGCGACCGGAGCGCGGACGCCCTCCGCGTCTACGAGCAGGTCTGCGAGGCGCTGGACCGGACGCTGGGCGTGGACCCGGGCGACGAGCTCGCCGCCCTCGCCCGGGCGATCCGCCGCGGCGACCCCACGCTGGCGCGGCCGGGCCCCGGCGGGCTGCCGCTGCCGACCACGTCGTTCGTGGGCCGCTCGGCCGAGCTGGCCGAGCTGGTCGAGCTCCTCGGGACGTCGCGGATGGTGACGCTGGTGGGGCCCGGCGGCTGCGGCAAGAGCCGGCTCGCGCTGGAGCTGGCCCGGGCCGTCGCGCTCGACCATGCCGGCGGGATGTTCCTGGTCGGCCTGGCCGGGCTGGCGCTGACCGACTCGGTGACCCGCGCGGTCGCCGCCGTCCTCGACGCCCGCGAGCTGCCCGGCGAGCCGCTCCTCACCGCGCTCTCGCGCCGGCTCGGGCGGGGCCGGGCCCTGGTGCTGCTGGACGACTGCGAGCGGTTGGTCGGGGAGTGCGCCCGCGTCTGCTCCGCACTGCTGCGGACCGTGCCCGGCCTCCGCATCCTGGCCACCAGCCGGGAGCCGCTGGGCGTGCCCGGCGAGGTCGTGTACCGCGTCCCGGGCCTGGTCGAGGCCGAGGCCGTCCGCCTGCTGGCCGAACGCGCCGCCGCCGCCCACCCGGGCGCCCGCGTGGACCGGGCCGACCCCACCGCCATCGACATCTGCCGGCACCTGGACGGGCTGCCGCTGCCGATCGAGCTGGTCGCCGCGCGCCTGCGCTCCCTGTCGCTGGAAGAGCTGGCCGGGCACGTCGCCGCGCAGCTGGACCTGCTGGGCGGCGAGCGGTCGCCCGGGCACGAGCGGCACCGCACGATCCGCGCGGCCATCGACTGGAGCCACGCCCTGCTCGACGAGGACGAGCGCCGGCTCTTCCGCCGGCTGGCCGTCTTCGCGGGCGGCTTCGGCGCCGGCCCGCTGGAGGCGATCGCGGCGGTCGAGCCCGCCGTCGAGCGGCCGATCGCCGTCCTGGCGCGGCTGGTGGACCGCTCGCTCGTCGAGGCGGCGCCGCGGCAGGGCGAGGCGACGCGCTACCGGCTCCTCCAGGTGGTTCGGCAGTACGCCGCCGAGCGGCTGGCCGAGGCGGGCGAGGAGGAGGCGGCCCGCGCCGCTCACGCGGACTGGTTCGTCCGGTACGCCTCCGGGGCGAAGCGGTGGGGCGGCGGCGAGCAGGAGGCGTGGCTGCACCGGATCGAGCGCGACCTGGACAACGTGCGCGCCGCGCTGGCCTGGTACCTGGGCGACGGGTGGAGCCCGGAGCGTGCGCTCCAGGCGGTCGTGAGCATGTGGTGGGTCTGGTACCTGCGCGGGATGACGGGCGAGAGCCGGACCTGGCTCGGCCGCACGCTCGCCGCGACCCCGCCCGAGCCGGGCGCGGACCGGGCCGCGGGCCTGCTGGCGGCGGGCGCGACCGCGCGGGCGATGGGCGACTTCGCCGACGCCCTCCGCCTCGCCACCGAGGCCCTGGAGGTCCAGCGCGAGCTCGGCGACGAGCACGGTCAGGCGGCGGCGCTCAACAGCCTGTGCATCACCGCCACGGCCCTGGACGACCTGGACGCGGCCCTCCTCCACGCCGAGCGCAGCCTGGCCATCATCGAGCGGCTGGGCGCGCCGGGCGGCATCGCGGCCTCCCGGCTCAACCTGGGCGTGGTGGTCCGGGCGCGCGGCGACCTGGAGCGGCCCGCGGCGCTGTTCGAGTCGGCCCGGGTGGCGTTCGTCGAGCTGGGCGACCGCCGGGGCGAGGCAGCGGCGCTGTCCAACCTCTCGCTGCTCGCCCACCGTCGCGGCGAGCCGGCGCGGGCCCGCCGGTTCGTCATCGACTCACTGGCGATCTACGACCAGCTCGGCTTCGACGAGGGCGTGTGCGACTGCCTGGAGATCCTGGCCTTCACCCACGCGGCGGCGGGCGACGCCCGCGCGGCGCTGCGGCTGCTGACCGTCGCCGACGTGGCGCGGGAGCGGCTCGGCGCGCCCCTGTTCGTGTCGGACGAGCTCAGCAGCCGCGCCGCCGCGTCGGCCGCGGTCCGGTCCGCGCTGGACCAGGACGAACGGTCGGCGATCGCGGCGTCCGCGTCGGCGCTGGACCTGCACGACGTGGTCGGCGACGTGCTGGCCGGCGACCCCATCTAGGCAGATGGGCACCTACGACCGCCGAAGACCACGCTGGGTCGTTTCGGGAGAAGGCGACGCGGCGGCACCAGGCGCTTCGTGCGTCTTCGTGTCCTTCGTGGCTTCGTGCTTCCATCCGCTCAGAAGGGATCGCACATGCCAACCCACGCCGGCGTGGACCTTGCTCGCCAGCGCGTCGCGTTCGGAATCGCTCAGCTAAGCAGGTCTCCAGAAGTCCTGTCCGGAATACGTTGAGTCGCGCGATCTGCCTCGAGCTGTTGAAGCACGAAGGGACGAAGAGCACAGAGACGCACGAAGGGCCTGCCGAGATCGACGCGCCAGTTCGGCACCAGGCGCTTCGTGCGTCTTCGTGTCCTCCGTGGCTTCGTGCTTCACCTCGCTGATGACAGACCACGCAGCGTGGCGAGCCGGCTGAGCGCGGTCGGCAGCACGCAGCAGTCCGGGGGCGAACTGGAGCGCGGTCAGCACGCCCATCTCGGCCGGCGTGGCGTGCAGGGTGATCGCCGCGGTGAGCGGCAGGGCGAGCAGCGTGAACTGCGAGCCGAGCAGCGAGATCGACTGCCCGCCCCAGAACTTCAGGAACTCGCGGTCGCGGAGCAGTCCGGGCCGGGAAGCGCTCATCCCCGGGGATGAGCGTTTCCCGGCTGCGGCCCGGCGAAACCTCAGGTCCCGGGGATCGAGGCAGGCCCCGGCGCGGGCGTGCTGCTGAGGACCACCGGCGGCAGCGGTCGCTGAGCGAAGTCGAAGTCGGCCTGCAGGTCGCCCAGCGCCGACGCGTCCTCCCGGACGTCGGGCCTGGGGTCCGCGCGCCCGTCGGTCTTCGGGTCGAGGCGCTGGCCGCCCAGGAAGTCGTCCTCGATGAACTTGGCGTACGCGTCGTGGCTCAGCGTCTGGTGGTCCACGTACCCCCGCCTCGCGTACGGGCTGATCACCATGGCGGGCACGCGCAGCCCATAGCCGTTCTGGTCGACGGCCGGCGGCTGCACGTGGTCGTAGAAGCCGCCCCAGTCGTCCCAGGTCAGGAAGATCGCGGTCGAGCTCCAGTCCGGGCTCTTCATGATGGCGTTGACCAGGCCGGTCACGTAGGTCTGGCCGGTGGCCGTCGAGGCCGGCGGGTGCTCGCTCGTCTTGCTGTTGGGCACGATCCAGGAGACGGCTGGCAGCTGGCCCTTCTGGGCGTCCGCCGTGAAGCGGCTCAGGTCCTGGATGTTGCCGAGCTGGTGGTCCTGCGCGACGTCCGTGAAGAAGGGCAGCGGGTTCCAGATGCCGGGCGTGCCCGCGTTCTGCTGCTTCTGGACGCAGGTCTGCTCGGTGGAGTCCTCGCAGTCCGGCTCCGTGCCGGGCGCCACATAGTACTTCCAGCTCACGTGCTGCCGGTTCATCAGCCACGTCAGGTCGGTCCACGCGTAGAGCGAGGGCACGGGCTGGCCATTGGGCGGCTGCTTGCGGCCGCCGCCGCGGTCGGGCGGGTTGTTCGGGCTCTGGAGCGCGTTGACGCAGCTGTCGGGGTTGCTGGCGCTCGCGCACTTCGCGGACCACTCGGAGACCAGGAACAGGTGCTCCGGCAGGCTCCACGAGGCGTTGGGCTCGAACATGCGGTCCTGCAGCGTGAAGTCCTGCGCGTACGTCCAGTAGTTGGGGATGTCCCTGGCGTCCTTCCAGCCCATGACGTCGACGCCCTTGCCGTTGGTGCAGGCGGGGTCGTTGGCGTTGGCGCAGCCGCGCCGTCCGCCCGCGGCCTGGCCCACGAAGCCGTCCATCTTGCCTCCGTCGACGTCGGCGGTGGCGTTGGTCTGCCCGTGCGGGCCGCCGGCGTTCACCGGGTTGGGGTCGTGGAACGGCTTCTGGCAGCCGCCCTGCGGGTCGGGGACGCACGAGGTGAACTGCGCGCCCTGCCGGGGCAGGCCGTCGACGCCGGGGAACGTGCCGAAGTACTCGTCGAAGGAGCGGTTCTCCTGCATGACGATGACGACGTGCTGGATGCGGTGGATCCCGGTCCCGCCGCCGGCCGAGCCCGTCGCCACGCCGCCGCCGCTGCCGCCGCTGCCGCCGACACCGCAGCTCGACACCGCGAGAACGGCGCCGAGTGCCGCGCCGGCCGATGTGATCGACCTCATGCGCCCAGGCAACCACCGGTGTGCACGAGAGCCGCCATCCCGAGGTAAGGAATGCGTCAAATGGCGTTCGCCGGAAGTTTCGGCGGCACTTCCGGTACTATCCCGGCATGGCAGAGGCGCGCCGGGCCAGGAGAGCGACGATCGCCACGATCGCGCAGGAGGCCGGGGTGTCGGTGCCGACGGTCTCCCGCGTGCTGAACGGCCGGTCGGACGTCAGCGCCTCGACCCGCACGCGCGTGGAGGCGGTGATCAGCCAGCACGGCTACCGGCGGCGGAGCGCGACGGGCGTGCCGCCGGCGCCGGTGATCGACGTGGTGTTCCCCGAGCTCGACGGCGCCTGGGCGGTCGAGGTGATGCGCGGCGTCACGCGCGTCGCCCGGGAGGAGGGCCTGATGGTCAACCTGTCCGAGAGCGCGCCGCGGAACGCGCCCGGTCAGGGCTGGGTGGACGCCGTACTCGCCCGGCGCCCGACCGGGGTGATCCTGGTCGTGTTCGACCTGACGGACGAGCAGCACGAGCAGCTCACGTCGCGCGGCATCCCCTTCGTGGTGCTCGACCCCGCCGGCGAGCCGGCGGAGGGCGTGCCGGCGATCGGGTCGGCCAACTGGAACGGCGGCATGGCGGTGGCGCGGCACCTGCTCCAGCTCGGCCACCGCCGGATCGGGGTGATCGGCGGGCCCCCGGACCTGCTCTGCAGCCGGGCCCGCCTGGACGGCTACCGGGCGGCGATGGACATGGCCGGGCTCCCCGTGGACCCCGGCCTCGTGCGCTCCGGCGACTTCCACGTCGAGGGCGGCCAGGCCGCCGCCCGGGCCCTGCTCCGGCTGCCCGACCGGCCGACAGCGGTGTTCGCCGGGAGCGATCTGCAGGCGCTGGGCGTGTACGAGGCGGCCCGCGAGCTCGGCATCCGCATCCCGGACGAGCTGAGCGTGGTCGGGTACGACGATCTGCCGGTCGCGCGCTGGGTGGGGCCGCCGCTGACCACGGTCCACCAGCCGCTGGCCGAGATGGCCGAGATGGCGGCCCGGACGGTGATCACGATGAGCCAGGGCGTCGCCCCGGTCACCCGGCGCCTCGACCTGGCCACCAGCCTGGTCGTCCGCCAGAGCACCGCCCCTCGCCGCTGACCCCGCCGCCCGAGGGCGGAGCGGTCGGCGATTGACGACTCCGACCCCGGAAACGGGGCTGCCGTGCGATCTCGTCTGAGCGGATCGAAGCACACGGCGCCATCTCGGGTACCGGACGTCGATGGCTTCGAGAATCCATCGCCCGAGGGCGGAGCGGTCGGCGATTGACGACTCCGAGAGTTCGGTCTAGCATGGCCGATATCTTCCGGAAATTCTCCGGAACGAGTCGGAGCACGCCGATGGAGGAGAGAGACGTGTGGCATCGCATCCGCAGTCGGATGTTCATCGTGCCGGTGACCGGCCTGTTGCTGGCGCTGGCGTTCGGGGCGGTGGCGGCCCGCAGCCAGCCGGTGCTGGCCGCGACCACGCTGCGACAGGCCGCTGAGGCGAAGGGCATCAAGTTCGGGACGGCCCTGATCGCGACCAGCAACCTGAGCAGCAACACCAACTACATCAACGTGGCCGGGAGCCAGTTCGACGCCGTCACCCCCGGCAACGAGATGAAGTGGGGGACGGTCGAGCCGACGCAGCCGGTGACCGCCAGGCAGGAGCGGACCACGCCGGCGTACTCGTTCGCCTGCTGGGTGAGGTTGGCGGAGGAGGCCGGCAGCGTGATCCGGTCGTCGAGCTCCGTGATCCAGACGCTCAAGCCCGCGCTGACGAACCGCTGGATGTTCTGCTGCATCGTGGACGGCACGCCGCCCAGGACGAAGTGGCTCTCGAAGCCGACGCCGTCGATCGGCACGCCCTGCTGCTTGAGCGACATGACCTCGGCGAGCATCGCGTTGCTCTTGGCGCCGACGCCCTCGATGTTGAAGTCGTTCAGGTAGAGCTTGGCGTTGGGGTCGGCCTGGTGCGCCGCCGTCAGCGCCGTCGCGATGTAGCCGAGGCCCGGCTGGCCGTTGGTGGGGGTGGCCTGGGAGAAGATGTCGGACCGCGGCGACCCGTCCTCGTTG
>VBJR01000180.1 GCA_005880175.1 Chloroflexota bacterium
TGGCAAGGCCGGGCCCCTCAACCCGGGCGCGCACGGTTTCAGCGAGATCCTGTACGCGTTCTCGTCCACGACAGCCAACAACGGCAGCGCGTTCGCCGGCCTGACCGGCAACACGCTCTACTACAACACGATGCTCGGCGCCACCATGTGGCTCGGCCGCTTCTTCGAGGTGATCCCGATCCTCGCGCTGGCCGGCGCGCTGGCGGGCAAGAAGGTGGTGCCGGCGGGCAGGGGCACGTTCGCCACCGACACCCCGCTGTTCACCGGGCTGCTCATTGGCGTCGTCCTCATCGTGGGCGCCCTGACGTTCTTCCCGGCCCTGGCGCTGGGGCCGATTCTCGAGCACCTGCAGCTGGCCGCCGGCCAGCTGGCGCACTGAGGATGACCATGGAGCAGAAGACCCGCACGGACCAGTTCCGGCGCCGCCGGCACTCCAGCCTGTGGGACCGGGAGATCCTGGTGCCGGCAATCGTGGACAGCTTCCAGAAGCTGGACCCGCGCTGGCAGGCGCGCAACCCGGTCATGGTCCAGCAGGGCAGCAACGAGCTGTTCGTGGCGCAGATCGCGATCTGGCTGTGGTTCACGGTGCTGTTCGCCAACTTCGCGGAGGCCGTCGCCGAGGGCCGCGGCAAGGCGCAGGCGGCCAGCCTGCGCCGGACCCGCTCCGAGCTGACCGCCCGTCGCCTGAAGGCGGACGGCACCGAGGAGCGCGTGCCGGCGCCGCAGCTGCGCAAGGGCGATCGCGTCGTCTGCGAAGCCAACGACCTGATCCCGGGCGACGGGACCGTGGTCGAGGGCATCGCCTCGGTGGACGAGTCCGCCATCACGGGCGAGTCGGCGCCGGTGATCCGGGAGGCCGGCGGCGACCGCAGCGCGGTCACCGCCGGCACGCGGGTCCTGTCCGACCGCGTCGTCATCGAGGTCACCGCCAACCCGGGCGAGACGTTCCTCGACCGGATGATCGGCCTGGTCGAGAGCGCGTCCCGGCGCAAGACGCCGAACGAGATCGCGCTCAACATCCTCCTGGCCGCGCTGACGATCATCTTCATGTTCGCCGTCGTGACCCTGCAGCCGTTCGCGCTCTACGCTGGCACGTCGGTCACGATCACCGTCCTGATCGCCCTGCTCGTGTGCCTGATCCCGACCACGATCGGCGCGCTGCTGTCGGCCATCGGCATCGCCGGCATCGACCGGCTGCTCCAGCGCAACGTGGTCGCCCTCTCGGGCCGCGCGGTCGAGGCCGCCGGCGACGTGGACACGCTGCTGCTGGACAAGACCGGCACGATCACGTTCGGCAACCGGCAGGCGTCGGAGTTCCTGCCGGCGGCCGGCATCACGATGGACCGGATCGTGTCGGCCGCCGCGCTATCGAGCCTGTCCGACGAGACGCCCGAGGGGCGCTCGATCGTGGCTCTCGCCGGCCGCCTGGGCGGCCCCGACGGCGGCAACGGGCAGGCGGACGGCATGACGTTCGTCCCGTTCTCCGCGACGACGCGCATGAGCGGCGTCGACTTCGACCCACCCCAGGACATCCGCACCCAACCACCGCGATCTCCCGGGGATGGCCGGAGCATCCGCAAGGGCGCGGCCGACAGCGTGGCCCAGTGGTCGGGCCAGGCCCTGCCCGACGACGTCCGGACGACCGTCGAGACGATCGCCCGCTCCGGCGGCACGCCGCTGGTCGTCGCCGAGAACCGGGTGGTGCTCGGCACCATCCACCTCAAGGACATCGTCAAGCCCGGCATCGCCGACCGCTTCTCAGAGCTGCGCCGGATGGGCCTGCGCACCGTGATGGTCACCGGCGACAATCGGCTGACCGCGGCCAGCATCGCGAAGGAGGCCGGCGTGGACGACTTCCTCGCCGAGTCCACGCCCGAGGACAAGCTGGACCTGATCAAGACCGAGCAGACCGACGGTCGCATGGTCGCGATGACGGGCGACGGCACGAACGACGCCCCCGCCCTGGCCCAGGCCGACGTCGCCGTGGCCATGAACTCGGGCACCCAGGCCGCCAAGGAGGCCGGCAACCTGATCGACCTGGACAGCGACCCGACGAAGCTGATCGAGATCGTCGAGGCCGGCAAGCAGATGCTGATCACGCGCGGCGCGCTGACCACGTTCAGCATCGCCAACGACGTGGCCAAGTACTTCGCGATCATCCCGGCCATGTTCGTGGGGGCGCTGCCCGCGCTCGGCGCCCTCAACGTCATGCGACTGGCCAACCCGAGCAGCGCCGTGCTCTCGGCGGTCATCTTCAACGCCCTCATCATCGTGGTGCTGATCCCGCTGGCCCTTCGCGGGGTCCGCTACCGGCCCATCGGCGCGGCGGCCCTCCTGCGCCGGAACCTGCTCATCTACGGCATCGGCGGCATCATCGCCCCGTTCATCGGCATCAAGGCGATCGACGTGGTGATCACCGCGGTGCACCTGGCCTGAGGAGCTGACAGCCATGCTCGCTTCGATCCCGACCGAGCTGCTGCGATCGCTGCGCCTGACGCTGGTGGTCGCGGCGGTCACCGGCCTCGTCTACCCCTTCGTCATCACGGGCATCGCGCAGGCGGTGTTCAACAAGCAGGCCAACGGCAGCCTGGTCACGCAGAACGGCCAGGTCGTCGGCTCCGCGCTGATCGGCCAGCAGTTCACCAGCGACCGGTACTTCCACGGCCGGGTGTCGGCGACGGTCGACCCCGGCACCGGCAAGCCCCTGCCGTACAACGCCGCCAACTCGGCCGGCAGCAACTACGGGCCGTCGAACCAGGCGCTGATCGACCGCGTGAGGAAGGACGTGCAGACCGTCCGCCAGCAGAACGGGCTGAGCGCGGACCAGCCGGTCCCGGCCGACCTGGTGACGGCCGACTTCAGCGGCTTCGACCCGAACATCACGGAGGCCTCGGCGCTGCTCCAGGTCAACCGGGTGGCGCAGGCGCGGAGCCTGGACCCGGCGAAGGTGCGGACGGTGGTCGAGAACCACGTCCAGGGCCGGATCCTGTGGGTCTTCGGTGAGCCGCACGTCAACGTGCTCGACGTGAACATGGCTCTCGACAGCGGGGCGGCGGCCTGACGACCGGGCCAGCGCCGGACGCGCGGAAGGACCCGGCGCCGGGAGCCGGGCCGGGTCCTTCGACTGGCCGGGGCCGGCTGAAGGTCTACCTCGGCGCCACGCCCGGTGCGGGCAAGACGTACGCCGCGCTGCGGGAGGCGCACGAGCTGCGTGAGCACGGTCACGACGTCGTCGTGGCGTACGTCGAGACGTACGACCGGCCGCGCACGGTCGAGCTGCTGCGGGGGCTGGAGGTGATGCCCCGCACCGCGGTCCCCTACCGGGGGACGACGCTCGAGGAGATGGACCTGGAGGCGGTCCTGGCCCGGCGTCCGGAGATCGCGCTGGTGGACGAGCTCGCCCACACCAACGCCCCGGGCCTGCGCCACGCGAAGCGCTGGCAGGACGTGGAGACGCTGCGGGACGCCGGCGTGGACGTGATCTCGACCGTCAACGTCCAGCACCTGGAGAGCGTGAAGGACCTGGTCGAGAAGGTCAGCGGCATCGCGGTGCGGGAGACGCTGCCGGACCGGGTGCTCGACGGCGCGGACGTGATCCAGTTCATCGACATCGCGCCCGAGGCGCTTCGGAAGCGGATGCGCCACGGCAACATCTACGCGCCGGAGAAGGTGGACGTGGCGCTGGCCAACTTCTTCCGGCCGCGCAACCTGGCCGCCATGCGCCAGATCGGGCTGCGGCTGGTGGCCGACTCGATGGCTCGCCAGCGCCAGGTGGTGAGCGGGCCCGAGGACGTGCTGGTAGCGGTCTCGTGCAGCCCCGCGTCGGAGGAGCTGATGCGGCGCGGCGCCCGGCTGGCGCGGCGCCGCGGCGGCACGTGCCTGGTGGTCACGGTCCAGTCGGACCCCGAATGCGAGCCGGACACGGACCGCTTCCGCGCGCTCGCCGGCCAGCTCGGGTGCGCGTTCGCGGTGCTGGGCGGCCGCGACGTGTCGTCCGCGATCATCCAGGCCGCCAGCGACTTCGGCGCCGAGCACGTGGTCGTCGGCGAGATGACCGACGGCGGCCGGCTGGACCGGCTGCGGCCGTCGGTCGCGGACCGGCTGATCGACAGCCTGCCCGACGCCGACGTCCACGTGATCGCGCGGGTCGGCCGGCTTCTGGAGCGCCCGGGCCGCCCGGACGGCGCCCCGGACGACCACCGCCCCGACCCGATGGCGCTGCTCCGCCAGGTGGCGTCGGACAGTCGCCGGAGCGCGGCGCTCCGCGTGTACCTGGGCTACGCCACCGGCGTGGGCACGACCGGGGCGATGCTCTCGGAGGCGCGGCGCCGGGCGGGACGGGGAACGGACGTGGTGGTGGCGGCGTGGCGCCTGCACGACGACCCGCGGGCGGCGCTGGCCGGGCTGGACGTGCTCGGCGGCCTGCGCGACGCGCGCCGCCGGCGGGCGCTGGACGTCGAGGCGGTGCTGGCCCGCAACCCGCAGGTGGTCTGCATCGACGACCTGACCGAGACGGACTCTCGGGGCCGGCCGGCGCTCGACGCGGTGCCGCGGCTGCTCCGCGCCGGGGTCACGGTGCTGGCCACGCTGCACCTGCTCGCGCTGCGCAGCCCGGCCGAGGCGGTGGCCCGGCTGCTCGGGCGGCCGCTGGACCGGCCGGTCGTCGAGGACGAGCTGCTCGAGGTGATCGACGAGTTCGAGCTGGTCGACCTGCCGCCCGAGGACCTGCTGACCCGGATCCGGCAGAACCGGCTGCTCGAGCCGGCCGACCTGGCGCGCGCGATGCAGGGCGAGCTGCGGCCTGTGGTGCTGGGGATGCTGCGCGAGACGATGCTGCGCCGCGCGGCGGACCAGGTGGACCGCCAGTTCGTGCGGGACCTGCGCGAGGCGGGGAACGTGACGTCCGTCGAGGTGCGGGGCCGGATCGTGCTGTGCCTGCCGGTCCGGCGCGGGCTGGACGAGCGGATCCGGAGCGCGGCGGGGTACGCCCGGGCGCAGGACGCGACGTTCACGGTGGTCACCGTGCGGCCGCCGGGCCTGTCGGAGGCGGAGAAGTCGCTGCTCGGCAGCTACACGGCGCTGACGCACCAGCTGGCCGGCGAGTTCGTCCGCCTGGAGGAGCGCGCGGTGGCGCCGGCGCTGGCGCGGTTCATCGTGGACTCGCAGGCGACGGAGGTGATCCTGGGCCACCGCCGCCGTGCCCGCTGGCGCCCGTGGGACACGACGGCGGAGGTCATCCGGCTCCTGCAGGGCGTGGACATCCACGTCCTGCGCCGGCACCAGTAGTCGCTACCCGCCGGCCAGGTTCGACTTCGTGGGGACGAAGCCGCACGTGTGCGCCTCGGTCCCCCACAGGCAGTCCTCCTCGGTGTCCTCCAGCTTCGGCGCGTAGTTGCCGCTGCCCGCCGGCACCTGCGGGTCCACACCGGCCGGATCGGCCTGGTTGGCGGCGGTGTCGAGACGGGTGGGATCGACCTGCTGCCACATCTGCATGTAGTCGCCATGGACCGTGAAGTAGCCACAGGTGCTGGCCACCGGCAGGCCGCAGGTGGCGCCGGTGGGGTCGGCGTTGGAGGCGAACCCCAGGCGAACGTCGCCGGCCGTGGGCGCGACGTCGGTGCAGGGGGCGGTCACCGTCGTGCCGGTCGCGGTCTGCTGGGCCAGGAAGCCCGAGTGGCAGCTGGGCAGGCCGGACCACGTCGTTCCGCTCGCCAGCAGCGGATCCACGTGCGCCCCGGTGGCGGGGTCGTCGATCAGCGTGTGCAGCCGCATCGTGATGAACGGGATCGGCTGGTCGGTGCCCGGGCATCCGGTCATTTGCCCGCTGCCGAACTCCAGGTCGCTGGCCGTCGCCGCGGGATCGTAGAGGGGGCCGCCGTCCAGGTTGTGGTTGGACCCCCGGACCAGGCAGCCGGGAAACTGGATGTGCGCGATCACGCCGTCGTCGGTCGGCGGCGTCAGGCCCTGGCTCCGCAGACGTTGCGCAGGTACGCCTTCACGCTGGTCGCGTCGGTGGCCGGGGGCGCGGTGGCGGTCGGGTACCCGTTCACCATCTGGAGCTTGTCCGGGATGTCCAC
This sequence comes from Chloroflexota bacterium, assembly GCA_005880175.1. Next base: position 6,078 of record VBJR01000180.1, read on the forward strand.
ACCGGGCGGGCTCGCCAGGTTCTGGTCGGTGCTCGTGTAGTAGGTGCGGATGTAGATGGCACCGTTGGCGGGGTTGCCGCCCTCGTACAGGCGCTGCGTCCCGTTGTAGAACAGCTCGGGGACCCACTCGCCGGTGCCGTCGGACAGGTCCGCGCAGTTGGTCTGGCCCGGCGCTGCCGGCTCCAGGTTGGCGTCGGTCAGCCCGGCGAAGTCGCCCGCGGCGGCGACGGCGGGGATGTTGGTGTTGCCGAAGAAGACGTGGTTGTGACCGGAGGGCCCGGTCCGGTTCAGGATGGGATCGACCCGGTACGCGGTGGTGGACGCCAGGCCGCAGCGCACGATGAACTCGCCCCGGCCGGTCGCCGAGGCGGAGTCGGCGGGAGCGGCGCCGAGCGGCAGGAGCGCCGCCAGGAGCCCGACGCCCGTGAGCAGGGCGCGTCCCCGATGGCCGAGGCGGAACGCGTGCAGTCGCATGGGCCGACGCTAGGCGGCCCGGCGCCCGCGGTCCACCGACAACGCCCGGACATGAGGCTGACAACGGCGAAGCGTCGGGCGCTCACGCGATCCTGCGGTCCCGGTTGTCCACGATGCGCAGGGACGGGAGCCGCTGGAAGTCCTCGTGGCCGTCCGCGCAGTCGCGGCACGCCGCCATCTCCCGGGGGCCGTGCTCCGGGTGCAGGACCAGCAGCCGCACCGCCGCCTGCCTGTCGCACTCCTCCACGCCGCACGTGTCCGGCAGCGGCGGACCATCCTCGTACCGCGTCGCCCGCTCTCCGCAGTAGGCCGAGTACGCGTCCCGCGTCCGCACGTCCACCGACAGGGTGTGGACCCGGCGGAAGCCCTCCGCCGCCAGCGTCACCTGCAGCGCGAACTCCGCGTCGTGGTCGGCCAGCGCGAACACGTTCTCGAACGACAGGTCCGGCAGCACCCGCGTCCCGTTGCCGTGGATCGCCAGGTTGGCGCCCCCGTCCCACTGCACGGCGTGGACCCCCACGTGGTTCGACCAGTCGGTCGGCCGCCACTCGAGCTGCGGCCGCACCCCGCCCATGCCCACCAGGTCGATCCGCATCGCCGGGTTGCGGGCGGACGCCGACCCCCGGTTGTGGATCCGCACCGACGCCTCCACCTGCCGGAAGCGCACCAGCCGGTGCCGCCTCCGCCGCGGCTCCGGCTCGACCAGGAAGACCGGGCGGTTCGGCTCCGAGCACCGGAACGTGATCTCCGGCTCCAGCTCCGGCGCCTCCACGGTGACCTGGTACGCCGCCACGCCGACCGCCACCGCGATCGCCGTGAGCAGCAGGGTGGACGCGACCATCACGTCGCCGACCGCGACCAGCCGGTCGGCGTAGTCGCCGGAGGTCACCCACACCGCATAGCCGCCGACCGCCGTCGCCACCATGATGGCGGCGACCAGCGTGCCGATCCCCAGGACGACTGCCTTGCGGGTGGGCATGGTGGCTCGGTCAGGCGGCTCGTCGAGAGCAGCAGGCCCCCGCGCCCGTCAGCTCCATACGCCGATCGCGGACGCGTCGCCCGGTTCCGCGACGAGCTGCTGCAGCGCCGACCGGTCGTCATCCCCGAGCGGGGTCTTGAGGACCAGGCTCAGGCCCGACGACTCCACCAGGCTCATCTGCGTCCGCTCCATCGTGATCGGGCCCACGTCCGGGTGGTCCACCCGGTGCACCTCGCGCCGGAACTCCATCACGGGATACTGCTGCCACCACTGCTTGAACGTCGGGCTGGCGCGCTCGAGGGCCGAGATCAGCTCGGCGAACCGATTGTCCTCGGCGTGGCGTCCTGCCACGGCGCGGAACTGCGCCATCAGCACGAACGCCCGGCGCTCCCACTCCGGCAGGAGCTCTCGCATGCGCCCGTCCGTGAACATCGCCCACACCAGGTTGCGCCGCGCCGGCGGCAGCTCGGTCGGGTTGCGATAGATGCGCGCGTACGCCTCGTTCCAGGCCACGAAGTCGAAGCGCCGGCTGAGCACGTACGCCGGGTTGGGGTTGAGGCTGTCGAGCAGGCGCTGCACCCAGACGTCGGGCTCCGGGTGCGGTTCGTGGCGGGGTACGCCGTGGAGCCCAGCGAGGCCGCGCAGGTACCGGTGCTCCTCGGGGTTCAGCCGCAGCGCGCGCGCCAGCAGCTCCACCGTCTGCTCGGACGCGGGGATATCGCGGCCCTGCTCCAGCCACGTGTACCAGGTGAGACCGACGCCGGAGATCTGCGCGACCTCCTCTCGCCGCAGCCCGGGCGTGCGTCGTCGCGATGTGCCCCTTGGCAACCCGAAGTCCTCGGGTTTGAGCTGAGCTCGCCGGGCACGCAAGAATCTGCCCAACTCTCTCTGTTGGCGCCTCACTCTGCCTCGCAGTCGCCGCTCATGGTACCAACAGCGCGCGGCGCCTGGCGGCCATGGTTGGCCCCGCGGCGCCAGTGCGTGACGTGCGCCAAACTAGGCGGGTATAGGACTTCGCAACCGCTCCTCAGTCCCCTTCATATACCGCTGCCTCCTGTCGAGGCGCCGCCGCTTCCACGTTGACGAACAGCCTACCGGCCAGCGCGCGTACGAGAGGCAGGTAGTGGGCACGTGCCAGATGGAAGCGACGCAGCATCGGCCGTACGTCCTCGACCAGCGGCGTGGACGTGGCGCGCAGGCGATGGAAAGCGCGCTCGACCATCGCGTCGTCCCGCTCCTCCTGGCCGGACGGGAACCGCGCGTCGCGCCGGGCGCGGGCGATCCGGTTCAGGCACACCGTGCCCGCCTCGATCAGCAGCGCCGCCTCGGGTGGGCAGGTCGTCGGGCTGACCACCGCGTGCAGCGCCGCCGCGTCCAGGGTCAGGTCGGCGACCCAGTGCTCCCACTCGCCGTACAGCGAGGCGAACCGGTCGCCGGCGCCGATCTCGAAGTGGCGGCACAGCAGCTCGACGCCGGTCAGGCGGCCCTGGCAGCGGCGCGCCACCAGCGCCGCCAGCGTCTCGCGCCGGTTGTACGCCGCGTACAGCGACGGCAGGTACGCGAGCTCCAGTGTGATCACCACGATGCCATTCGCGGCGGCCGCGAACGACACTACCGTAGTAAGTATTGTCGGGTTGGCGTTGAGCCCGACCAGGAACGTCGCCCGCGCCGCGTCCGTGAACGCCGCGCCGGGCCCCTGGCCCACCAGCGACGCCATGATGCAGGTGTAGCCGATCACGAAGCCGACCAGCCAGCCCGCCAGGACGACCAGGAACGCGACCGGACCGGTCAGGCTGAGCATGCGCTCCCGCCGCTCGCCGTGCATCCGCCGCGCGATCTGGACCGTGACGAACTCGACGAACCGTCCCAGATACCTTGCCAGCCGCGCCGTGCGCCCGCGGGGCCCCGTGACCGTGTGCAGCAGGCTCCCCCACGTGAGCAGCAGAATGGCGACGCCGATCGGCAGCATCGCCCATCTCACGAGTGTCAGGATCACCATCGTTCGTAGGCTACCGGCGCTCCTGCCAGCCAGTGAACAGACGATCCAAACTGTTCGCGCCGCCGCGCTTTCAGTTCTCGCGTCAGTCGCGTTCGGGGGCCTTCAGTGCCGGCCAGAGCAGCTCCAGCGTCTCCTCGGGCCACCGCTCGACGCCGCCCCGGCCTGAAAGCCAGCGCGCGTAGTAGGACCCGGTCAGCACGTCCATCGCGGCCGAGACGTCCAGGTCCGGCCGCAGGTCGCCGCGCTCCACGCCCCGCCGCAGCACGGACTCGAAGCGGACCCGGCGGGGGCCGAGCACCCGCTGCCGGAACGCCTGCAGCAGCTCGGGGTTGTGCGGCCCGTCGATCAGCAGCACGCCCGCCATCGGCAGGCCGGCGGCGCTGTCGTACTTCTCCTGCGCCTGCTGGAGCAGCCAGAGCAGGTCGCCGCGCGTCGTCCCGGTGTCCGGCTGGTCGAGGAAGCCGGCGCGGGACGCCACCGCGGACGCCACCAGGTCCGCCTTGCCGCGGTAGCGCCGGTAGATCGTGGCCCGGCCGACCCCTGCCTCCTGGGCGATCTGGTCGATCGAGAGCCGCAGGTACCCATGCCGCCGGAGCAGCGTCAGGGTCGCGTCGAGGATCAGGCGATCCGCCGACGCGCTGCGCGGGCGACCCCGCGCGACCTCCGGCGTCTGCCGGCCGGAGGTCTCGCGAGGATCGAGGATGTCGAGCTCGCGTGACCGGTGTTTCACGAACTCGCTCAGTATTGCCGCGCACCGCGGCTATCCGCTAGGGGCCATGCCGGTCGGAGGCGCGCGGATGGCGCTCGGCCCGCCAGGGCGTCGGCACCGGTCTACCCGTGAGCCCGCTCCGCCGGGCCGACGCGCGGGGACGCCTGCGCGTCGGCGGCGGGCGCCTCGTCGCGCTCGAAGTCCTTCTGCCGGACCATGGTCAGGGCGCAGATGGCGCCCACCAGGGCGACCGCCGCGATCACCAGGAACAGGTCGTTGAGCGCCGCCATGAACGCGGTCTCGGCGGCGCCGCCGATCCCCGGCGCGGCCGCCGCCGCGGCCTTCAGGTTGCCCGCCGCCACGAGGCTCGCGACGTGCGGGTCGCTGAACGCCGCCGGCAGGTGGCGCGCGATGTCGCTCTGGAAGAACGCGCCCAGGCCGGCGATGCCCAGCGCCGTCCCCAGCTGCCGGAACGTCGTGTTGACGCCGGACGCCATGCCAGCCCGCTCGGGGGGCACGACCCCGACCGCGGTCGCGCCCAGCGGCGGGTTGATCGCGCCCGCGCCGATGCCGATCAGCACGAAGCCCGGCAGCAGCGTGGTCAGCGGCGAGGTCGCCGTCTGCCCGAACAGGAGCAGGTCGCCGATCGCGACCAGCAGCAGCGCCGCGCCCATGATCCAGCGGTGCGCCAGCCGCGCCATCAGCCGGCCGGCCAGCGGCGAGGCCAGGAACGCGACGCCGGTGATGGGCAGGAACCACAGGCCGGTCTCGAGCGGCGAGTTGCCGCGCACCTTCTGCAGGTAGATGACGATGTAGAACGTCAGTCCGAAGTTGGCGCCGGCGCTGGTCAGGGCGGCCATCGCGCCGCCGGTGAACGCCGGCTTGCGAAACAGCGTCAGGTCGAGCATCGGCTCGGCGTTGCCGTGGTCGGCCTGGATCACCTCGGCCGCGATGAACGCCGCCATGCTCACGACGAAGCCGGCGATCGCGGCCAGGATCAGCGGGCTGCCGAAGCCGGACGAGTTGCCCTGGATCAGCACGAAGATCAGCAGGAACAGCGCTATCGTGAACGTCGCGAACCCGATCCAGTCCACGTGGCGCTGGTGCGCCTCGGGGTGGGTGGACTCGGGGACGCGCGCCAGCGAGATGACGAAGGCGACCATCGTGATCGGAGCGAGCACGGCGAAGATCGCCCGCCAGCCGAACGCGCCGGTCAGGAAGCCGCCGGCGAGCGGTCCGATGGCGAGGGCGGCGGCGATCGTCGTGCCCCACGTGCCGAACGCGGTGCCCCGCTCCTTGCTGCCGTGGAACTCCTGGCCGAGCAGCGCGAGCGACGTCGAGAACATGATCGCGCCGCCGGCGCCGAGCAGCGCGCAGGCCAGGTCGAGCAGCGTCGCGGTCGGCGCCAGCGCGCACAGGATGGCCGCCACCGAGTAGATGGCGAGGCCGGTCGCGAACACGCGGCGCCGGCCGAGGCGGTCGGCGAGCGAGCCCGCGGTCAGGAGCAGCGTCGCCAGCAGCAGCG
>VBJR01000077.1 GCA_005880175.1 Chloroflexota bacterium
AGATGGGTCAGCGTCACGGCGACCAGCTCGGTCACCGGGAAGTCGGTCGCCCACGAGTTCGTGCCGGCGAACCCGAGGTTGGCCAGGTCGCGCTTCACGCTCCACAGCAGGCGCGAGTCGTTGCAGCTGCCGGCCCGCCGGAACTGCCGGCAGTTCGACACGCCGTACTCGGCGAGGCCGCACCGGGCGCAGATCGTGCGCTCGTGGCCGCTGCGGAAGAACAGCTCCGACGCCCGGGTGCCGGCCACGCGCCGGCCGTCCCGGTGGAGGTACAGGGTCGAGGGCGCCAGGGCCTCGCCGGCAGCGTCGTCCACGACCTCGACGCGGTCGGGGTACGCCAGCGCGACGGCGCTGTTGCTGCTGCCATAGTCGACGCCGCAGCCGACGGGTATGCCACCTTGCTCGTACACAGGATGGCGGAGCCTACCACGTTGTAAGAAGCTCGTGTAGACACACTGAAACAGGCCTCTCGAGCGGGCCCGTTTGCAACTAGTTGCCTAGCCTAGCAGACCGGCGGCCCGCGTGGAGACCCGCGCGAGCGGGACGATGGCCAGGGCCAGCAGCACCAGGACGAGGCCGGCGGCCCCGACGGCGGTGAAGGCCAGCGCCGGCCCGAACCGGTCCACCACCGCGCCCGCCAGCGGCGCGCCGAGCGCCGCGCCGGCCGTCAGCGCCGACGTCTGCATGCCCGTGGCCTCGCCGCGCACGGACGCCGGCACCGCGCGGCTGATCAGCTCGCCGGTGGACGCGAGCGTCGGCGCGCACATGAACCCGGCCGGCACCAGCGCCAGCGCCAGCGTCCACCAGTGGCCGGCCACGCCCACGGGCAGGCTGAAGACGCAGAGGAGCGTGGCCAGCGCCAGCGCCGGCAGCGAGCGCGGCAGCAGGCCGTGCACGAACCCGCCCAGCAGGGACCAGCAGCACCAGGCCGCGATCACGAGGCCGCTCCACGTCAGCTCGCCGCTCTGCCGCAGCGTGGCCACGATCGCCACGTCCGTGCCCGCGAGCACGATGACGGCGCCCGCGCTCGCGAGCAGCACCGAGACCATGCGGCTGCCCAGCCACGAGCGGCGCGGCACGCGAGCCTCTTCGCCGGCCGCCCGCGTCTCCGACTCGCTCCGGATCGGCGGGTCGAGCAGGTACAGGACGAGGCCGGCCGCCAGCATCGAGACGCCGATCCCCGCCAGCGCGGCGCGGGTCGAGACCTGGGTCGCCACGAGCACACCGGCCGCCGGGCCCACGGCGAACGAGGCCTCGACGGACATCGAGTCCAGCGAGAACGCGGTCCGGCGCCGGTCCTCCGGGACCAGCGCGGCCAGCGACTGCCGGGAGACCGAGAACAGCGGCAGCATCAGCAGGCCGCCGAGGAACGCCAGCGGGAGCAGCACCGAGTAGGGCAGGAACGGTGTGGCCAGCCAGAAGGCGGTCTGCGCGGTGGCGGTCAGCACCAGCGTCAGGCGCAGGCCGTGCCGGTCCGTCACGCGGCCCATCAGCGGCGCGCCGATCGCGCCGCCCACGGTCAGCGCCGCGCCCAGGGCGCCGGCCGCGGCGAATCCGCCGTGCAGCGTCAGCACCACGTGCAGCGTGAGCACGACCGCGGTCGCCGTGGACGGGATGCGAGCCAGCGACGTGACGAGCACGAGCGAGCGCACGTGGGGAAGGGCGAGCACGCCGCGATAGGGGGCCAGCGGCGCGAGGACGCTCACGACCGTCAGCCTAACTTGCCCGGGAGAGCGCTTGCGCTCGGGCCGCCGAACGGGATACAACGTCGCACAACAAATGCCGTCTCCGATCTCGACGATCGGCAGCGGCCGCGGGTGGGACTGGGAGGCGAGCAGCGCCCGGGGGCGTGGGCTCGAGCTCCTCACGGTGCTGTTCGACGCGCACGGCCCGCTCGATGTCGGGACCCTGGCCCGGGCCCTGCGCACCACGCGCGGGGCGATCCATCGCCAGCTGTGCGAGCTCGAGCGCCTGGCGTTCGTGGCGCGGGACGGCGGCGGCCGCTGGTGCCTCCCGCCCGGCGGCGCGATGACGCTGTCGCCGGCCCTGGTCGGCCGGCTGAACCTGCGGGCCGCCGCGCGGCCGGTGATCGAGCGGCTGGCGGCCCGGACCGGCGAGTCGGTCAGCGTGGACGTGCCCAACCGCGACCACCGCATGCGCGTCGACGTGGTCGCGGGCCGCGCGCCGTGGCCGCCGCAGCCCGTCGGCGAGGCGCTGCCGCTCCTCGCCGGGACCAGCGGCAAGGTGATCCTGGCGCACCTGCCGCGCGCCGTCGCGGCGGCGGTCGTCGCCGGGGCGGGCCTCGACGGCGAGGACGGCCGCGTGGTGCGCGCCGAGCTGGCCGGGGTCCGCCGCCGCGGCTACCTGGCGGCGGTCGGGGACGGGACGCCCGACGTGGGCAGCCTGTCGGTCCCGGTCTTTGGCTCCTCGGGCGTGGCGGCGGCGGTCACGGTGGCCGGGCCGGCGGGGCGGTGGGGTCCCGAGGCGATGGCGTGCGCGGTGGCGGCGGTCCGGATCGAGTGCGCGGCGCTGTCCGCTGCCCTCGGGTTCCTCCCGGCCCTCGACTGACCCGCGGTCCCTACCATGACGCGATGATCGGGGCGGACGGCGGACAGCTGGTCGTCGTCGCTCCGACCGGGCTGGAGGCGCGGGCCGCGCGGCGGGCGCTGCCCGGCGTGCGGGTGGTGCGCAGCGGCGTCTCGCTCCGGCGCCTGCCGCACGCTGGCGCCTCCTTGACCGGGACCCTGGTGACGTGCGGCGTGGCCGGGTCGCTGCGGCCCGGCGTGTCGACCGGCACGGTCCTGGTGCCGCGGCACGTGCTCCGGCCGGACGGCCGCCTGCTGGAGTGCGACGCCGCGCTGGTCGCCGCCCTGGCGGCCGCCGCCCGGCGGCTGGGCCACGAGCCCGAGCTGGGCACGATGGCGACGACGCCCACCCTGGTGGTCGGCGCGGAGCGCGCGGCCTGGGCCGGGCGCGGCTGTGTCGGGGCGGACATGGAGACCGGCCTCCTGGGCGGCGGTCGCGTGGCCTCGATCCGGGTCGTCCTGGACACGCCGGAGCGGGAGCTCGACCCGGCCTGGGGCCGGCCCCTGACCGTGCTCTGGCACCCCGCCGCGTGGGCCCAGCTGCCCTGGCTGGCGGTTCAGGGCCCCCGCTGCGCGCGCCTGGCGGCCGAGGTGCTGGCGGCCGCCGTCACCGCGCCTGGACCGTGACGTCCAGGCCGAGGTACGTGCGGCAGACGAACTCGATCATGGGCAGGACCATCGAGTCCTCGGGCAGCTCGCCGACCATCGCGACCAGCTGCTCGCGCTGGCAGCGCATGGCCTCGCGGAGGACGCGGCGGCCGGAGGGCCGCAGCCGGATCCGGACATATCGCCGGTCCGGCTCGGAGCGGAGGGCCTCGATCAGGCCGCGATCGCCCAGCTCCCGCGCCAGGACCGAGACCCGGGCCTCGGGGACGCTCAGCTCCTGGGCCAGGTCCACCTGCCGCATGCCGGTCTTGCCGGCCGCGCTGACGACGAGGAGCAGGTGGTACTCCAGCCCCGTGAGGTCGTGGACGGCCAGCGCCTTCGTCATGGTGGCCTGGGCGCGCCGCCAGCCCTTGCGGAGCATGGCGGCGATCCTGATGTCATCCCATTCAGGGGTGGCCGGCGCGGACCCGCTCATCCCTGGGGATTGTGCCCCGGTACGGCCCGGGCGTCCATGCCGGAGTCGGACAGCGGCGCTACGGTATGTCCGAACAGCGCCCCGTTTCTTACCCTCCGGGTGGACAAACTGCGTATGTCGTTATATGGATTGATCCGCGCATGAGCACCGGCCCCCTGTACCACCAGACCGCGGAGGTCCTTCGCTCCCGCATCGTGCAGAGCGTGTGGAAGCAGGGCGACCGCCTGCCCTCCGAGAACCAGCTCTGCGAGGAGTTCGGCGTCAGCAGCATCACCATGCGCCGGGCGGTGGCGACGCTCGTGGCGGAGGGCCTGCTCGTCCGGCTCCAGGGCAAGGGCACGTTCGTGTCCAGCGACCACGCGATCGTCCAGGGGCCGCCCCAGCTCACGTCCTTCACGGAGGACATGCACCTGCGCGGCTGGCAGTCCAGCGCGCGGGTGGTCGCGGTGCGCACGCAGCGCGCCCCGGCCGCCCTGGCCACCCGGCTGGGCCTGTCACCGGGCGCGCTCCTGCACGTGCTCTGCCGCGTGCGGCTGGCCGACGACCTGCCGGTCGCGGTGCAGACCGCGTACATGCCCGCCCTGCTGTTCCCCGAGCTGGAGTCGCACGACTTCCGGCGCGAGTCGCTGTACGAGGTCTTCGAGCGCGACTACGGCGTGAAGCCGGCGACCGCGACGGAGGTCTACCGGGCGAGCAAGCTGAGCGACGAGGAGGCGGAGCTGCTGGAGGCGGAGCCGGACAGCCCGGCCTTCCGGGTCGAGCGGCTGACCACGGACTCGACCGGCCGCCGGGTCGAGCTGGTCGAGTCGGTCGTGCGCGGCGACCGCTACACGCTGGTGCTGCGGCTCAGCGCAAGCCGCCAGCCGGCCCGCTAGGAAGCGGGCGGGAAGAGGCGGTTCGGGGCAGCTGACCGGCCGCGACTCCGCCCGCCACGTGCTTCCAGGCTCCGCCCCCATAGCCCGTCCCGGCTTGCCAGAGGAGGGGGGTGGCTGACACCGCGGCCACCCGGCACCCGCTCGCAGAGCTCGCGGGCGCCGGGACCCGGGCCGCTGGCGTCGGAATGCAGGCCGGGAGTGAACCGGGCCGCGTGATGGTCGCCAGTGTGCCGCTGCCGTCCCGGATGCGTCCGGGGTCAGGTTGACACTTCAACCTTTCCATCCTCGGCTAGCCGCTCGGGGCCAGGCACTCCGCCGGCAGCTCGAACCAGCGCAGGCTCTCGAAGTCCGCGCTGACCCCCGCCGGCGGCCCCCACCCGGCGCCGGCCGGACGGGCGGCGAGCAGCTCCCGGGCGTGGGCCAGGTAGCCGGCCAGCGCGCCCTCCGGCGCCCGCAGCGGGTGGCGGGGGTAGCGCAGCTCGCCGTCCGCGCCGTAGTGCAGGTCGTGCAGGCTGAGCGGCGGCTCGATCAGGCCGTCGCGGTGCCGCCACAGGCCCGAGGCGGTGTCGAACCGGTAGTCGGGGAGCAGCTTCCAGCCCTCCTCCGCGACCAGGTGGACGGCGTCCAGGAGGTAGCGGAAGACCGTCTCCGAGACGAAGTAGTTGAAGTTGACCCGCACCCAGCCGGGCTTGATGCCCTCGCAGCCGCGCGCGATCTCCCGCTCGAACTGGTGCGAGCGCTCGATATCGAT
>VBJR01000078.1:0-5208 GCA_005880175.1 Chloroflexota bacterium
CCGAGCGCCCTCACGGACCAGCGTGTCGAGGTCCAGCTCGAGGCCGGGTCGGTCCTGGTCTTCAACGACTATCCTCAGCACAGGCGTGCCCTCCTCGGACGGCCTTTCAGCCGCCCCGGTTCTTGTCAAACCGGAGGGTACGCCACGCTCCTCACCCCGACCTCGATCCACAAGTTCCGGTTATATCCCCGTCCCGCATGGCGGGATCCTCAGCCCCGCTTGGACCGGAAAGGCCGCGCTCGACTACAACACGCGACAGGCGGACTCGTCGACCTGCGTCTGATTACCGGCGAAGTGGGCCCCGCGACGGAAGCACGCGGGGCCCGGGACCGGCTCGGCTACTGCTGGTCAGCCCGCCGATGGTCCAGCACCTGCAGGCGGTCAACGACGATCGTCGTCGCCCAGCGCCGGGCCCCGTCCGGATCGCCGTAGGCCCGCGTCTGGAGCCGGCCGTCGAGGTAGACCAGCCGGCCCGTCGTCAGGTACTCGCCGATGAACTCTGCGGTCTTGCCGAACGCGGTGCACTGGTGGAACTCGGTGTCCTTATCGTCGCGACCGTTGGTCGCGAGCCGGAGGTAGACCAAGCCCACGTCAGGTCATCGTCACTGGTCGTGGTCGTCGGACAGCATCTTGACCGTCGCCGCGTAGGCGTCCTGGGGCACCAGGTGGCTGTACACGCGGTCGATCATCGCCGTGCTCTCGTGGCCGACGATCTGGCGGATCTGGACAGGGTGCATACCGCGCCGGATCGCCCAGGTGATGTAGCTGTGGCGGAGCAGGTGCGGGTAGACGCGGCGGCGGATGCCCACCGTGGCGGCCAGGTTCCGGATGAGCTGCTGGACGCCGGACTCCGTGAGCGGCTCGTACGCGCCGCCCGCGCTCTCCGGCCGCCGCTTCAGCGAGATGAACAGCCGGTCGGACGTCACGTCCTTCGGGCGGCCTCGGTCAGCGTACCGGCGTAGCCGGGGGTACAGGCGCGGGATGGGTACGAGGCGCGACCTGTCGCCCTTCGCGCCGCCGCCCTGGCTCCGGCCGGCGATCTGGAGGTAGTGCTGGCGGCCCTGCGACACGAGGTCTCCGGTCCGGAGCCGGACCAGTTCACCGACTCGGACGCCGGTGTCGGCCAGCGTGCGGACGATGAGCTTGTCGCGCTCGCTCGTGGCCTTGTCCTCCATCGACTGGATCTCTTCGCGCGTCAGGACCTGGAGGACCGCTTTCGGCAGCCTCGGGAGCTGGGCCTTCGCCTGGACCGGCTCGCCCTCCTTCTTCGCCCATGCCAGGAAGTGGTTGATGGCGCGGATGTAGGCGTGGACGGAGTGCCGGGAGAGCGCGCCGCGCTCTCCACCCTCGTCCATCAGGTGGCCGGCCAGCCGGTCGAGAGCTCGACTGGTCAAGCCGGCGGCGTCCGTGATGCCCTCGCGCTCGCAGAAGGGCAGCAGCACCTTGCGGAGCGGGTAGCCGTAGCTGTTCTTCAGCGTGTTCGGCGACAGGCCGCGCGCCTTGCAGGACGTCAGGTAGTCCTCCACCAGGACGGCCATCGGCCCGTCATCGCCTTCAGGTACGGCCGTGAGCTTCGCCATGCGGACCCTCCCATGCCGGTTCAGCGATAGCGCGTCTCCAGGGAATCGCCTGAATTATAGCTCTTGCTACGCGACTTTTCAAGCACGATTCAAGGCACTCGAAGGGCCTCGAAGAGGAGTAGCAAGACCTCCTAGTGAACTCGCGAAAGGAGGTTGGTGGGCGGCGGAGGTTTTGAACCTCCGACCTCTTGCGTGTGAAGCAAGCGCTCTCCCACTGAGCTAGCCGCCCCAGGGCGCCTATTCTAGCCCGCGCGGCGGGGGGTGGCCCAGCTCGACCGGGCGTCCCGCACGGCGGAACAGGCTCTAAGATCGCAGGAGAAACGATGGCATCCGTCGCCGGTATCCCCCACCGGGGCCGATCTGCCAGCGGCCGGCGCTGCCGTACGCGCTCGGGGCGTCAGCGCGCGTCCGCACCACGGTGTCGCGAGTGAGGGTGTAGTTCTGGTACCGCTCCTCCAGGTCGAGGACCTGAGGACGTACTACTTCACCTCCCATGGGGTGGTGAAGGCGGTCGACGACGTCTCCTTTCTGGTGGACCGCGGCGAGACCGTCGGCATCGTCGGGGAGTCGGGCAGCGGCAAGTCCACCACCGCCCTCTCCATCCTCCGCCTGGTCCCCCACCCCGGCCGCATCGTCAGCGGCCGCATCCTCCTCGCCCAGCACGGTCCCCGCCAGGACGTCGCGCAGATGTCCGAGGAAGAGGTCCGCGAACTCCGCGGCGGCGACGTCGCGATGATCTTCCAGGACCCCATGAAGTCGCTCAACCCGGTGCTCCGGGTTGGCTACCAGATCCGCGAGGCCATGGCCGCCCACCGCCGGTTCTCGGGCCGCCAGGCCGAGAACCGGGTCGTGCCCATGCTCCGCAAGGTCCGCATCGCCGCCGCCCGCCAGCGCGTCGAGCACTTCCCCCACCAATTCAGCGGCGGCATGCGCCAGCGCCTCATGATCGCGATGGGCCTCTCCAACGAGCCCAGCCTCCTGGTCGCCGACGAGCCGACCACCGCGCTCGACGTGACCGTCCAGGCCCAGATCATCGAGCTCCTGCGCGAGCTGAACAGCGAGCTGGGCACCGCGATCGTGCTCATCACGCACAACCTGGCCGTCGTCGCCAGCCTCTGCACGCGCGTCATCGTCATGTACGCCGGCCGCGTCGTGGAGGAGGGCCCGACCCGGCAGGTACTCAAGGCTCCCCAGCACCCCTACACCTGGTCGCTGCTGCGGTCGCTGCCCCGCCTGGACGGACCCCGCGGCGCCCAGCTGACCAGCATCGGGGGCGCGCCGCCGGATCTCGGCCACCTGCCCTCCGGCTGCAGGTTCCACCCCCGCTGCAGGTTCCGCACCGAGCGCTGCCTGGTCGAGGAGCCTCCGCTCGAGACCGTCGCCGACGGCCAGCTCGCCCGCTGCTGGCAGCCCATCCGCGCCACCCTGGGCGAGCAGGGATGAGCACGGTCCAGCGGACCGCGACGGGCGCCGCCACGAGGCAGGCGGCGCTCGTCAAGGTCATGGGCCTGTCGAAGCACTTCCCGATCGGCGCCGGCCTCTTCGGTGGCCAGACGGTCCGCGCCGTGGACGGCGTCAGCTTCGAGATCGAGGCCGGCGAGACGCTGGGCCTGGTCGGCGAGTCCGGCTGCGGCAAGTCCACGCTCGGTCGGCTGCTGGTGCAGCTCCTGCCGGTGACCACCGGCCACGTCCAGTTCAAGGGCATCGACCTGGTCGCGCTGCGGGGCGAGCGGCTCCGGCGGATGCGGCAGGAGATGCAGATGATCTTCCAGGACCCGTACGCGTCGCTGAACCCGCGCATGAGCGTCGGCGAGACGATCGCCGAGCCGCTGCGGAACTTCGGTGTGACGCGCGAGCTGGACCGGCGCCGCCGCGTCGCCGAGGTCATGCGGCTGTGCGGCCTCAACCCCGGCTTCAGCAACCGCTACCCGCACGAGTTCTCGGCGGGCCAGCGGCAGCGGGTCGGCATCGCGCGGGCGCTCGCCCTGAACCCGGCGTTCATCGTCGCGGACGAGCCGATCTCGGCGCTGGACACGTCGATCCAGGCCCAGATCGTGAACCTGCTCGACGAGCTCCAGGACCGGTTTCGCCTGACCTACCTGTTCATCGCTCACGACCTGTCCGTGGTCCGCCACGTCAGCGACCGGGTGGCGGTCATGTACCTGGGCAAGATCGTCGAGGTCGCCGACTCGGACGCGCTGTACCAGCGGCCCCGCCACCCGTACACCAAGGCCCTGCTGAGCTCGATCCCGGTTCCCGACCCCGACCTCGAGGCGCGCCGGCGGCCGATCCTGCTGAAGGGCGAGATCCCCTCGCCGGTCAACCCGCCGGCGGGCTGTCGCTTCCACACCAGGTGCCCGATCGCCCGCTTCCCGACATGCGCGGAACGCGAGCCGCCGCTCGTGGTCGACGGCCGCGGCCATCTCACCGCCTGCCACTTCCCGGGCACGCTGTAGGCGGGCCCACGCGGCCGGGCGCCAATAATGTGAGAGCGCCGACGTAGCTCAGGTGGCAGAGCGATCGCCTTGTAAGCGAAAGGTCGCCGGTTCGAATCCGGCCGTCGGCTCCACCAGTGGCGCCGACCTCAGCCCTCCAGCCGCGCCGCCAGGTCCACGAAGTCCGACGCCACCACGTCGAAGCGGTCCTCGGTCGCCGGCTCGTCGGCACCATCGCCGCCCCACTCCTGCGGTCGCGGCACGTATGCCGTGCGCAGCCCCTCGGCCGCGGCGGCCCGCAGGTCCGACGGGTGAGCGGCGACCATCATGACCTCCTCCGGGCGCAGCCGCAGCAGCGACGGCACCAGCTGGTACGTGCGCGGGTCCGGCTTGTAGGCCTGGCACAGCTCGGCCGAGAGGATGCAGTCGAACGGCAGGCCGCCGAACCGGGCCAGGTCGACCAGCAGCGCCACGTTGCCGTTGGACAGGGTGCACAGCACGTGCCCTCGGCGGAGCCGGGTCAGGCCCTCCACCGCGTCCGGCCACGGCCGCAGGCGGTGCCACGCCAGGTTCAGCCGGTCCCGCTCCGCCGCCGGCAGCTCCTCCAGGCCGAATTGACCCAGCACGTGGTCCAACGAGGCCCGGTGCAGGTCATCCAGCGCCGTCCAGCCGAGCTCGCCGCTGCGCACCCGCTCCATCGACGGGACGTAGCGCCGCCGCCACTCCTTCGCGAACGCCTCGCCCGCCCCCGCCTCCAGGGCCAGCCCGTTCCGCGCCGACGCCTCCACCACCTCCGCCGCGACCGCCGTGTGCCAGTCCACGACCGTCCCGAACACGTCGAACGCCAGGGCCTTCACTTCCATGATCGAACGTCTACCACACCGGGACTGTTCGCTTGACTCACTAACCGGGCTCGTCAAGCACGCTTGCTCGAACGCGCATTCCGCCAGCATTTCGTGCTCATCGCACGTCGATCAGGTGGCAGTGAATGACGGACTCTTGTGCGCATCCGGGGGTTCTGTTGTGCTTCAATAGTTGGGCTGCTCGGGATCGATCCGAGCGCGGCCTTGCTGCCGAGGATGGGGGACCTCGGGCACGGGCCCGTTTCGTCGTCCCGTCCCGCCCGAGACTCCGGGGTGCCTGCGGGTGCTCGAGTCGCGGGCGCTCATGTATGACTTCTTCCTCCCAGTCCC
>VBJR01000078.1:5240-9149 GCA_005880175.1 Chloroflexota bacterium
CCGAGCGCCAGGTTGCCAAATGGTGCGCATGGCCGGATGGCCGCTATACTCCAAGGCGCGTGCGAAGCATCGTTGCCATGAATCCGACGGGAAGGTTGACCCTACCCGCGGATGTGCGGCGCGCCCTGGGGCTGCGCGGCGACGCGTTCTTCGAGGTTCACCTCGAGGCCAACGCCATCGTCCTCAAGCCAGTCGCCATCGTGCCGCTCGAGACGGTTCAGACCCAGACCGGACAGCAGCCAGCTCACTGAGCCGGCCGCTTCCGCCGCTGCTGGGACAGGCGGCAACCGCCGCCGTTTCAGTGTGCCCTGGGCCCGCACCCTCGCCGCCGTGCGGCCGGGCTGATGCCCCGTGCGGTTCGCCCTACCATGACCAGTGACATGGTGATCGAGGCAGAGCTCCTGCTGGACGCGAAGGCCGAGCTGGCGGAGGGCCCGTGCTGGCTCGCCGACAGGGGACGGCTCATGTGGGTGGACATCAACGCGGGCCGCGTGCACGTGCTCGACCCCGCCACCGGCGACGACCGGGTGGTGGAGGTCGGCCAGCCGGTCGGCGCGGCGGTCCCCGCCGACGACGGCCGCGTGGCGCTCGCGATCCGCGAGGGCTTCGCCTTCCTCGACCTCGACGACGGCCGGATCGAACGCATCGCCGACGTCGAGATCGAGATCGCCGGCAACCGGATGAACGACGGCAAGTGCGACACCGCCGGCCGCTTCTGGGCGGGCACCATGGCGGTGGACGGCAGGCGCAAGGCCGGCGCGCTCTACCGCCTGGACGGCGGCCGCCAGGTGGAGCAGATGGTGGTCGGCGTCGGCATCTCCAACGGACTCGGCTGGAGCGTGGACGACCGCCTGATGTACTACATCGACACGCCCGAAGACCGGGTGGACGTATTCGACTTCGACCCGGCGACCGGCACGATCGCCAACCGCCGCGCGTTCGCGAGCATCGAGCCTCCCGGCCACCCCGACGGCATGGCCGTCGACGCCGAGGGCGGTCTCTGGGTCGCGATCTGGGGCGGCAACCGCATCGTCCACTACCTGCCCGACGGCACCACCGCGGACACCGTCGTGCTGCCCGTGGCCCAGGTCTCCAGCTGCTGCTTCGGTGGCCCCGACCTGCGCGACCTCTACATCACGACCGCCTGGGAGCACCTGGCCCCCGAGCAGCGCCAGCCGCTCGCCGGCGGGCTGTTCCGCTGCCGGCCGGGGGTGGCGGGACAGCCCACCCGGGCCTACCGGACGGGCACGTAGCCGCACCCGCGGAGGCGGAGCGCCACCCGACGGTAACCTGTGGCACCTCAGAAATTATGTGATAGCATCTCTATCGTGTTTTTGCGCTTAACAGCTATCAAGCAGGGTGACACACCATGAGCGATGCACACACTCGATTCGATGCTGTCTGGACCGACGCGGTCGCCGCCGAGGCGGCGGCTCTCGAGGTGCACCAGGTCGAGCGCAGCTACCGGCGCGTGCTGGCGCTGACCGACGACGTGCTGGGCAAGCTGGAGCAGCGCAACCTGCGCGGCCAGCGGAGGCTCGACGAGGTCGTCAACCGCGACCTGGCCAGGACCCTGACCGAGCTCCCCGCCGACGCCAGGCGGCGCTATCCCGGCGCGGAGACGGTCCAGCAGGCGCTCGACGGCATCTTCCTGGTGCAGGAGTCGCTCCTGGTCGTCCTGCAGCGGCTGGTCCACTGGGACCGGATCCTCACGTCCGCGGCCGAGGACGACGAGGACGCCGACCTGATCCGCCGGAGCGCGTAGACCCGACTACGCGGCGCCGCGCAGGCCCTGGACCTCGCGGCTGACGGCCAGGCGCTCCAGCGCGGCGAGCTCGATGCGGCGGGCGCGCTGGGGCGAGATGCCGAGCATGCGCCCGACCTCGCGGAGCGAGTGCGGCTCGCCGTCGCCGTCCATCCCGTAGCGCAGAGCGACCACCTGGCGCTCCATGTCCGGCAGCGCGCCGACCGCCTCGCGCAGCGCCTGCTCGCTCAGGCTGACGCTGACCACCTCGTCGGGCCCCGCCCCCGCCGCCGGCAGCAGGTCGCCCAGCGACGTGTCCTGCGCCTCGCCGACCGGCCGGTCCAGGCTGGTCACGGCGCGCGCGACCTGGCGCAGGTCGGCCAGCCGGTCCGTCGAGATCGCGGCGGCCTCGGCGACCTCCTCCTCCGTGGGCTCGCGGCCCAGCCGCTGGCTCAGCTCGCGCTCGGCGCGGACCACCCGCCGCTCCATCTCCACCACGTTCTCGGGGATGCGGATCTCCCGGGTCTTGCTGGCGAGCGCGCGCTGGATGCCCTGCCGCACCCACCACGTGGCGTACGTCGAGAACTTGAAGCCGCGCCGCCACTCGTACTTGTCCACGGCCCGGATCAGGCCGAGCACGCCCTCCTGGATGAGGTCGAGCAGCGTCAGGCCCATGCCCTGGTAGCGGCGGGCCAGCGCGATCACCAGGCGCAGGTTGGACGTGATCATCCGGTCCCTCGCCTCGCGGTCGCCCCGCTCGATGCGCTGGGCCAGCTCCACCTCCTCCCGGGCGGTCAGCAGCGGGTGCCGCTCGACCTCGCGCAGGAACAGCTGCAGCGCGTCGGTCGTGGCGAGCGCCATCTCGCCGTTGAGGTAGTCGGACGCGCGCACGGACGGACGGCCGCAGTCGTCGCGGACCTCGATGCCGCGGCGCTCCGCGGCGTCGTAGAGGGATCTGACCCCGTCGTCCTCCAGACCGAGCGCCTCGGCGACCTCCTGGACCTCGGAAAGCGTCAGGCAGCCTTCCTCCTCGCCGCGATCCAGGAGGCTGGCCGCCTCCGGCGTCTGTGTGACGTCCATTTACGCGATAGTACCCCTATCACCTTGGCCTGGTATCGTGGCCGCGCATGGGCTCGCCGGCGCCAACGTGGACCGCGCTCCTCTGGCTCGACTGGCGGCTCCTCCGCAACCGGGTCCGCACGATCGCGCGCAACGGCCGCCGGCTGGTGCCCTGGCTCCTGTTCCTGGTGCTGCTCGTCCCCAACATGGTCGGCCGCGTGCTGGTCGCGTCCGCCGCCCACCGGACCGCGCAGCCCGCGCCGTACCCGGCGCTGCTGAGCCTGGTCGGCCACTACGTGCCCGGCCTGGCGCTGACCGTCCTCGGGCTGGCGCTCTGGCAGGCGGGCGGCCGGCCGCCGGCCTCCTTCCAGTCGCCCGCCGACGGCCGGTTCCTGGTCGGCGCCGGGATGCCGTCGCGGCTCGTGCTGTCGTGGCTGGCCCTGCGGAGCGCCCGCCGGCTGCTGCTCGCCGGCTTCTTCTATCTCGTGCTGATCGCCGTGTCGGTGCCCGGCAACGGCCTGTCCGCCACGCAGCTCGTCGCCGGCACGGCCGGGCTCATCGCGTACCTGTGGCTGATCTTCGGCGCCCGCGTGGTGCTCTTCGCGGCCCAGACCCGGCTGCCCGGCGCCTCGGTCGGGTGGGCGGGCCTGGCGGTCGCCGCCGCCGGCGTGGCCGCCCTGGGCGCCACCGGCCTCGGGCTCGCGATCGCCGTCCCGCTCGACGCGCTGCCGCCCGGCGGCTGGCTGGAGTCCGCCCTGGGGGGCAGCCTGCCGGCCGCCGGGCTGCTGGCGGCCGTCGCGATCGGCCTCGCCGTGGCCGGCGTGGCCGCGGCGGGCGACTGCCTGCCCGAGCTCTGGGTCGCGTCCACCCGCGGGTTCCACCTGCGCCAGCAGATGCGGCAGGGCGGGCTGGGCGGCATGCTCGCCGCTCGGGCCCAGCGCGAGCGGACCGGCCGGCGCGTGGTCGGCGTCTCCCTGCCCAGCGTCTGGGCCCCGCCAGGCGCCTGGGCCCTGGCCTGGAAGGAATGGCTGACCGTCCTGCGCGTGCGCGGCGGCCTGCAGCTCCAGTCGGCGATGCTGCTGGGCGCGGTCGTGGCCGGCACCGTC
>VBJR01000078.1:9202-16777 GCA_005880175.1 Chloroflexota bacterium
CCTCCTGGCCGTCCGCCTGGCCGCGGACCTGCGCAGCCCGCTCTGGTGGCTGGCGGCCGACGCCCTCTGGTGGCGGCTCGGGGTGCTGACGCTGGCCAGGGCCGCCCGCCTGGGCGTGCCGCTGGCGCTGTTCGGCGCGGTGCTCTCGGCCATGGCCAGCGGCCAGCCCCTGCTGGCGCCCGGGTTCGCCCTCATGGCCGTGACGCTGGCATGGATGATCTCGGCGCTCGGCCTCGCCTCGTACACGATCCTGCCCGCCGCCAGCGACCTCCGGGTCGCCCAGATGCTCCGGGTGTTCGCGCTCTACGCCGCGCTGGTGCCGGTCGGCGTGGCGGCCGTGCCCGGGATCGTGACCCAGAACCTGCCGCTCGTGCTGGCGGGCGGGACGCTGATGCTGGCCGCGGAGACGATCCTGCTGATCACGTTCGCGGCCGTGCGGCTGGAGGGCAACGGCCTCGCGTTCGCTCGCGAGGAGCGGCAGTGACGCGCCGTCAGGTGCCGCGCAGCTCCAGGCTCACGAACCGGCGGACGACGCCGGTCAGCTCGGCCGGCGTGACGTGCGTCTTGACCAGCCAGTCCAGCGCCCCGAGACCACGGCCCTCGGCGACCAGGCGCGGCTCGTCGAACGCCGACAGCACCACCACCGCCTGCGTGCTCGTCCGCTCGTCCGCCCGCAGGGCCCGCAGGACGGCCGGACCGTCGAGACGCGGCAGCCGGTAGTCGAGCAGGACGAGCTCCGGCCCCATCTCCCGGATCAGCCTGAGCGCCGTCTCGCCGTCGCCCGCCACCAGCACGCGATACCCGTCCATCTCGAGGCGCACCCGGTACATCTCGGACACCGACGGATCGTCCTCGACCAGGAGGACGTGGACCTTCCCCGTGACGGCGCTGCCACCGCTCATCCACACTGACCTTCCCGTTCGCCCCTGCCCCCGAGTCCAAAACGGGGCGCATCGCGAAACGTTGCGTCAACTGTAGGGCCGCGATTCGCCCACGGCAAGCGCTTTCGGGAGCGTACTCACTAGTAATCACCGGAGACCGAGACGAGCTCCCGCTCGGGGTACCGGAGGGCGGTGAGCTGACCCTCCACGTCGATGCCTGCGGTCCTTCCCACCCACCGCGGGCACGGCCCGGGCGCATGGCCGTGCACGACCAGGGCACGCCCGCGGTACGCCGCCGCCCAGCCCGGCTCAGCGCGCAGGCAGAACTCGGTCACGCGCGGCGAGTCGCGTCCCTGCAGGTCCGTCCGGATGCCGGCGTGGACCGCGACCAGGTCGCCGCGGGCCAGCACCAGGTGGCTGGGCAGCCCGCGCAGGAACCCGGCGTCTGGCTCCGGCAGCCGCTCGGCCAGCTCCTCGTCGCCGTCCCCCCGCACCGCCAGCGCGGCGCCGGCGGCCACCAGGCCGCTGACCACCTGGACCGCCGGCGCGTCCCCGAGGTCGCCCAGGAACACGGCGCGCCGGCCGGCCGGGTGGGCGCCGGCGGCCGGGTAGCCCAGCCGGTCGAGCAGCGCCGCCAGCGCCTCGACCCGGCCGCGCACCGGCCCGATCACGTCGAACGGGCCGCGGTCCCACCGGCGGTTGACCGGCAGCGGCACCCGGCGCACCTTCGCCGCGTCCACCTCCTCCGGCGACCGCAGCACGTGCACGGCCGCGAACCCCTCGTCGCGCAGGTCGGACAGCGACCGCGCGATCGCCGCGCGCTGGGTCTCGATCACCTTCGAGCCGACCGTGCGCCCGGAACGGGCCCGGTCGCGCTCGACGCACAGCGACCCGGGCAGGTCCAGGACGACGGCCACGACGGCGCAGTCCCGCTCCCCGGCCAGCTCGAGGAGCGGGCGGCGGTCGCCGGGCCGGGCGTTCACCGCGTCCACGACCGTCAGCTTGCGGCGGCGCAGGCGCAGCGAGGCGATCAGGTGCAGGACCTCGAACGCGGCCGGCGTGGCCGACTGGTCGTCCTCGTCGTCGGCCACCAGCGCCCGGCACGCGTCGGAGGAAACCACCTCGGTCGGCTTGAAGCGGGCGGCCGCGAACGTGCTCTTGCCGGCCCCGGCCGGGCCGATCAGCACCACGAGGCAGAGCTCGGGGATCTCGATCGTCACGGGACCCAGCTGGCCAGGCGCGCCTCGACCTCGGCCCGGCGGGGCGGGTCGGCGCCGGCCCGCTCGCACGTCAGCGCCGCCGTCGCCGAGGCGAAGCGCATCACGGCCAGCCAGTCGGCGTCGGCGAGGCGGCCCAGCGCGGCCCGGCCGAGCGCGCGCCGCTCAACCAGCGCCACCAGCAGGCCGGCCATGTACGCGTCGCCGGCGCCGACCGTGTCCGCGACGCGGCAGGGGGGCGCCGGGCAGGCGACCGAGCGGCCGCCCAGCCGCAGCCGGCTGCCGGCCGGTCCGGCCGTCACGATGACCGCGCCGTCCGTCTCCGGCTCCCCGCCCCAGGCCCGGAGGTCGGCCTCGCTGGCCTTCACCACGTCGGCGAGCCGGGCCGCCTCCGCGAGCGCGGCCCGGTACCCCGGCCAGTCGGCCACCACGCCCGGTCGCACGTTGGGGTCGAACGTGAGCAGCGGCCCGCCGGCGAGCGCCCGGGCCAGGCCGAGCACGGCCTCGCGCGACGGCTGGAGCGCCACGGCGAACGAGCCGAAGTGGACCGCCTCCAGGTCCGCGAACCGCTCGGCCGGCAGGTCCGCCGGCGCCAGCAGCGCCGTGGCGGTGCCGTCCAGCCGGAAGTCGTACGCCACCTCGCCGTCCGCCTCGGCGACGAACGCGAGCGGCGAGGGCTCGGCCCCGCGGGGCGCCAGGTGCGTCGCGACGTCGTTCCGGGCCAGGTGACCCGCCAGCAGCCGGCCGAAGAGGTCAGTCGAGAGCCGGCCCGCGAACGCCGCCGGGTGGCCCAGCCGGGCGACGCCGACGGCCACGTTGGCCGGCGAGCCGCCGGGGTGGACGCGGAAGCCGTCGAGCCGGCCGTGCCGGGTCACCGGCGTGAAGTCCATCAGGCACTCGCCCACGCTCGCGATCACGGCGCCGCCGTCCGCAGCAGCCCGGCGGCCACCGCCACCAGCCAGGCCAGGTTGACCCCGGTGAAGACGCGCTCCCACGCCCCGGCCGGCAGCCCGCCGTGGAGCAGGCCGGCCAGCCCGGCGGCCAGGAGCACGGCCGAGGCGGCGAACGTCACCATGGAGAGCGCCGCGTGGCGGGCCCAGCGCGGCTCGCCGCGCAGCCGGACGGCCACGAGCAGCGGCGCCAGCGCGAGCGCCAGGAACAGGACCAGGGCGACGGCGCGGTGCGGGACCGGGTGGGCCGGGTCGCGGCTGACGATCGCCACGCCCACCAGGGCGGCCCCGGCCAGGGCGACGAGGGCGGCGCCCGCCCGCGACCCGGGCCCGAGCGCGCGCCCCAGCGCCCAGGCGACGCCCACGTACGCCAGGCCGAGCGCCGCGAACGCGAGGTTCACGGCCAGCGCGAACGGCTGCCCGTGCTGGCCCAGGTGGCTGAGCGTGGTGCGGACCGGGTCGTACCCGGGGCTGAGCCAGCCCGCCAGCAGCAGCCCCGCGGCCGCGACCGGCGGGCACGCCACGCCGGCCCACGCCGCGAGGCGGGCGGCGGCGGCCCCGCGGCCGCCGTGGTATGGGTTCGCCAGTGACCGGGCCATCCCGCTCGATTCTGCCGTGACGGTGCACCGGCCGGCCGCCGGCGGCGGGCGCTGGATCGACGTGGCGCCCGAGCGCCTGGCCCGCTGGCTGGCCGAGTTCGACGCCCGCCACGGCGTCACGCGCTCCGTCTACACGCCCGAGCTGGCCCGGTTCGAGGCGGCGGACGGCGCCGTCGCCGAGTGCCACCCGCCGTTCCCGCCCCTGCCCGAGGCCGGCGAGCACCCGGGCGTCGTGCCGGACCCGCTCCTCGCCCACGCCTGCCGGGAGCGGGTGGTCGGCGTCCTGCTGGTGCGGCTGGGCGGCCACGCGGCCGGCGTGTTCGAGGGCGACCGGCTGGTGGCCGCGCGCGTCGGGTCCCGGCTCGTCCACGGCCGGCACTCGGCGGGCGGGTGGTCCCAGCAGCGGTTCGCCCGCCGCCGCGCCGGCCAGGCCCGGGTCGCCGCCCGCGCGGCCGCCGACGACGCCGCGCGTCTGCTGGTCCCGGCGCTGCCCGGCCTGGAGGCGGTGGTGCTGGGCGGCGACCGGCGGGCCGTCGAGCCGGTGCGCGCGGACCCGCGGCTGGCCGGCGTGTTCGCCCTGGCGGTGGACCGCTTCGTGGCCACGCGCGAGCCCCGGCGGGCGGTGCTCGAGCAGGCGGCGGCGCAGTTCCTCGCGGTGCGCGTGCGGCTGATCATCGCCTGGTGAGCCGGACCGGGCGCGCCCGGCCGCCGTTCGTGCGAGGCATCCAGGTTGGGCCCCCGGCCGCTCCGGAGCGGCCAAGGCAGACCCACCCGATTTCGGGCGGTCGATCGGATGTGGCGCGCCCCGGCCATCCCTACGCTCCGCCGCATGCGACGCCACTGGATCACGAACTGGGACCCCGACGACGAGGCGATGTGGGCGCGGGAGGGCCGCTCGATCGCCCGGCGCAACCTGGTCTTCTCGATCTTCGCGGAGTTCCTCGGCTTCAGCGTCTGGCAGCTGTGGAGCGTGGTCGCCGCCCAGCTCGGCCACGCCGGCTTCCCGTACACGCTCGGCCAGCTGTTCTGGCTGGTGTCGGTCCCCGGCCTCGTCGGGGCGACCCTGCGCTTCCCCTACGGCTTCGCGGTGCCGCTGTTCGGCGGCCGCAACTGGACGGTCGTCAGCGCCGGCCTGCTGCTCGTCCCGACCGTCCTGCTGTCCGTGCTGGTGCAGCGCCCGGCGACCCCGTTCTGGGTCATGCTGCTCGTCGCGGGCACGGCCGGCTTCGGGGGCGGCAACTTCGCCTCCAGCATGTCCAATATCAGCTTCTTCTACCCGGACCGGACCAAGGGCTGGGCGCTGGGTCTGAACGCGGCCGGCGGCAACATCGGCGTGGCGGTCGTGCAGTTCGTGGTCCCGGCCGTCGTGGGCCTCGGCGTGCTCGGCCTGAACGCGAAGGCCGCGCGCCACGTGGCCCTGCAGAATGCCGGCCTGATCTGGGTGCCGCTCGTGGTCGTGGCGGCGCTGTCCGCCTTCCTCTTCATGGACAACCTGGCCGTGGCGCGGGCCAGCCTCCGCGAGCAGGCGGTGATCCTGCGCCGCAAGCACACGTGGGTGATGAGCTGGCTGTACATCGGCACGTTCGGCTCGTTCATCGGGTACTCGGCGGCGATGCCGCTCCTGATGCGGACCGCGTTCCCGACCGTGAACTCTGCCGAGTTCGTGTTCCTGGGCCCACTGGTGGGCTCGGTCGCCCGCCCGCTGGGCTGATCGCCACGCTGCGGGGCGGCGGGTTCGCGCCGTTCCTCGCCGCGTTCCTGGTCCTGTTCGTCTGCTCCGGGATCGGCAATGGCTCGGCGTTCCGGATGATCCCGGCCCTCTTCGACCGCAGGGAGGCGGCGTCGGTGCTGGCGTTCAGCTCCGCCATCGCCGCGTACGGGAGCTTCTTCATCCCGCAGGGGTACAGCCTGTCGCTGGCGCGCACCGGCGGCTACACGGGCGCGCTGGTCGCGTTCGTGGCCTTCTACCTGACGTGCCTCGGGGCGACGTGGTGGTTCCACCTCCGCCAGCGGAGCCCGGAGCGGGCGCCGGCCCGGGCGGCGTCGGAGGCGGTGTAGGTCAGAGCGGCGAGAAGTGGTCGGCGATGGCGCGCACGAACGGCACCATCTTCGGCCGCTCGGGCCGGATCACGGCGGCGACGTCACGCTGCTCCAGCGCCCTGGCGCACGTGGGCCCGATCGCCGCCGTGATCGTGCGCTCGTTCAACCACCCGGGCAGCTCGCCCTCCATTCCCCGGTCGGCCGCCACCATGAACAGGTTCTCGACCTGCGAGGCGCTGGTGAACGCCGTCACCGCCACCCGCCCGCCGCACAGCTCGTCCAGGAACCGGACGATCGGGCCGACGTCGTCCGGCAGCGCCCACCGGTAGCTGTACAGCTCGATCACGTCGGCCGCGCGGTCGCGGAGGTGCGCCACCAGGCGCTGGTTCGGCGATCCGTAGTGCTGGACGGCCACGCGCCGGCCCTCCAGGTCCACCGCCTCCAGCAGCCACACCAGCTCGTCCGTCGTGTGCGGCACCTCCGTCCGCCGGTCCACGCGGTGCCCGAGCCGGAGCAGGACCGTCAGCGGCTTGGGCCCGCGCGCCACCACCAGCGCGCCCCGCACCGCCTCGCCGAACCGCTCGCCGAGGCCTGCCTCGGCCGCCAGGTCGAACAGCGCCGCGGTGCCCACGCCCGTCTGGAACACGAACACGTCCACCGGTGCCGACACGAGCGCGGACAGCCGCTCCCGCAGCTCCGCGTCGTCGTCGTTCCGCACCTCGCGCAGGCACGGCGCGAGGATCGGCACCCCGCCGATGCGTTCGATCAGCGCCGCCAGCTCGGCCGCGTAGCGAGTCTGGAGCAGGCCGACCCGCAGGCCCAGCAGCGGCAGGTGGCCGCCATTCACGCCCTCACCGTACCGGGAACCGGCGGCGCAGCAGCGCCGGGTCGGGATCGGCGAGCCAGAGCGCCTCGACGTCCCCCGCGACCGCCGGCGGCACCACCGCGGCCACGCCCAGCACCTGGCCGGCCGCGGTGCGCCACACCTGGGCGGTCCCGGCCACGCGGTCCTCGTGCACCAGCAGGTCCACGCCCTGCTCGGCATCCTCGCCGGGGTCGCCGAGCGGGTCACCGGCCACGACCAGCGACGACCGCGCGGACAGCGCCGCCACGACCCGGCGCAGCGCGCCTCGCGCCGGCAGCTCGCCGCCGACGAGGGCGGCCAGCGTGGCCGGGTCGCCCGAGAGCGGCGCGTGGGGGCCGAGCCGGCCGCCGGGCGCCAGGACGAGCGCCGCCGGCGAGCCGCCGTCGCGGCGCGCCGGGCCGCTCACCCGCAGCGCCGCCGGGGCGTCGAGGCGCGCCAGGCGGCGCGCCACCAGCCGGCGCACCGGCTCCGGCAGCCACCGCTCGCCCTCCCACGTCACCTGCCAGCCGGCGTCCAGCAGGGCGGGCAGCGCGACCAGCGGTTCGGGGCCGGCCCCCAGGTCGAGCACGGCCCCGCCGGCGCCGGGCGGCGGGGCCGCGGCGACCTCCCACCACGGCGCCGCCGTCAGGGTCGCCTCGGCCACCACCACGCGCAGCACGCCGGCCGGCGCGCGCTCCAGCTCGTCGAGACCCAGCCGCCGGGCCGCGACCCCGCGCTCGCGCAGCGCTGCCGCGATCGCGTCCGCCAGCGCTCCGCCCGCCAGCGCCACCGCCCGGGCCGCGAAGAGCCGCACCGGGGTGGCCGTCAGCTCCGGCTGGAACGACGCGGGGTCGAGCGCCCGCGGGGTCAGCGCGTTGGGCCAGCCGCCGGGCTGCGGCAGCGGGCCGGCGTGGAACGCCAGGAACGCCGCGCCCGGCCGCAGCGACGGGTCGAGCGCGACCCGGGCGTGGGCGCTGCCCCGCGCGGACTCGACGCGCGTCAGGTCGCCCGGCGCGAGGCCGGCGGCCGCCGCGTCGTCGGGGT
>VBJR01000079.1:0-5220 GCA_005880175.1 Chloroflexota bacterium
TGGCTGAGACGGCTCTGCACCTGCTGGTTGACGTTGTACACCTTCTGCGACGCGTCACCCATCGTCTGGATGTCGGTCTGGTAGCTGCTCGAAGGCACGAGCTCCTCCTCCACACGCAGTAGACGCTCGACGTCACCCGCGTGCTACCCCACACGCTGTGAAAAGCGACGCCGCGTGCCGGCCAGGATAGCGAAGGTGTGCACTGGAAAGCAAAGGGTGCGGCTCATAGTAGTCGAAGACTACGGTACGTAGTAGTGGCCAATACTATGTCGCGGTGGTACAGGCCCGCGCACCCCGCGGACGAGGGGCACGTCCGCCGGCGAATGGCCCCTACCCGCTCAGACGGGCGCGGGACCAGGGCCAGGGGCCGGCCCGGCTGCTTCGTGCGCAGGGGTTGGGCGGCGGGCGGCTCGCCCTGGCCTCGCCTTCGGCCTCAGAACGCTCCCCTTCGCCATGTGGGGAGGCGAGGCCGCTGGCACCCCGGCACCCATCCTGGCCGGGCACCGGGGCGCCCTTGCCAGGATGGGGCCCTGCCGGCTGGCGTCGGCCAGCAGGCTGGGAGACGTTCAAGTATCGACAGTTCAACGTCTCCCAGGTGCCCGAGACGTGCAGGTGTCGACACTTCAACCCCTCCGCCCTTACGCGTCCAGGTCGCCGGCCCGTGCGCGCGCGAATAGGGGGTCCGGCGCCAGATCGGCCCGGATCGGCCTGGCCCGGGGCGGGGAAAGGGCCGTATCGTCCGACCTGGCCCACGCTGGCCGCCGGAAACCCCTTGACACCTGGCGGCTCAGTCTGCTTAGCTCTTGCACGGATACCCCTAGGGGTAGGGGTAATCCGGATCAGGGAGGATCGAGTTGGAAAGCCAAATCCGGCAGACGCTCCGGCAGCGCCTGCGCCGTATCGAAGGCCAGGTCAAGGGCGTCGAGAGGATGATCGACGAGGGTCGGGACGACACCAGCATCCTGACCCAGCTCAGCGCCATCCAGTCGGCCGCCAGGTCGGCCGCTGAGCTGATCCTCCTCGAGCGGATGATCGCACGTGTCCAGCAGTCCGTCGGCGCCGCCATCGTGCAGTGCGTCGGCGACTGCCCCGTATGCGGCCAGGCCGACAACCTGGCCGAAGCGCTGGCCCAGGCCGACTACTCGTCGCTGCTGACGGAGATCGGCCGGCTGCCGCTGCCCCAGATGGTCTCGACGCTACAAATCCAAGAACAAGGAGGTGAGAACACATGAAGATCAAGGTGCGCGTGCTCAAGGGCGCGAAGCTGACGGCGGCCTGCGCCGACTGCGCGGACGCGTAGGCGTTAGGTAGTGCGACCAGCGGCCAGGACGCCGGTGCGTCCTGGTCGCCTTTCCCAACCCGAAAGTGTACGAGCTCGCGGGCTCGACGTACAGGGAGGTGTATCGATCGTGGCCGAGGCCGTTACCGTCGAGGAGTCCGGCCTGCCGGGAACCAGCCGGGTGCGCTTCCGCCCCCTCACGTTCCGACAGGAGGGGCCGGAGTACGTGGTCGGGTGCCGGGACATCTCCGTGTACCTCAGCGTGCCCACCGTCGGCGTGGACGTCATCCGGATGCTCGACGGCGGCGCCACCATCGACGAGGTCGAGCGCAAGTTCGCGAGCCTCCCGCCCGACGAGCGACCCGACGTCAGCGACTTCGTCACCTCGCTGGCCGACGTCGGCCTGGTCGCCGAGCTGGACGGCAAGCCCGTCCCGTACGAGGCCCCCGAGCCGGAGGAGGGCACCGGCATCCCGATCCTGCGCGGGATGCGCGGCGAGCACGTGCGCTGGCTGTTCAGCCGGCCGGCGCTCGTCCTCCACGCCGCGGCGTTCGTGGCGGTGGTGGTGCTGCTGGCGCTCCACCCCAGCTACTTCCCGCTCAGCCGCGACTTCTTCGTGCTCCCCTGGCTCTCGATCAACACGGTGCTGGTCGCCGTGACGAGCGTCCTCGCCGTCTTCATCCACGAGGTGGCGCACGTCGCGGCCGCCCGCGCGATGGGCGTGGACGGCCGGGTGAACATCGGCCGCCGGCTGTGGATCCCGGTCGCCCAGACGAACCTGGGCGAGATCTGGGAGCTGTCCCGCGGCGCCCGCATCCTGGTCTTCCTGGCCGGGATGATCCTCAACACGTGGCTGCTCCTGGCCTGCCTGCTGATCGTCCTGAACACCGGCCCGTCGCCGTGGCAGGCCTGGCTCCGGCTGGTGATGATCACGATGTTCTACGGGATCGCCTCGCAGTTCGTGTTCATCGTCAAGACGGACCTCCACTACGTCCTGGCGGACGTCTTCTACGCCCGGAACCTGATGGAGCAGTCCCGCGAGTACCTCGAGGGCATCGCCGGCAAGATCATCCCCGGCCTGTGCCCCGCGCCCGACCTCAGCCAGCTCCCGGCGGTGGAGCGGCGGTTCATCCGCGTCTACGCGTGGGCCACGGTGTTCGGCCTCGGCCTCGCCGTCGTGCTGTTCTTCACGTACGCGCTGCCGTTCGCGGTGCGGTCGATCGGCACCTCGGTGATCGCGCTGTTCACGTCCCACAGCCTGGACCGGCAGGCGGACTCGGTGCTGACCCTGCTCCTGTTCGGGATCAACCTCGGGATGGTCGGGTACGTGCTCTGGCGCGACCAGCTGCGCAAGCGGTTCCGCAGGGCGCCCGTTCCCGAGCCCGCGCTGGAGCTGCCCACCGCCTGACCGCAGCCACCGGCCGCGCTGACAGAGCCGCGCCCGGCGGCCGATGCTCCGTGCCGCCTCCGACAGCGGACAACTGTCAGGAGGCGGCACGGACGCACTGTAACGCAGAGCGAAGATATATGTGCGCCGCTGACATAACGAGGGCACGCGGCGTGACGAACCTACGGAATGTAGTAGTTGGTCGACAACGACGGCCGGACAGTACAGGAAGGAACACGAAATAGGCGTCTTGCCCATTGACACCGGTTGCGGCTGCTACTACTCTGCACCGTGGGACGACCGAGCCCGCACCACGGGCCTCTCGTGCGTACCGTTTTGAGGCCTTGGCAGGCGATTGGGAGGAATGCGTATGTCGGTTGATATCAGTCCGGAGCTCACTCCGGAACTGCTCGCGTCGCGGAGGAACGCGCCGCCGGGGAGCCAGGTCGTGTTCAGCCTCAAGGCGATCTACGGCCTCTCCCCGCGCAGCTACCAGTTTCCCATCAACGAGCGCGAATCGATCGAGTCCGGCCAGATCTCGATCAGTGCGGACCCCGACGTCGATCCCTCGTTCAACATCGGCGTCATCGACTACGACCGGCTGAAGCTGAAGGTCCGCTACGGCGTCCAGATCGTCTTCCCGGGTCTGTGGAAGATGGTCACCGAGGGCAACCACGATCCCAGCCTGCTGAACCCGGTCCGGGCGATGGCGACGGACACGTGCACGGTCACCGAGGACCTGCGCGGGTGGCACGCCCTGGGCCTGCTGCAGTTCCTCCCCGGCTCCATCTGGGCCGGCGCGGAGGGTGGTTGAGACGGCCGCATTGTCTCCAGTTTGGGAGACGACCTCTCGGCGCTCCGCGAAGGCGGGATCGTACAGATGCAGTGGGGCAGCCAGTTCCTGGTCAACTGGCCGACGCACCTCGGAGGCGGCTCGGTGTACGTCGACTTCGAGGGCTCGATGGTTCTGACGCCCCTGCTGTCCCTGTAGCAGCGTAGGTAACGGCGCCGGCGCCGTCCGCAGTGACCGCGTTACGCGGACGGTGCCGCGCGCCCATTTGGAGTCAAGCGTGCCACTTCCATTTCTGACGCGACGGGCGCCCTGGTTCTCCATGCTCGTCCACTTCCGGGACAAGAGCGACATGTACCGGGTGGGGGGCACCGAGTTCCTGCGCCGCTACAGCCTCGACGACGCCGACTACGAGCGGAAGCTCTGCTCGTTCCCACCGGTGGTGGCTTCCGAGCTGACCTTCGGGATGGACACCGCCATCTGCGGCGAGCTCGTGATGATCATGCGGGAGGCGCCGATGCTGATCGGGCCGAACGCGCGCACCGACGTGATGGACGCGGTCGACCTCTGCGTCCAGCGCGGCACCCGGGTCATCGGCCTCGGCGGGCTGACATCACCGGCGACCGGTGGTGGAGCGCTCGTGGCCGAGCGCGTGCCGGCGGGCGTCACGGTCACCAACGGCAACGCGTACACCGCCGCGGTGGTGCGCAGCAACGTGGTTGACGTGGTGGAGGAGCTGGACCTCGGCCGCCGCCCCGTCGTCGGCGTGGTCGGCTGCACCGGCTCCGTCGGCAGCGCCGCCTCGTGGCTCATCGGGGCCGCCGGCTACGACATGATCCTGGTTGGCCGCTCGGTGCAGCGGGTCCAGGAGCGGCTGCCGGGCCTGGCCAGCGAGCACCGGTGCGTCGACAGCGTCAGCGCGCTGAGCGACGCCGACGTCGTGGTCCTGCTCACGAACAACCCCGAGGCGCAGCTCCTGCCGTCGCACGTCCGCTCGGGCGCGGTCGTCCTCGACGTCACCGAGCCGGTCACCATCGAGCGGGAGGCCATGGCCGAGTTCCAGGCCCACGGCGTCACGGTGCTGAAGGGCGGCCGGGCGCGCATCCCCAACTTCCGGAGCTCCACCGACCTGGGCTCCGACGTCCCGCCCCCGAACTCGTACGCCTGCTTCGCCGAGACGTACCTGTTCGCCCGCGAGGGCATCCGCGAGCACTCCGTGGGGCTGCCCACGCAGGCGCAGGCCGAGGAGATGGAGCGGGTGGCCAAGCGCCACGGCGTGCATCCGCGGCCGCTAGAGCTCGAGCGCATCCAGGCCACTCGCGAAGCCGTCGCCGGAGGTGCGTAGCAGGTGAAGATCCGACTCCCCCTTGGACTCTCCATCGCCTCCGGCGTGCCCGTCCTGGTCCTGGTCTCGGTCGGCCCGGTGGCCGCGCTGGCCGGGCCGGCGTCGATCGTCGTCTGGAGCGCCTCCGCGGTCATCGGCCTGCTGATGGCGTTCGCGTTCGCCGAGCTGACCGGCAGCCTGCCGGGCGTGTCCGGAGGCATCGCCGCGCTCAGCGCGGAGGTCCTCGGCCGGCGCAGCCGGCCGCTCGCGCTGATCAGCCAGTGGAGCTACTGGTTCGGCTGGAGCCCCACCCTGGCCATCAGCTCGGCCATCGCGGCCGGGTACGTGCAGACGGCGCTGATCCCCCAGAGCCCGCCCTGGGTGGGCTGGCTGCTGGCGTTCGCGGTGCTCGGCCTGAGCGGCACCGTCAACATCCACGG
>VBJR01000079.1:5250-9971 GCA_005880175.1 Chloroflexota bacterium
CACCCGGGCAACTTCGCGCCGTTCGCGCCGCCCGGCGGCTGGTTCAGCGGCGGCGGGCTCGCCGCCATCGCCGGCGGGCTGTTCATCGCCGGCTGGAGCGCGTACGGCTGCGAGCTGGCGCTCACGTACTCGGGCGAGTACAGGGGCGGCACCCGCGACGCGATCACCTGCCTGCTCGCGACCGGCGCGATCGCCGTCGTCGCGTACACGGCGATCCCCATCGCCCTGATCGGGGTGCTCGGCACCGCGGGCGCCCAGGCCGATCCCAGCGTGGCCCTGATCCCGTTCGCCGAGCGCGTGACCGGCTACGCGAGCGCGGCGGTGTTCGCCCTGCTCTTCGTGGCGCTGCTGCTCGGCGTCAACATGGTCATGATCGGGTCGTCCCGGCTGCTCCGCCGCATGGGCGAGAACGGCTACGCGTGGGAGGGCCTGGCCCGGCTGAACAAGCACGGGGCGCCCCGCAACGCGACGCTCTTCGACGTGACCGCCAACGCCATCATGCTGGTGCTGGTCCTGGTGCTGACGCAGGGCAAGATCACCAGCGCGCCGATCTACCTGCTGGCCGCGGCCAACGTCGGCTACTTCATCAGCGTGATCCTGGCCCAGGTCGCGGCCTACCTCCAGCGCCGCGACGCGCCGCCCGACGCACGCGTCCGCTTCCGGGCGCCGGCCGGGCTGATCGGCGTCGGGCTGGTCCTGGCGGTGCTCAACGTGGCGCTGCTGGTCAGCGCCGGGTTCGCCTGGGGCTGGGCCAACATCCTGCTCGGGCTGTTCTGCCTGGCGATCGCGGTCGGCGTCCTGGGCCGGACGTTCCGGAGCCGGCGCGCTGTCCCGGCAACCGCCGATGGGGTCGCCTGAGCGGCTGACGTCCCGCCTGGTCATGCCTGCCACGGGGTTCGTCGCCGGGGCCGAGGAGCCCGTCGCGGTCGTCGGCATCGCCTGCCGGCTGCCCGGGGCGGGCGACCCGGACCAGTTCTGGCGGCTGCTGCGATCCGGGGGCGACGCGGTGACGGAGGTGCCGGCGGACCGGTGGGACGCCGGCGCCTCGGCCTATCGCCGCGGCGGGTTCCTGGCCCAGGTGGACCGGTTCGACGCCGCGTTCTTCGGTATCTCGCCGGGCGAGGCGGCGGCGATGGACCCGCAGCAGCGCCTGGCGCTGGAGCTGGCCTGGGAGGCGCTGGAGCGGGCCCGGATCGCGCCGACCTCGCTGCGAGACAGCGAGACGGCCGTCGTGATCGGCGCGATCAACGACGACTACGCCGTCCTGCACGACCGGCTCGGCGCCGGCCCCTACACGTTCACCGGCGTCCTCCGGACCCTGCTCGCGAACCGCGTCTCCTACCTCCTCGGCCTGCGCGGGCCCAGCCTGACGGTGGACGCCGGCCAGTGCTCGTCGCTGCTGGCGGTGCAGCTGGCCTGCGAGCAGCTGCGCCGGGGCGAGGTGGACCTGGCGCTCGCGGGCGGGGTCAACCTGATGCTGGTGCCGGAGACCACCGAGGCGATCGGCCGCTCCGGCGCCCTCTCCCCCGACGGCCGCTGCTGGACGTTCGACCACCGCGCCAACGGGTACGTGCGCGGCGAGGGCGGCGCCGTCGTCGTGCTGAAGCGGCTCTCGGCCGCGCTGGCCGCCGGCGATCCGGTCCACTGCGTCATCCTGGGCGGGGCGGTCAACAACGACGGCGGCGGCGAGGGGCTGACCGTGCCGAGCGGGCCGGCCCACGCCGAGCTGCTGCGGCGGGCCTGCCGTCATGCCGGCGTAGAGCCGGGCGAGGTCCAGTACGTCGAGCTGCACGGGACCGGCACCCGCGTCGGCGACCCGATCGAGGCGGCGGCGCTCGGCGCCGCCCTGGGTGCGGGCCGCCCGGCCGGCGACCCGCTGCTCGTCGGCTCGGTGAAGACCAACATCGGGCACCTGGAGGGCGCGGCCGGCATCGCCGGGTTCGTCAAGACGGCGCTGGCGATCGCCCACCGGACGCTGCCGCCCAGCCTGCACTTCGAGGCTCCCGACCCCGCGATCCCGCTCGGCGAGCTGGGGCTCGAGGTGGTGCGCGAGGCCCGGGACTGGCCGCGCGGCGACGGCCGGCTGGTGGCCGGCGTCAGCTCGTTCGGGATCGGAGGCACGAACTGCCACCTGGTGCTCGCCTCGCCGCCGCCGGCCCAGGGCGGCGAGCGCGCCCGCCCGCCGGCCGGCGCGGCGTGGGCGCTGTCGGCGCGCGACGTCCCGGCGCTGCGGGCGCAGGCGGCGGCGCTCGCCGCGCACGCCGCCGCACGGCCCGACGTCGAGCCGGCCGACGTCGCGCTGTCGCTCCTCCGGACGCGGGCGCGGTTCGCGCAGCGGGCGGTGGTGCTCGGCGCCGGCCGGTCCGAGCTGCTCGCGGGACTGGAGGCGCTGGCGGCCGGGCGGCGGGACGACGCGGTCGTCACCGGCCGGGCGGTGCCGGGCCGGTGCGCCCTGGTGTTCCCCGGCGAGGGCTCCGTCTGGCCGGGCCTGGCCAGCGACCTGCTCGGCGCCGAGCCGGCGTTCGCGGCCCGGGCCGCCGAGTGCGCGGCCGCGCTGGCGCCCCACGTGGCGTTCGACCTGCTCGGCGTGCTCCGGGAGGCGCCCGGCGCCCCGGCCCTCGACCGGCCGGACGTCATGCGGCCGGCGCTCTGGGCGGTCATGGTCTCCCTGGCCGCCCTGTGGCGCGACCGGGGCCTGGAGCCGGACGCCGTGATCGGCGACGGGGACGGCGAGATCGCGGCCGCGACAGTCGCCGGCGAGCTGACGCTGGACGCGGCGGCGCGCCTCGTGGCGGGGCCCCGCGTCCTCGCCGGCGAGGCTCTGGACGACCGGGTCCGGGCCGAGCTCGCGCTCGGCTGCGGCCTCCTCGTCGAGTGCAGCCCGCACCCGGTCCTGGTCGAGCGCATCGAGGCCGGCGCCGAGGTCACCGTGATCGCCACGCTGCGCCACGGCGAGGGCGCGTCCGACCGGTTCCGCCGCAGCCTGGCCGAGGCCTGGGCCGGCGGCGCCGGCGTCGCGCTGGGCCCGCTGGACGGCGCGCTCCCGACGGACCTGCCCACGTACGCGTTCCAGCGCGAGCGGCACTGGCTGGCGGCCGCTGCCGAGGCGGCGCCCGTGTCCACCGCGGACCGCGGAGCGCTCCAGGAGCTGGTGGTGCGCGCGGCCGCCGCCGTGCTCGGCCAGGGCGACCTCGACGTCGATCCCGCGACCACGTTCAAGGACCTGGGCCTGAGCTCGATGGGCATGGTCGAGCTGCGCGACCGGGTGAACGTCGCGACCGGGCTGCGGCTGGCCACCACGGCCACGTTCGACTTCCCCACCCCCGCCCGGCTCGCCGGCCACCTGCGCGAGCTGGCCGGGGCCGCGGCCGCGCCCGCCGCGGCGCCGGCACCGGCGGCGCCTCCCGCCGCCGACCCGGTCGCCATCGTCGCGATGGGCTGCCGCTACCCGGGCGGCGCCGGCTCCCCGGAGGCGCTCTGGGAGCTGCTGGCCGGCGGTGTGGACGCGGTCACGCGCTTCCCGACCAACCGGGGCTGGGACCTGGACGCCCTGCTCGGCGGACCGGACGCGCCGGGCACGTGCGCGTCGCCGTACGGCGGGTTCCTGCACGACGGGGACGAGTTCGACGCGGCGCTGTTCGGGATCAGCCCGCGCGAGGCGCTGGCGATGGACCCGCAGCAGCGGCTGCTGCTGGAGACGACGTGGGAGGCGCTGGAGCGGGCCGGCATCGACCCCGGGTCGCTGGCCGGCTCGGCGACCGGCGTCTTCGTCGGCGCGATGACCACCGACTACGGCCCGCGGCTGCACCAGCCGACGGGCGCGGCGGACGGCCACCTGCTGACCGGCACGTCGATCAGCCTGGCGTCCGGGCGCATCGCGTACACGTTCGGACTGCAGGGCCCGGCGCTGACGGTGGACACGGCGTGCTCGTCGTCGCTGGTCGCCCTCCAGCTGGCCGTCGAGGCGCTGCGCCGGGGCGAGTGCGGGCTGGCCCTGGCGGGCGGCGCGACGCTGATGGCGAACCCGGGTCTCCTGGTCGAGTTCACCCGCCAGGGCGGCCTGGCCGCCGACGGCCGGGCCAAGGCGTTCTCCGCCGCGGCGGACGGCACCTCGTTCGCCGAGGGCGCGGGCATGCTCGTGCTGGAGCGGCTGACGGACGCGCGCCGCAATGGGCACCCGGTGCTGGCGGTGGTCCGGGGCGCGGCCGTCAACTCCGACGGCGCCAGCAACGGCCTCACCGCCCCCAACGGCCAGGCGCAGCAGCAGCTGATCCGGCGCGCGCTCGCGGACGCCGGGCTGGAGCCGGCGGACGTGGACGCCGTCGAGGCGCACGCGCTGCTCGCGACGTACGGCCAGGACCGGCCGGCCGGCGATCCGCTGCGCGTGGGGTCGATCAAGTCGAACATCGGCCACACCTCGGCCGCGGCCGGCGTCGCGGGCGTGATCAAGATGGTCCTGGCGATGCGGCACGGGGTGCTGCCGCGGACGCTGCACGTGGACGCCCCCTCCCCGCACGTCGACTGGTCGGCCGGGCAGGTCCGGCTGCTGAGGGAGGCGGAGCCGTGGCCCGCCGCCGGGCGGCCGCGCCGGGCCGG
The DNA here is from genome assembly GCA_005880175.1 of Chloroflexota bacterium. The sequence goes on from VBJR01000079.1 coordinate 9,847, forward strand.
CGTCTCGTCCTTCGGCATCAGCGGCACGAACGCCCACGTGATCGTGGAGGAGCCGCCCGCGGCCGGCAGGACGGCGTTCCTGTTCAGCGGGCAGGGCTCGCAGCGAGCGGGCATGGGGCGGGAGC
>VBJR01000080.1 GCA_005880175.1 Chloroflexota bacterium
CGCGTGACGCGATAGGCCAGCGTCACGTGCGGGTGGAACACGCTGGGGAACAGCGGCCGGCAGCGGGCGCAGAGCAGGCGCCACCCCTCGCGGTCGATCACCGCCCACACCATGCCCCGCCGCTCGCTCTCTCTGGGCCCGCTCAGTCGAACCCCTCCAGCAGCGTCCGCAGCAGGCCCGCCAGCTCGCGCTGCTCGGCCGGCGTCAGGCGGCCCAGCAGCTCCCGCTCGCGCTCCAGCAGGTTGCCCAGCGCGCCGTCCACCGCCTCCCGGCCCCGGGGCGTCAGCCGGACCCGCACCACCCGGCCGTCGCTGGGGTCGGGCAGGCGCTCGACCAGGCCGGCCGACGCCATCTGGTCCACCCGGTGCGTCATCGTGCCCGACGTCACCAGCGTCTCGGCCAGCAGCTCGCCCGGCGTCATCTCGTAGGGCGGGCCCGCGCGGCGCAGCGCGGTCAGCACGTCGAACTGCCACTGCGGGAGCGCCAGCTGCTCCAGCGCCTCCCGGCGCGCCAGCTCGAGGTGCCGGGCCAGCCGCGACACGCGGCTGAGCACCTCCAGCGGCGCGACGTCGAGATCGGGCCGCTCGCGGCGCCAGGCCGCCACCAGCCGGTCAACCTGATCGGGCACACATCTATCTTGACATCGAGACAAGTCCGGCGGTACTCTCTCGATATCAAGATGAATACCGAAGTCGAGCGGCTGGCGGCATTCGTGAGCTCCACGCGGTGGGAGCACCTCACGCCCGAGGCGCGGGAGGCGCTCCGGCTGCGCGTCCTCGACTCGCTGGGCTGCGCGATCGCGGCGCTGGACTCCGACGTCCTGCGCGCCGTGCGGGCCGAGGTGGACGAGCTGGGCGGCCGGCCTCGCTGCACCCTGATCGGCGGCGGCCGCACGGCGCCGGACCGCGCCGCCCTCCACAACGCGGCGGCCGTGCGCTACCTGGACTTCAACGACTCGTTCATGGCTCCCGGCGAGACGTGCCACCCCAGCGACAACCTGGGCGCGGTGCTCGCCGCCGTCGAGTTCGCCGACGGCGACGGCCGCGACCTGCTGGTCGCCCTCGCGGTGGCGTACCAGGTCCAGTGCCGGCTCTCGGAGGTGGCGCCGGTGCGGGCCCGCGGCTTCGACCACGTCACCCAGGGCGCGTACGGGGCGGCGGCCGGCGCCGCCCGGGGCCTCGGCCTCGACGCCGCCGCCACGGCGAACGCCATCGCCATCGCGGGCACGGCGTTCAACGCCCTGCGCGTGACGCGGACCGGCTCGCTGTCCAACTGGAAGGGCCTGGCGTTCCCGAACACGGCGTTCTCCGCGGTGCACGCGACGTTCCTGGCCCGGGCCGGCATCACGGGCCCGGCCGAGGTGTTCGAGGGCAACAAGGGGTTCGAGGAGGCGATCGCGGGCCCGTTCTCGATCGACTGGGCGGCGGAGGACCTGGAGGCGGTGCGCCGGACCAGCGTCAAGCGTTACAACGCCGAGTTCCACTCGCAGGCGGCGCTGGAGGCCGTCCTCGAGCTGCGCCAGGAGGCCGGGATCGACCCGGGCCAGGTCGAGCGGGTCGGCCTCGACGTGTTCCAGGTCGCGTACGACATCATCGGCGGCGGGGAGGAGGGCGACAAGCGCGCCATCCGGACCAAGGAGGAGGCGGACCACTCGCTGCCGTACCTGGTGGCCGTGGCGCTGCTCGACGGCCAGGTGCTGCCCGTGCAGTACGCGCCCGAGCGCATCGTCCGCGCGGACGTGCAGGACCTGCTGCGCAGGGTGGACGTGCGACCGGCGGCCGACCTGAGCGCGCGGTTCCCGGCCGAGCACGCGTGCCGGGTCGAGATCGCGCTGCGCGACGGCCGGGTGCTGACCCGCGAGAAGTCGGACTACCGCGGTTTCCTGACCCGGCCGGCGGGCCGGGACGACGTGGAGGCCAAGTTCCGGCGGCTGGCGGCGCCGGTCGCCGGCGAGGCGGCCGCGGATCGAATCGTCGGGCTGGTGAGCGGGCTGGAGCACGTCCGCGTCGAGGAGCTGTGCTCGGCCCTGTCGGGAGGTTTCGCGAGATGATCGATACGAGTGCACAGCCGTTCGCGTTTGACCGAGATCCGCGGCCCGTACTACTCGGTGGTCGGCCGGCGCTACCTGGAGGACCTGCTCGAGGGGTTCGGCGACTCCGTGGACAGCCTGAAGTTCGCCGGCGGGTCGTTCAGCCTGATGCCCCGCGCGGCGCTGGCCGGGATCGTGGACCTGTGCCACGCGCACGACGTGAAGGTCTCGACCGGCGGCTTCATCGAGTACGTCCTGGGCCAGGGCGAGACCGCGGTCGAGCGCTACCTGGAGGCGTGTCGGGAGGTCGGCTTCGACATCGTCGAGCTCTCGACGGGCTTCATCACGATGCCGGTGGACGACGTGGTGCGGCTGACCGAGCGGGTGCAGCGGGCCGGCCTGGTGCCGAAGCCCGAGGTGGGCATCCAGTTCGGCGCCGGCGGCGCCACGAACGCCGACCAGCTCGAGGCCGAGGGCGTCAGCGACCCGGGCCGGGCGATCGAGATCGCGCGCCGCTGCCTGGACGCCGGCGCGCCGATGGTGATGATCGAGTCGGAGGGCATCACGGAGAGCGTGCACACGTGGCGGACCGACGTGGTCGCGCGCATCATCTCGGCGCTGGGCACCGAGCGGGTCATGTTCGAGGCGGCCGATCCCGAGGTGTTCGCCTGGTACGTGAAGAACTACGGGCCCGAGGTGAACCTCTTCGTGGACCACAGCCAGATCGTCCAGCTGGAGTGCCTGCGCTCGGGCATCTGGGGCACGTCCAGCCTGTGGGGCCGGGTCCTCACGTACCGGCCGTGACGGGCGTGTCCGCCAGCACGAAGTCGTAGCGCATCCGGGCGAAGGGGCCGTCCAGCGCCCGGCCGGGCGGGGCCTCGGCCGCCGGCAGGCGGTCCAGGTCGCGGATCAGCGACCGCTTGACCCCGAACACGGCGTCCGAGTCCAGGTACGGGTCGCCGGCCACGAAGACGTGCGTGGACAGCTCCTCGTAGCCCGGGGCGATGATCTTGAAGTGCACGTGGGCAGGCCGGTACGGGTGCCGGCCCTGCGCGCGCAGCATCTCGCCGACGGGACCGTCGTTGGCGATCGGGTAGCTGGCCGGCACGATCGACCAGAACCAGAACCGGCCGCCGGCGTCGGTGCGGAAGCGCGCTCGCAGCGTCAGCTCGTCGCCGCGCTGGACGTCGTAGTAGCCGTCCTGGTCGGAGTGCCACGTGTCCACGATGGCGTCCGCGACCGGCGCCCCGGCCGTCGTGCGCACCGTCCCCTCGACGAGCAGCGGCTCGCCGGCGGCGCCTTCCGAGATATCGGCGCCCAGCGCCTGGACGGGCGGGTCCTGGATGTAGAACGGGCCCAGCACGGTGCTCTCGGTGACACCCTCGGCGAAGCGGTGGTTGATCGCGTCGACCAGCATGGAGATGCCGAACGTGTCGGACAGCAGGATGAACTCCTGCCGGTTCGATGAGCAGATCTGGCCGGTGCGGGTCAGGAACTCGATCCCGGTCATCCACTCGTCCATCGTCGGCTCCACCTCGCGCACGAACGCGTGCAGGTGACGGACGAGCGCCTCGCTGACCTGGCGCAGGCGGGGGTCGGGGCAGCTCGTCAGCCGGTCCAGGACCGCCTGTGTGATGGTGGTCTCGTCGACTTCGATCATGAGGTTCTACCTACCACGAATGCCGCCAGCGGTTTGAAACACTAGCACGCTACCATGCCAACATTGCCCTGGAGGATCGGGGAAAGGAGAGTTATGGCAGACACGGCACGCACGACCGCGGCGGACGTCCCCGCCCCCGAGCCCGATCTGACGGCGGCCGAGATCGTCAGGCGCGCGGCCGCGCTGAAGCCCCTGATCCGCGAGCAGCAGGAGGAGTCGGAGCGCCGCGGCTGCTACTCGGAGGAGCTGCACCGGAAGTTCCTCGAGGCCGGCTTCTACCGCATGCTGCAGCCGCGCCGGTTCGGAGGCTACGAGTTCGACCTGCCCACCTTCTGGCGCGCGATGGTCGAGATCTCGACGGGCGACCCGGGCACGGGCTGGGGGCTGACGCTCGGCTCGCACCACGCGTGGGTCGTCGGCTCGTACTGGCCGGAGCGCGCCCAGCGCGAGATCTTCGGGCCCGAGGGCGACTTCCGGGGCCCGCACCGGCCCCTGCCGGGCGGCACCGTGCAGGTGGTGGACGGCGGCTACGTGGCCAGCGGCACGTGGGACTACTGCTCGGGCGTGCCGTACTCGACGCACTTCATGGGCAACGCGCTGCTGCCGAACGACGACGCGGACGCGCCGCCGGTCGCGATCGTGCTGGTCGTGCCGCGGGACCAGTTCACGATCCTGGACGACTGGGGCGGCGGCCAGCAACTCGGGATGCAGGCCAGCGGGTCCAACAGCGTGCGGCTGGAGCGGGTCTTCGTGCCGGAGCACCTGACGGTCGTCGCCAACTGGACGCGGACGGAGGGCGCCACGCCCGGCACCGAGCTGCACGGCAACCCGATGTACCTGGGCATGCTGTACGGCGTCTACCACGCGGGCCTGGTGGTCTCGGTGGTGGGCGCGGCGAAGGCGTCGCTGGAGGAGTTCGAGCAGAGCATCACCACGCGGAAGACGACGTTCCCGCCCCAGGTGTGGCGGTACGAGCACCACGACTTCCAGCGCACGTTCGGCCTGGCCCGGGGCCTGACCGACTCGGCCGAGCAGCTGCTCTACCGGGCCGGCGAGATGTACATGGAGTACTGCGAGCGCTGGGCAACGACCGGGCAGCCGTTCAGCAGGGAGGACGACATCCGGCTGTTCGGCATCCTCCAGCAGTCGGGCCGGCTGGCGGCGGACGCGGTGGAGCTGCTGTTCCGCAGCGGCGGCTCGTCTCCGGCCAAGCGGGGCCAGCCGATGCAGCGGTACTTCCGCGACGTGGCGATGTACCGCGGCCACATCGCCGCGCAGTACCTGAACCTGGCGTCGGAGTTCGCGAAGGCGCACTTCGGGCTGCCCGACAGCCTGTTCTGACTTCCGGGCGGCGGCGCCCCGCCGGGCCGGCTCGCCGCCGCCACCCGGGTGAAGTAGCATCAGCCGCATGGCGGAGGCCATCGCGTTCACGACCTTCGAGCAGTTCGCGGAGGGGGAGCGCGCCTCCGAACGCCGCCACGAGCTCGTCGCGGGACGGGTGTACGCGCTCGCCGGCGGTTCCGAACGGCACGACCTGGTCGCCGGCCTGCTGTACGAGGCCCTCGCCCCCGGCGCCCGGGCTCGCGGCCGCCGTCCCTTCACGTCCAACCGCCTCGTGCGCACCGAGTGCGGCAACGGGTACTACCCGGACGTGATGGTCGTCTGCTCCCCCGCCCCGGACCGGCTCTACGAGACCGATCCGGCGCTGATCGTCGAGGTTCTCTCGCCCTGTACCGAGGACCACGACCGACGCGAGAAGGCCGTCGCCTACGCCGAGTCGTCCGGGCTCCAGCAGCTCCTGCTCGTGGACCCGGACCGGCGGCGCATCGAGCTGGCGCGGCCGGCCGGCGGCCGGATCCGCGAGTGGCTCGTGTACGGCGCGGGCGACGTGGTCGTGACCCCCTATGGCGACGTCGACGTCGACGCCCTGTACGACGCGGTCGACCGCACCGCCACGACCAGCTGAGGCCGCGGCCTCAGCTCATCACGCCCGCGTCCACCAGGTACACGCCGCCCGTCACGTAGCACGCCTCCGCGCTCAGCAGCCACCGCACCACGTTCGCCACGTCGTCCGGGGTGCCCAGGCGGCCCAGTGGGACCCGCGAGACCAGCTCCGCCTCCGCCGTCTCGCGGTCGCCCGCCATCGCGTTGATCGAGTGCAGCATCCGCGTGTCGATGAAGCCCGGCGCCACCGCGTTGACCCGTACCCCGAACTCCGCGCCCTCCCGGGCCGCGCCCTTCGTCAGGCCGATCACCGCGTGCTTCGACGTCGAGTACGGCGCCAGCCGGCTGCTGCCGCGCAGGCCCGCGATCGACGCCGTGTTCACGATCGCGCCGCCGGAGCCCTGCGCGCGCATCGCGCGCAGCACCTCGCGCAGTCGAAGTCCGCCATCTCCGTGTCCACGATCTTCGCCATGCGGCCCTCGATGCCCGCGTTGTTGAAGAACAGGTCCACCCGGCCCAGCTCCGCCACCGTCCTGGCCACGTAGTCGATCACGTCCTGCTCGACCGTCACGTCCGCCCGGATCGGCAGCGCCGACGCGCCCAGCTCGCCCGCCACCTGCCGCAGCCGCTCCTCGCTGCTGTCCACCAGCGCCACCCGCGCGCCCTCCGCCAGCAGCCGCGCCGCCACCGCCCGGCCCAGGCCGCCCGCGCCCCCGGTGATGATCGCCACCTGGCCGTCGAACCCCGAATCCGCCACCTCAGACCTCCTTCCGTTACTCGTACCTGCAGATCGCTTCCAGCAGGTGCCCGCCCAGCAGCCGCCGGGTGTCCAGGTAGAAGAACTCGGCCGCGCCCGAGCGGACCAGGCCGCTCATCGCCACCGGCACGCCGAGCGACTCCATCCACTCCCGCACCCGGATCCACTCACCCTCGCGCAGCGACGGCAGCGCCAGCAGGTGGTGGACGCCCTCCCCGACCCGGTCGATGAACTCGCGCCCGTAGTGCGTCGGCTCCAGCGTCGGCTCGATCACCTCCAGCTCGATGTCCGCGAGCCGGCCCCTGACCAGCGAGAACGCGTGCCGCACCGCCACCCCGTCGAGGGTGGAGCGGTCGAGCGAGCCGGGCTCGGGCCGGAACTCCACGCGGTCCCAGCCCGCCATCCCGAGCAGCCGCTCGTATGCCGGCAGCCGCTCCGCGAGGCTGCGCACCGCCACGCCGACGTGCCACAGCCGGGCGATCTCCGGGACGCCCGGCGGCCGCCCGCCGGCGGCCGCGAGGTGCCACTCCTCGTCCGCGTGGTCCCGGCCCACCGGCACGACCACCTCCAGCCAGAACCCGCCGAGCGCGGCCCGGGTGTCCAGCTGGTAGTGCCGCGAGGTGCCCGGCGGCGTCTCCTCGCGCAGGACCGCGATGCCGGCCTCCGCCATCCGCGCCGTCAGCTGGCGCATCTCCGGCTCCGAGACGACCGTCAGGCACAGGCCGTGGATGCCGGGCCCGCGCGCCGCCAGGAACTCGTCGAACACGCCGCCGCGGCCGGCCGGCTCGACCAGCCGGAACGTCAGCCCCGCCGCCGTCGTGCCCGTCGCCACGGCGTGGGGCAGGTGCCGGGCCCGCGCCACGCGCCAGCGGCCGACGCCGTACACGAGCGAGTAGCCCCGCGCCGCCGCCTCCAGGTCGGACACGACCACGGTCAGGTGGCGCAGCTCGCCGGCGGGGATCATCGGAGCTCCGCCGGGCTCCCCAGCAGCTCCGCCACCCGGCCCAGGAAGCGGGCCGCCGGCGCCCCGTCCGCGACGCGGTGGTCGAACGTCAGGCTCAGCGTCGTGACCCGGCGGCGCACCACCCGCTCGCCCTCGAACGCCGCCACCTCGCGCACCCGGCCCACGCCCAGGATGGCGGCCTGGGGCGGGTCCAGGATCGGCGTGAACGCGTCCACCACCGTCCCGGCCAGCGACGTCACGGTGAACGTGGCGCCGGCCGCCTCGGCCTGGGTCAGGCGGCCCGACTCGGCGCGCAGCGCCAGGTCCCGCGCCGACGCGGCCACCTCCCGCAGCGACAGCCCGCCGGCGTCCCGGAGCACCGGCACCAGCAGCCCCGCCTCCTGGTCCATCGCCAGGCCGACGTCCACGGTCCCCGGCTGCTCGATCCGGTCGTCGTGGAGCCGCGCGTTCAGCATCGGGTGGTCGCGCAGCGCCACCGCGCAGGCCCGCACGATCAGCCGGGTCAGCGTGACCACCACGCCGTCGTCGCGCCACTCCCGGTTCAGCTCGTCGATCAGGTCCAGGGCCGCGTCCACGCCCACCTCGCTGGCGAGCGTGAGCGCCGCCGTGGTCTGGCGGCTGCGCAGCATGCGCTCGCCGATGGCCCGGCGCCGGCCCGAGTACGGCACCGAGGCGACATCCGACGTCGCCGCCGCCCGCACGTCCGCCTCGCGGATGCGGCCGTTCACCGTGAGGGCAGCCAGGTCCACCCCGAGCTCCCGGGCCAGCGCCCGGGCGGCCGGCGTGGCGCGGATCTCCCGTTCCCCGCCGCCCGCGGGCTCGTCCTTCGCCAGCAGCTGGCCGACCAGCGTGCCCACCGGCACCAGCTCGCCGGCCGCCACCACGCGCCGGAGCACTCCCGCCGCCGGCGCCTCGACCGTGAAGCTGACCTTGTCCGTCTCCAGGTCGTACAGCGGCTGGCCCGCCTCGACGGCGGCGCCGTCCTCCCGCAGCCAGGCCGTCAGCCGGCCCTCGGTCATGATGTCGCCGAGCTGCGGCAGCCGCAGGTCGGTCGCCACCGGGTCAGTCCCGCAGCGTGCCGCGACCAGCCGCCCGCTGTACGGCACCGGCGCGTGCGGCCCCGTGACCGTCTTCACCGGCCCGTCCAGGTGGTCGATCGCCCGGTCCGCGATCACCGCGGCCACGTCCCGCGCCACGCTGCACCGCGGCGTGTCCTCGTCGACCACGACCGCGTGCTTGGTGCGCCGGACCGACTCGATCACCGTCTCCTCGTCCAGAGGCGCCAGGCTGAGCAGGTCCACCACCTCCGCCTCGACCCCCTGGCCGGCGAGCTCCGAGGCCGCCTCCAGGCACACGCCGGTCATCCGGGCGATGCCGACCAGCGTCACGTCCCCGCCCTCGCGAAGGACGCGGGCCCGCCCGATCGGCACGGTGTACGCCTCCTCCGGCACCTCGCCCTGGACGCCCGCGAGCGCGCGGTGGCTGCAGTACACGACCGGGTCGTCGTCCCGGATGGCCGCCGTCAGCAGGCCCTTCGCGGTGTACGGGTCGGACGGGACCACGCACTTGAGGCCCGGGATGTGCGCGAACAGCGAGTACATGCTCCCCGAGTGCTGGGCCGCCGTCCCGCCGCCGTTGCCGGCCCCGGCGCCCGTCGCCCCGATCGCCGTCTTGATCACCAGCGGCACGCTGACCTGGCCGCCCAGCATGTAGCGGAGGTACGCGGCCTCGTTCATGATCGGGTCCAGCGAGACGCCGACGAAGTTCACGAACATCAGCTCCGCCACGGGCCGGAGGCCGGTCACGGCGGCGCCCACCGCGGCCCCGATGAAGCCCATCTCGCAGATCGGCGTGTCGATGATCCGCTCCGGGCCGAACTGCTGGATCAGGCCCTTGGTCGAGCCCATCGGGCCGCCCCAGGCGTCGATGAACCCCTGCTCGGCGCGGCCCGCGCCGCCGGCCACGTCCTCGCCGAGCAGGATGACGGACGGGTCGCGCTCCAGCTCCTGGCGCAGCGCCTCGTTCTCGGCCCGGCTGAACACCAGCGTCCGCGTCATCGGGTGTACACGTCCTCGGTCAGCGACGACAGCGCGGGCGGGGCGCTCCGCTCCGCGAACGCGACCGCGCCGTCCACCGCTCGGACGGCCTCCTCGTCGAACGAGCGCAGCTCGTCCGCCGGCAGGCCGCTGCGCTCGGCGAACCCCTCGATGCAGTCGCGGGCCCGGTAGTGCGCCTCCTCCTCCGCGGTCCGGTAGCGGCGCGGGTCGTCGCCCAGGAAGTGGCCGTGGTAGCGGTACGTCTTGCACTCCAGGAACGTGGGCCCGCCGCCACCGCGGCCCCGCTCCACCGCCCGGCCCATCTCGTCGTACACGGCGAGCACGTCCTGCCCGTCCAGCGCGCAGGCCGGCACGCCGAACGGCGCCGCCCGCGGCGCCAGGTCCGTCGAGCCGAGCGCGTACTCGGCCGGCGTGGACTCCGCGTACAGGTTGTTCTCGCACACGAACACCAGCGGCAGCTTCCAGATCGCGCTCATGTTCAGGCACTCGTAGACGACGCCCTGACCCATCGCGCCGTCGCCGAAGAACGCCACGGCGACCTGGCCGGTGCCGCGCCGGCGCGCGGACAGGGCCGCCCCCAGCGCCATCGGGATGCCGGCCCCGACCACGCCGGTCGCGCCGAGCATGCCCACCGACGTGTCGGCGATGTGCATCGAGCCGCCCTTGCCCCGGTTCGTGCCGGTCTCGCGGCCGAACAGCTCGGCCATCATCCGGGCCACGTCCACGCCCTTGGCGATCGCGTGCCCGTGGCCCCGGTGCGTGCTGGCCACGTAGTCGTCGCGGTTCAGGCGCGCGCACACGCCGGCCGCCACCGACTCCTGGCCGATGGACAGGTGCGCCGAGCCCTGGAGCGCGCCGGACTGGCGCAGCGCGTCGATCCGCTCCTCGAACCGGCGGATCAGGACCATGCGCCGGTACAGCCAGCGCGCGACCTCGGGATCGACCGCCGTTACCACAGCTCCCGGGACGCCAGGCGCGCGCCCTCGGCCAGCGCCTCGAACTTGGCCCAGACCACGCTCGGGTGCACCTCCGGCGAGAACGAGGCCCGCGACGAGAAGCCGCAGTCGGCGCCCGCGATCACGTTCTCGCGGCCGACCAGGTTGGCGTACTGCTCGATCCCGTCCGCGATCAGCTGCGGGTGCTCGACGAAGTTCATCGCGTGGCTCAGGAAGCCGGGGATCAGCAGCTTGCCGTCCGGCAGCTTCGTGTCCTCCCAGATCCGCCACTCGTGCTGGTGGCGCGGGTTCGCGACCTCGAAGGAGTACGCTGCGGCGTTCACCGCCAGCATGAACGGCACGACCTCGGACAGCGGCACGTCGTGCAGCCGGGGGCCGTGGTTCAGGCCGTAGCACGTGTGGAAGCGCACCCGGTCCTCGGGGATGCCCCGGAGCGCGTAGTTCACGACCTCGACGTGCCTCCCGGCCTCGACCCGGCGCTCCTCGATCGTGCTGTCGGGGTTGTCGCTCAGGATCTCGGTCAGGCCCGGGTCGTCCACCTGGAGGACCAGGCCCGCGTCCACGATGGCGCGGTACTCCTCGCGCAGCGCGTCGGCGAGCGCGCAGTTGAACTCGTCCTCGGTCGCGTAGTACTCGTTGCCGCCGAAGCCGCGCGGCGACGTCGCCGGCATGAACGCCTCGGTCACGTCCACCTGCGCCAGGGCGGCCTTCAGGTTCGCGATGTCCTTCGCCACCGCCTCCTGGCCGACGTACGTGATCGGGCCGCGGCAGATCATCACGTGGATCGGGGCGACCGCGTGCGAGTACTTCTTGAAGTACTCCTGGTAGTAGTCGGGGAACATCTCGAGCTCGCGCTTCCACGACGGCGCCATGCTCGACCGGCCCGGGATCTTCTCGAACCCCGAGATGCGCTCGTCCACGTACGTGAGGAAGCTGACCTTGCCCATCTCGCCGTCGGCGACGACGTCCAGGCCGACCTCCGCCTGGTGGTGGACCACGTCGACCACGGCCTCGCGGACCTGCGCCGCGAACGCCGCCTCGTCGTAGGGCCGGCCGTTCTCCTTCTCCCGCATCGTCTCCAGCAGTGCGTTCGGACGCGCCAGGCTTCCGACGTGCGTCGTGAGGATGCGATCGGTGCTCGTCTTCATCTGTCCTGGCTCCCCTGGCTCCTGCGTGATCCCAACATGACCGCGACCATCCGGTCCAGCGCCGTCGACTGCGGGGCGACGATGGAGGCGGCCTGCCTCGCGCTCCAGACCGTCTCCGGCCGCGCCTGCAGCAGGTACAGGTGACGCGGCCCGTCGGGGCCCGGCCCCACGGCCCACTCGACGTCGACGGCGCCGCCGTGGACGCGCTCGACCTCCTTGCCCACCGCGGCCAGCCGCAGCACCTCCTCGTCGGTCAGGGAGGACGCGGCCCCCTCCGCCTCGTCCAGCTCGCCGCGGACCACGGCGCCGGTCGCGAGGTCGAAGCGGTCCGCGAACGGCTTCGGGACCACCGCTCGCGAGCGCATCTCCAGCGTCACCTTGTCCACGGTGAACCGGTCCGGGGTCAGCTCGCCGCCGACGACCGGGGCGCCCAGGCCGTGCGCGCCCTCGATCGTGATCTGCGACCGGTCGCCGGTGACCGGGTCGATCGTCAGCATGACACCGGCCGCCTCGGCCGCGACCAGCCGCTGCACGAGCACGGCCATCGCGACCTGCCCGGCCGGGATGCCCAGGCGCCGCCGGTAGCTGATCGCCTGGGCCGTGAACAGGCTGGCCCAGCAGCGGACCACGTGCCGGAGCACGGACTCCACGCCGGACACGCCCAGGTAGGACTCCTGCTGGCCGGCGAACGACGCGTCGGCCATGTCCTCCGCCGTCGCGCTGGAGCGCACGGCCACGACCGCGTCGGCGTGCGCGTCGAGACCCCGGTAGGCGGTCGCCACCTCCTCGGCGTGGTCCCCGGTCAGCGCCGCGTCCAGGAACAGGTCGTGGATCGCCCGGGACGCCGCCTCCTGGCCGGCGGCGTCGACGGCGCCGCCGGCCAGGCGCTCGAGCTCGCGATCGAGCCCGTGGGCCGCCACCCACTCGCGGTAGGCGCCGGTCGGCACGACGAACCCGGGCGGCACGTCGCGGTGCTGCCGGAGCAGGCTGCCGAGGCCGATCGCCTTGCCGCCGACCTCGGGCGCGCGGTCAGCCGTGCAGTCCGCGAGCGGGATGGCGTAGCTCATCCGAGGATCGTCACCTTGCCGCTGTCGCCGTCCACGCGCAGCCGGTCGCCGGTGTGGATCACCTTCGTGCCCCGGCCGGTGCCGACGACCGCCGGCAGCCCGTACTCGCGGCTGACGATGGCCGCGTGCGACATGATGCCGCCGAGGTCGGAGACGGTGGCCTTGATCCGGCCGAAGACCGGGCCCCACGACGGGGCGGTGATCGGGCAGACCAGGATCTCGCCCTCCTCGACGCTCGGGATCTCGTCCGGCGAGAAGATGACGCGCGCGGGGCCCTCGACGACGCCGGCCGAGGCCGCCACGCGGTCCGTCGTCAGGCCGTACAGCATGATCATGAACGGCTCGTTGATCTCCGCCGGCATCGGGCCCAGCGCCTGCTCCGGGTCCCACCTGCGCAGCACCTCGATGATCTCCCTGCGGCGCGAGATCATCGACCGCCAGTACTGCTTGCGCATCGGCGCCGAGTTGTACGCGGCCCAGTGCGTGACCAGGTCGTTCAGCGCGATCCCGACGTCCCACCGGTTCAGGTAGAACAGGTCGTCGCGGTCCTCCAGGAGCCCGCCCTCGGCCATCCGGTCGCCGATGTCGCGCATCTTGTTCCAGAAGTGCGTGTGGTGGCGGTGCTCGATGTACATGTTGTGGTTCTCGATGTACGGCGCCACCATCCGCGCCATCTCGACGTTCTGGTCGAACGCGGCGCGGTCCTGGTCGGTCTGCAGTAAGCCGCGGTACTCGCCGGCCAGCCGGTCGCGGCGCTCCAGGATGTCCCCGGTCGGCCGGTCGATCGTCTCGCCCCGCTCCAGCCGGTCCATGTAGCCCTTCAGCGCCGCCCAGGGCACGGTCAGGTCGTCGATCCACGAGCGCTCGTGGTGGTACAGGCC
>VBJR01000081.1 GCA_005880175.1 Chloroflexota bacterium
CACGTTCTTGGGCGTGAAGTTGTTCGACCGGCCCACGAACGTCTTCTGGAAGCCGTTGCTCGTGTTCACGCCGATCGACGCCGCCTGCACGTCGCCGGGGTTGGTCGCGTTCAGCGGCCGGGCCACGGTGAAGGACAGGTCGTCGGGGTACTGGTCGTTGTCCTCGGTCGCGAGGCCGAAGAACTGGGCGTCGGCCGGCGCGTGCCGCGAGAGGTGGATCTCGAACCACTTGCCCGGGATCGACTGCACGGCGGCCATGTCGACCTCGAACTGGAACGTCCCGACCCGGTTGGCGAAGTCGAACGTGCCGCGCGGCCGGATCGTGACCGCCGCGTCGCCCTCGCCGCTGATGATCTCGGTGTGGAAGTGGTGCTCCGAGACGAAGACCCGCGCCCGGTCGTCGACGCCGTCAGGCGTGGTGGAGCCGTCGCGGAGCCGGACGTCGAAGTAGTTGGGGTCGAGCGCCCCGGACTGGGCCTCGTTGAAGTTCTCGAAGAAGACCGCGTTGGGCATCGCGCTCTGGGGGTCCGTCGGGCCCCACGCCGTCACCGGCGCCGAGAGGTGGCCGTTGGCGCCCATCGACTGGACCGCCACGGTGTACGTGTGGCCCGACTGGAGCCCGTTGCCGTCGGCGGCGGTCGCGGTGGCGGCCAGCACCTTCTCGCCCATCAGCGTGGCGCCGTCCCAGATCGACAAGAGCTGCCAGGCCACGGAGCCGCCGGTGGCCGGCGTCCAGTTGGCCCGCACGGTGGAGTTGAGGCCGGTCGTCTTGAGGCCGGTCGGCGCCGGCAGCGCGCCGTCGAAGCTGGTCGGCATGCCCGCCGGCACGGCCGGGGGCGGCGTCGCGGTCGGGGCCGCCTGGCTCGCCGTCACGTTCGGCGCCTGCTGGCCGGTCGCCGCCTGGCCGGTCGCCGGGGCCTGGCCCACGCTGCCCGAGGGGCGGAGGCTGAGGTGATCGGTGGTCGTGAGCAGGGCGACCAGTACGCCGGCGCCCAGCGCGGCCACGAGCTGGAAGATCTGGAGCCCACGCCGGCGGTTCCGGCGCGTCCGAAGTGTGGGCCGAGGAGCGGGCCCCGGGTCGGGCAAGGAACCCGGGCGGCCGGGCTGCCATCGGTTTCTCATCAGCGACTACCCCCTGAAGGTTGGTTGGTTACCAACCCTCCGAACCCCGCTGATGCCGAAAACGCTGACCCGCCGCCCGAAAAGTCCGAAAAAGGCCGCCGAGCGCTAGCTCGGCGGCCGGTGAGTTGAGGCCCGACGGGCTGTTGCTTCGGGCCAAGGCCGGCGGAAGAGCTGCAGGGCCACCGGCGTGGCGCGCGGGGGGTGGCGCCGCCTCGTCAGGGTGTGGGCGTTCGACGAGGGGGCCTCCGGCGGGCTAGCATCGGACCACTTCTGGGCGACAACTATGCCACGAACGGGCCTTGCCGTACCGGCGCCACCTCTCGACCCGGCTGAGGGGTGGCAGACGTACGGCAGGGCACTGTCGTGAACCACTTGCCACCCAAACGATGCTCGGCAACGACCGTGGCCCGGACCCGAGGCAAAGACCGCGCTCACTCAGCGGCATTGCCGAGCGCTAGCTCGGCGGCGCCCAGACGGCCACGTCCTGGACCCACCAGGGGAGGCCGCTGGCCCCCGAGCCGCTCAGCGAGATCGTGGTCGTTCCCGCCGGGACGGGCATCCAGTAGCTCGCCTCGCCCGTCCCGGCGTCCTGGCCCTGCTGGGCCACCGCCGGCTGGGCGCCGTGGCCGTCGAAGCCGACCCTCGTCGACCCGAACGCGTAGAAGCGCAGGTGGCTGCCCGCCGGCGCCGGCTGGGGCAGCCGCAGCGTCGCCCCCTGGCCGTGGACCGACGCCACCCCGTTGGGCCGCAGCATCGTGAACGGCACCGACGGGTTGATCGAGACGCTCCCCCACCGGTACGTGTTCGGCCCGCACGTCCCGTCGCCCCCGCACGCCTGCGCCGGCTGGAAGCTGTGGTGGGCGAACTGCACCACCGCCTGCGTGAACGGCAGCGAGACCCGGGCGTCGGCCAGGACCAGCGAGCCGCCGCCCGCCCGGGCCACCGAGAACTTCAGGTGGCCCTGCGAGACGTCGATCCGGAAGCTGCCCATCGTGTCCGCCGTCACCCGGCCGAGCGCGCTTTCCAGGCAGGGCTGGAAGCCCGGCCCATCGACCCGCGTCGCCTTGTGGTTGGCGATCACCTCGACGTTGAACACCGTGCCGATCGCCACCCCGTTGGTCGAGCCCAGCGTGGCCGGCTGCCCCCCGCCGGCGCACGTGCCGTTGTTCATCCGGATGTGCACCGCGTCGGCCGGGTCGCCGTTGAACGCCGGCGCCTCGCCCGACGTCACCGGCGCGACCAGGTTCTGGTCGAACGGCGTCAGCCAGACGTCCCACCAGTCGTTCGCCGAGGCCCGCAGCGCCGAGACCTGCCAGCTGATCGCCGTGCCCTGGCCCACGTCCGCCAGCTGGGCCGGCGCGAGGAAGACGCCGCCGTACGTCTTGGGCGCGTCGCCTCCGCCGTTGATCGCGGTCATCAGCTGGCCGCGGCACAGGTACGCCGAGTCGGCCAGCGCCTTGAGCGCGTGGGTGGCCGGCGGCGGCGCGCAGTCGCCCCCGAACCGGGCCTGCATCGAGCCGCCCTGGTCGCTCGGGAAGTCGCTGCTGGCCAGCAGGTCCCAGTCGTTGACCGCGCCCGGGGTCCACGGCTGCGGAGCCGCGGGCGCGGTGTTCCACGTGTAGGAGAAGTTCCCCACCGGCGCCGTCACGATCGGGGCCAGGGAGGGGGCGATCGTGGGCGCCGCCACCGGCGGGCGCGCCTCGTTCGTCTGCGGCGTCTGCTTGACCTGGGCCGTCCGCGGCAGCGCGCCCGTCGAGTGGAACGGGAGGCGGCCGGTCGTGCCCAGCACGGCGGTGACGGCGACGATCGCGGCGAGCAGGCCGGCGGCGACGGCCGGCCGGGCGACCCAGAAGCCCGACGGCGCGCGCGAGCGCCGCTGGCGGGTGAGCCGGTACCGCCCCCACGCCGGCCGCGGCGGCATCGGGATCCGCTCCAGCTCGCGGCTGAGGGCGTGCGGCCACTCGAGATCGAAGCGATCGTCCGGCTCGAGGTGGCTCACTTCAACCCTCTCAACCCCGCTGAGTCCGATTTCGACGACTCCGGTCCGAAATCGCTCAGCAGCTCCTTCAACCGCGTACGCGCTCGGACGATCCTGCCGCGTACGGTGCTCGCCGGGACGCCGAGCCCGGCGGCGATCTCCTCACCCGAATACCCATGGTAGTAGCGCAGGAGGAGCGCCGCCGCGTCGTCGGCGGACATCTCGCCCAGCGCCCGCATCACGACGAACGTCTCGTCGAGGGGCTGGGGCCGGGACGCGCGGTCGGTCAGGAGGGGGAGGTTGCGCCACATGCGGCGCCGCTTGTAGCTGCGGGAGACGTTGACGGCGATCCGGTGCAGCCACACCTCGACCGGGGCCTGGGGCCGCCAGCGGGGCCAGGCCCGGTACGCCCGGACGTACGTGTCCTGGGCGCAGTCCTCCGCCGCCGACGGGTCGCCGCCCAGCACCACCAGGCAGGTGCCGCGGATGCGATCGAACGTGAGGCGGTAGAGGACGTCGAAGTCCTCTGAGGATCCCGGTCTGAGGCGACTCAGCCGCTCCCGGCTCGAATCGCTGGACAGCTCTCCCCCGGCGCCGTCCACGGCACGCACGGCGAGAAACGTAGCCGATCGGTCCCCCGGCGGGCACGCGCCCTCCCCGGGGTCCCCACGAAGTCGCGGTGGCGGGGTGCGGACTTCGTGGGGTGGGTCCCCGGCCGGACCGGGGAGGGCGCGGTCGTCGGGCGGAGGTCTCAGCTGCCCCGGAGGGCCACGATCTCGGCCGTCATGGGTCCGCTGGAGGAGTTGGTCGCGGTCTTGGTCCCGGTCGATCCGGGCGTGGCCTGGAGGGCGTCCTGGGCCTCGTTGCTGTCGAAGTTGTAGCGGCGCGTCATCCCCGACCCCGCCGTCCAGCTCCCCGACTCGAAGTTCACGAACAGCGCCACCACCATGTCGTTGGCGGCGGTCGTCGTGACGGCCGGGGTGGTCGGGGTGGTCGTCGTCCCGGCGTCACGGCCGGCGCTGACGTCGATGGGGTTGGCCTGGTTGACGTTGGTGTAGGCGAGCAGTCCGATGTCCACCCACGGGGCTCCGCTCACCGTCCACGTGTAGCTCGCCGGCTCGCTCGCGCCCGCCAGCTTCCACCACACCTGCGTGTGGTACGCGCTCCCCGTGCCCCCGGCTCCCAACGTGTCCTGGATCCTCGTCCAGCCCGCCGGCCCGGTCACCGTCGCCGGGTCCTCGTCCACCTCCAGCGTCGCCAGCAGCAGGTCTCCCGCCGCCGTTCCGCTCGGCTTGCTCACCGTCGTCCCGTTCGTCACCGTCGACGCGCTCCGGAACGCCGGCACCACCGGCGGCGCGTTCGTCGTCGTGAACGTGAGGTCCCCCGACACGCTCACCTGCCCGAACCCGTCCTTGCTCTGCACCCGGTAGTGGTACTGCGTGCTCGCCGACAGACCGCTCAGCGCCTGCGAGTGGCTCGTCACCAGCCCGCTCGATCCCGCGCTCGAGCCGTACGACGCCGTCAGACCGTACTGCACCGTCGTGTCCGACGCCGTGTCCGTCGTCCACGTCACCACGGCTCCTGACGCGCTGATACCGCTCGTCTGCACATTGCTGATCACCGGCGCCGCCGGCAGCGCCGTCGTGAACGTGAAGTCCCCCGACACCGCCACCGCTCCGCCCGGCGCTCCGCTCCTCACCCGGTAGTGGTACTGCGTCCCCGCGCTCAGCCCGCTCAAACCCACCGCGTGCGCCGTCACCGACGTCGAATCAACCGCCGTCGACGTCCCGTACGACACCGTCGGCCCGTACTCCACCTGGCTCGACGATCCCACGTCCGTCGTCCAGCCCACCGTCGCTCCCGTCTGCGTGATCCCGCTCGCTCCCACCCCGCTGATCACCGGCGGCGGCGCGTTCGACACCGTCACGCTCACCCCGCTCGACGTCGTCGTGTTCCCCGCTCCGTCCGACGCCTGCGCACTCACCACGTGGCTCCCGTTCGACACCTGCGTCGAGTCCCACGTCGTCTGGTACGGCGGGCTCGTCAGCCGCGGACCCACGCTCGAACCGTCCACCTGGAACTGCACCGACGCCACTCCCACGTTGTCGCTCGCGCTCGCGCTCAACACCACCGTCGTACCCGACACCGTCGCCCCCGCTCCCGGCGCCGTCACCGACACCGCCGGCGGCGTCGTGTCCGTCTGCAGCGGCTT
>VBJR01000082.1 GCA_005880175.1 Chloroflexota bacterium
GTGGGCGGGGAGGGAGTGGCGCGGGGGTACCTGGGGCGTCCGGGGCTGACCGCGGAGCGGTTCGTGCCGGACCCGTTCGGGAGCGGCGGCCGGCTGTACCGGACCGGAGACCTGGCGCGGTGGCTGGGGAGCGGGGAGCTGGAGTACCTGGGCCGGGCGGACCAGCAGGTGAAGGTGCGTGGGCACCGGGTGGAGCTGGGCGAGGTGGAGGCGCGGCTGCGGGAGCACGAGGGGGTGTCGGAGGTGGCGGTGGAGGTCCGGGAGGGTCGTCTGGTGGCGTACGTGGTGGGTCGAGGCGGAGTGCGAGGGCTGCGGGGGTGGCTGTCGGAGCGTCTGCCGCAGGCGATGGTGCCGGGCGTGTACGTGGAGCTGGAGCGACTGCCGCTGACGGCGAACGGGAAGGTGGACCGTCGTGCGCTGCCGGAGCCGGAGTTGGCGCGTGGCGAGGGTGGTGTGGGTCCGCGGACGCGTCGGGAGGAGGTGCTGCTGGGGATCTGGGAGGAGGTGCTGGGGCTGGAGGGTTTGGGGGTGCGGGACAACTTCTTCGAGCTGGGCGGGGACTCGATCGTGGGCATCCAGGTGGTGTCGCGAGCGGCGCGGGCGGGTCTGCGTCTGAGCCCCCGGCAGCTGTTCCAGCGGCAGACGGTGGAGGGGTTGGCGGAGGTGGCGGAGGAGGGTGTGGAGGTGGTGGCGGAGCAGGGTCGTGTGAGCGGGGAGGTGCCGCTGACGCCGATCCAGCGCTGGTACCTGGAGGGGGAGCGGGTGCGTCCCGGGCACTTCAACCAGTGGGTGCGGCTGGGTGTGTCGGACGAGGTGAGCGTGGAGGCGCTGGAGGGAGCGCTGGTGCGGCTGCTGGAGCAGCACGACGGCCTGCGGCTGCGGTTCTGGCGTGAGGGCGGTGAGTGGCGGCAGGAGAACGCGGGCTGGGGTCCGGGGCTGGAGCTGTGGCGGGTGGGAGCGGAGGAGGGGTCGGAGTGGCTGGAGCGGCTGCAGCGGAGCCTGGAGCTGGAGCGGGGGCGTGTGCTGGGAGCGGCGCTGGTGGAGGGCGACGGTGGCCGTGAGCTGGTGCTGGTGGCGCACCACCTGGTGGTGGACGGGGTGTCGTGGCGGGTGCTGGTGGAGGACCTGGAGGTGCTGTGCGGAGGCGGCGAGCTGGGTCCCAAGACGAGCTCGTACCGGCAGTGGGCGTTGCGTGTGGAGGAGTGGGCGAGGAGCGGAGAGCTGGAGGCGGAGCGGGGCCGGTGGGAGCGGGAGTGCGGCCGCGAGGGCGGGCGGCTGCCGGTGGACGCGGGCGGTCGGAACGTGCTGGGGAGCGAGGAGGTGGTGGAGGTGGAGCTGGGCGAGGAGGAGACGGAGGCGCTGCTGCGGGAGGTGCCGGGAGCGTACCGGACGGGGGTGGAGGAGGCGCTGCTGAGCGCGCTGGCGGAGGTGGTGTGCGAGTGGACGGGCGGCGAGGGTGTGCTGGTGGAGGTGGAGGGGCACGGCCGCGAGGACGTGTTCGGTGAGCTTGACGTGTCGCGGACGGTGGGCTGGTTCACGAGCGCGTACCCGCTGTGGCTGGAGCGGGGAGGGAGCGTCGGGGAGACGCTGAAGGCGACCAAGGAGCGGGTGCGGGGAGTGCCGCGGCGGGGCCTGGGCTACGGCGTGCTGCGGTACCTGAGCGGGAGCTCGAACGGGCTGGAGCACGACGCCCAGCTCGGCTTCAACTACCTCGGGCAGTGGGACCGTCCGGCCGGGGAGGCCATCGACTTCGACGGCGACCCGGCGGAACCGCGCCCCCACCTGCTGGACGTCGGCGCCCGGATCGAGGGCGGCCGGCTGCGTCTGGGCTGGGTGTACTCGGGTGAGGTGCACCGGCGGGAGACGGTGGAGCGGCTGGCGGAGCGGCACCTGTCGGGGCTGCGGGAGCTGATCGAGCACTGCCGGTCGGAGGGAGCGGGCGGGCTGACGCCCTCGGACGTGCCCCTGTCGGGGCTGGACCAGGCGGGGCTGGACCGGCTGTGGGGCGGCGAGCGCACGGTCGAGGACGTCTACCCCCTCGCCCCCCTCCAGCAGGGCATCCTCTTCCACTCCCTCTCCACCCCGCCCGGCTCCTCGCTGTACTGCGAGCAGTTCTGCCTCGACGTCCACGGCGAGCTGGACGAGGAGCGGTTGGGGGAGGCGTGGCGGGAGGTGGTGGAGCGGCACCCGGCGCTGCGGACCGAGGTGGCGTGGGAGGGCCTGCCCCAGCCCCTGCAGGTGGTCAGGCGCGAGGTCCGGCTGACCGTCGAGCGCCAGGACCTGCGCGGCCTGGAGCCGGAGGAGCGGGAGCGGCGGGTGCGCGAGTACCGGGACGCCGAGCGTGCTCGCGGCTTCGACCTGGGGCGGGCGCCGCTGCTGCGGGTGGGGCTGCTGCGGCTGGCGGAGGCCGGGTGGCAGGTGGTGGTGAGCGTGCACCACCTGCTGGTGGACGGCTGGAGCATGGCCGGCCTGTGGGAGGAGCTGTTCGCCACCTACCAGGGCCGGCGCGCGGAGCCCAGGCGTCCCTACCGGGAGTTCATCGAGTGGCTGGGGAGCCAGGACCTGGGGGCGGCGCGGGAGCACTGGCGGCGGCGGCTGGCGGGGTTCGCCGAGGCGACGCCGCTGGGGGTGGGCCGGGGTCCGGCCGATGAGGAGGGTCGGCGGCGTGCCGGTCGCTGGGAGCTGGAGCTGAGCGAGGAGCTGAGCGGCGAGCTGGAGCGGCTGGCGCGGCGCCGGCGTCTGACCCTGAACACGGTGCTGCAGGGAGCCTGGGCGCTGCTCCTGAGCCGGTACAGCGGGGAGCGGGAGGTGGTGTTCGGGAGCACGGGCTCGGGCCGTCCGGCGGGCCTGCCTGGTGTGGAGCGGATGGTGGGCCTGTTCATCAACACGCTGCCGGTGCGGGCGCGAGTGGACGGCGGAGAGCGGCTGCTGGAGTGGCTGGAGCGGCTGCAGGAGGAGCAGGCGGCGGACCGGCAGCACGAGCAGACGCCCCTGCACCAGGTCCAGGGCTGGAGCGACCTGCCCCCAGGCCAGCCCCTCTTCCAGACCCTCCTCGTCTTCGAGAACTACCCCGTCCACGCCGGCCTGGAGGGCGACGTCGCCGGCCTCCGCGTCGGCGACGTCCACAGCTCGCAGCAGAGCAACTACCCGCTGAGCGTGATCGTCGTCCCGGAGCGGCGCCTGGTCCTCTCCTTCCACTACGACGGCGGCCGCCTGGACGAGGCGACGGTGGCCCGGACGGGCCGGCACCTGGAGGCGCTGCTGGCGGCGATGGCCGCCGACCCCGAGCGCCGCCTCGGCGACTACGACCCGCTCACCCCGGACGAGCGCCGCGACCTGCTCCACGCCTGGCAGGGCGACACCGCACCGTACCCCGACGGAGCCACCCTTCCGGAGGTCTTCGAGCGGCGGGCGGCCGAGGCGCCGGCGGCGACGGCGCTGGTCTGGGACGGCGGCAGCCTGACGTACGCCGAGCTGGACGCGCGGGCCGAACGGCTGGCCGGCCGGCTGCGGACGCTCGGCGTCGGCCCGGAGGACCGCGTCGGCGTCTGCCTGGAGCGCTCGCCGGAGCTGGTCGCCGGCCTGCTCGCGATCCTGAAGGCCGGCGGGGCGTACGTGCCGCTGGACCCCGCCTACCCGGCGGACCGGATCCGCTTCATGGCGGAGGACTGCGGCATCCGGGTGGCGCTGACACACGACCGCTGGCGCGACCGGCTGCCGCCCTCGGTGCAGGTGCGCGTCTGCCTGGATGCCGGGTGGCCCGAGCCGGACCTTCCCGTCGAGCCGGGCGCGCGGGCGCTGCCCGACAGCGTCGCCTGCATCCTCTACACCTCCGGGTCCACCGGCGAGCCGAAGGGCGTCCAGACCACCCACCGCTGCATCCTCCGGACGCTGTTCGGCCAGCGCTTCATGCGCCTGGACCCCGGCGTCCGGACGCTGCAGAGCCTGCCGCTGGCGTGGGACCCGCCGATCATCGAGCTCTGGTCCGTGCTCCTGCATGGCGGCTCCGTGGCCCTCGCGCCCGCCCGCCCGGCCCCCACCGACCTGATGGACGCGGCCCGGCGCCACGAGGCGAACGCGCTCGTCTTCATCACCGCCCTCTTCAACCTCGCGGTGGACCACCAGCTCGACGCGTTCGCGGGCGTGGACCAGGTCGTGTTCGGCGGCGAGGCCGTCTCGCCGGCCCACCTGGCCCGCTTCCGGCGCGCCTGGCCCGCCGTCCACCTCGTGAGCGGCTACGGCCCGGTCGAGACGACCGCGTTCGCGTCCTGCCACGTCGTGCCGGCGGCCCCCGACGGGCCGGCCGGGCCCGCGCCCATCGGCCGCCCGCTCGCCAACACGCGGGTGTACGTGCTCGACGGGGAGCGGCGGCCGGTCCCGGTGGGTGTGGTCGGCGAGATCCACATCGGCGGCCCGGGCGTGGCCCGCGGCTACCACGGCCGCCCCGGGCTGACGGCCGAGCGCTTCGTGCCCGACCCGTTCGGCGCGGGCGGCCGCCTCTACCGCACGGGTGACCTGGGCCGCTGGCGCGAGGACGGCAGCCTGGAGTTCGCCGGCCGCGCCGACGGCCAGGTCAAGATCCGGGGCCACCGGGTCGAGCCGGACGAGGTCGCGGCCGCGCTGGCCGCCCACCCGGACGTCGTCCAGGCGGCGGTTGTGGCGCGCGAGGACGCCCCCGGCCACCGGCGCCTGGTGGCGTACGCGGTGGCCGGGGAGCGCCCGACGCGCCCGGACGACCTGCTCGCGTTCCTGCGCCGGCGGCTGCCCGACCACATGGTCCCGTCGGCGCTGGTGGAGCTGGCCGCGCTGCCGCTGACGGCCAACGGCAAGCTCGACCGGGACGCGCTCCCCGCGCCCGAGGAGCGGTCCGGCCCGGCCTCGAACGGCGAGCGCAGCGACGCGGAGGAGTCGCTGGTGCGGATCCTGCGCGACGTGTTCGGGCGGGACGCGGTCGGCGTCCACGACGACTTCTTCGAGCTGGGCGGCGACTCGATCCTGGCCATCCGGACGGTGGCGAAGGTCAAGGAGGCGTTCGGCGTCGAGATCGGCCTCCGGCAGCTGTTCGAGCGGCCGACGGCGGCGGAGCTGGCCCCGGTGATCGAGGAGGCCGTGGTCCGCCGGGTGGAGGCGATGAGCGACGACGAGCTGGCGGCCCTGATGAGCGACGCGGAGGGGACGGATGAGTGAGCGAGAGACCCGCCTGGCGGCGGACCGGCGCGCGGCGGTCGACCGGCTGCTGGGCGGCCGCGCCGGGGCGGCGGCGGTGGACGGTCGGGATCGGATCGGTCGTGGGCGTCGGGAAGGTGAGCTGCCGCTGTCGTTCGCGCAGCAGCGGCTGTGGTTCCTGGACCGGCTGCGTCCGGAGGGGGGCGAGTACAACACCGCGCTCGGGCTGCGGCTGCGGGGGCGGCTGGACCGGGGGGCGCTGGAGTGGGCGCTGGGGGAGGTGGTGGGGCGGCACGAGGTGCTGCGGACGGTGTTCCCCGAGCGCGAGGGTCGTCCGCGGCAGGAGGTGCGGGAGGCGGCCGGTGACCGGGCGCGTGGAGCGGAGCGGGGGACGAGCGGTGGCCTGGAGGAGCTGGAGCTGGGTGGTGAGCTGAGCGCGGGCCTGCGGGAGCTGGCGCGAGAGAGCCAGAGCAGCCTGTACACGGTGCTGCTGGCGGGGCTGAGCGTGCTGCTGTGGCGGTACACGGGCGGTGAGGAGGTGCGTGTGGGGACGGTGGTGGCGGGCCGCCCGCGGTCGGAGCTGGAGGGGTTGGTGGGGTTCTTCGTGAACACGCTGGTGATGCGTGTGGG
>VBJR01000083.1:0-4162 GCA_005880175.1 Chloroflexota bacterium
CAGGTCGTCGGGCGTGCGACCCGGATGGTGAGGAGGACGAGCCGTGTGTTCGGCGGCGACGTCGTCGGGGTTCATGGACGGCAGTTTATCGATACACGACGTCTAAATCAAGTCATGACGTATCCAAAGTGTCGCGGTGTAAGCTATGCGCCAGTGCCGAAGCTCTGGAAAGCGACGATCGAGGCGCACCGGCGCGAGGTGGGCGACGCCATCCTGGACACGACCGTGGCGCTGGTGGCCGAGCACGGGCTGCGAGGCGTGACGATGTCGCAGATCGCCGAGCGGACCGGCATCGGCCGCGCGACCCTGTACAAGTACTACCCGGACGTCGAGGCGATCCTGCTCGCCTGGCACGAGCGCCACGTGACCGGCCACCTCACACGGCTCGCGGAGCTGAGTGCCGGGCCGGGCGACCCCGGCATTCGCCTCGAGACGGTGCTCGCGGAGTACGCGCTCCTCCAGCACCAGCGCGGCAGCGGCGAGGTGACGGCCCTGCTGCACAGGGACGAGCACGTCGGCTGGGCGGGAACGCGCCTCCACGACCTGGTCCGCGACCTGCTGCGCGAGGCGGCCGAGACGGGCCAGGTCCGGGGCGACGTCAGCCCCGACGAGCTCGCGGAGTACTGCTTGCACGCCCTCGCCGCTGCCAACGGCCTCCAGTCGGAGGCGGCCGTCCACCGCCTCGTGGCGGTCACCCTCGCCGGGCTGACCCCGCCCAGCTGACCCGGGTCAGCGAGGCCTAAATGCCCCTAACCCCCATGGGGTATGATGCGTGTGTGGCCAGGTACGAGCAGGCAAGCGACGGAGGCGAGAGGAGATGAGCGTCGCGGACGTCGTCGTGGTCGTCGCGGCTCTGGCCGTGAGCGGCGGGCTCGCGTGGTTCTTCTTCGGTCCCCGCCCCGCGCGCGCCGCGGAGCTGGTCGGAGATCTCCAGCAGGTCCGGGTGACGGTGCGCGGCGGCTACTCGCCGGACCTGGTTCGCGTGCGCCAGGGAGTGCCTCTCCGCATCGTCTTCGATCGCCAGGAGAGCGGCGAGTGCACCTCGCGCGTCGTCTTCCCGGACTTCGCCGTGAGCCGGCCCCTGCCGGCCTTCGCGCAGACGGCCGTTCAGCTCGTGCCCGATCGCCCCGGTGAGTTCGGGTTCGCCTGCGGGATGAACATGGTCCACGGCACGCTCGTCGTCGAGCCCGGGCCCGCGGGTGAGCGCCCACCCGCGCCGGTCGCGTCCGCTTCGGACCCCGGCTCCGGAGAGCCGCGGCCGGGGCCGGCCGGTGAGGACGCCGAGGCCGCCGAGCGCCGGGCCGAGATCGCCGACCTGACCCGGCGGGCCGTGTTCGGCGCGGTCCTCACCGCCCCGGTGCTGTTCGCGACCATGGCCGGCGGCCTGGTTCCCGTCGGGATCCTCGCCAACCACTGGGTCCAGCTGGCGCTGATCACGCCCGTGATGCTGTACTCGGGCTGGCCCATCCACCGCACGGGATGGCTGAGCCTCAGCCACCGGTCGGCGGAGATGAACTCGCTGATCACGATCGGCACGCTCGCGGCCTTCGGCTACAGCCTGCTGGTCACGGTCGGGCCCGGCCTTCTGCCTCCGGGCCTGCGCGACGTCTACTTCGAGGCGGTCGGCGTGATCCTCACGCTGATCCTGCTGGGCCGGCTCTTCGAGGCGCGGGCCAAGGCGGGCACCGGCGAGGCGATTCGGAAGCTGATCGGCCTGCAGGCCCGGACAGCGCGAGTGGTCCGCGACGACGCGGAGGCGGACATCCCGGTGGAGGACGTCGTCGCCGGCGACGTGGTCGCGGTCCGCCCGGGCGAGAAGATCCCGGTCGACGGCGAGGTGGTCGCCGGCCGGTCGTCGGTCGACGAGTCCATGGTCACCGGCGAGCCGATCCCGGTCACCAAGCGGCCCGGCGACGCGGTGATCGGGGCCACGATCAACGGGACCGGCGCCTTCCGCTTTCGCGCCACCAGGGTCGGCAGGGACACCATGCTGGCGCAGATCGTCGGGTTGGTCCAGCAGGCCCAGGGCTCGAAGGCGCCGATCCAGCGCCTGGCCGACGTGGTGGCCGGCTACTTCGTGCCGGCCGTGATCTTCATCGCCATCGCCACGTTTGCGTTCTGGTTCGTGCTCGGACCGCAGCCGGCGTTCACGTCGGCGATGGTCAGCGCGGTCGCCGTGCTGATCATCGCCTGCCCCTGCGCGCTGGGGCTGGCGACCCCGCTGTCGGTGATGGTCGGCACCGGCAAGGGCGCGGAGCACGGCATCCTGATCCGCTCCGCCGAGGCGCTGGAGGCCGCGCACCGGCTGGACACGGTGGTGCTCGACAAGACGGGGACGATCACGCGCGGCCAGCCGGCGCTGACCGACGTCCTGCCTGCCGGCGGCTTGGCCGAGGACGAACTCCTCCGGCTGGCAGGGTCGGCCGAACGCCCGTCCGAGCACCCGCTGGCGTCGGCGGTGGTGTCGGGCGCGCGCTCGCGAGAGCTGGTCGTGGCCGAGCCCGCCTGGTTCGAGTCCCTGACGGGTCGCGGCATCCGTGCCACCGTCGAGGGCAGGACGGTGCTCGTCGGCAGTCGCGCCCTGCTGAGCGAGGCCGGTGTCGAACTGGCAGGGCTGAACGACTCTGTGGAGCGGCTCGCCGCCGGCGGCAGGACGTCCCTCCTGGTCGCCGTTGACGGCGCGGCGGCGGGTGTCCTGGGAGTCGCGGACACGTTGAAGCCGGAGTCGGCCCGCGCGGTGGCCACGCTGCGTGGCCTGGGCCTGCGGGTCGCGATGCTCACCGGCGACAACCGCCGCACCGCAGCCGCGATCGCCCGTGAGGTCGGCGTCGAGCGCGTCCTGGCCGAGGTCCTGCCCGGCCGCAAGGCGTCGGAGGTTCGCCGCCTGCAGGCCGAGGGCCGGCGGGTGGCGATGGTGGGGGACGGCGTCAACGACGCCCCCGCCCTGGCTCAGGCCGACATCGGCGTGGCGATCGGCACGGGCACGGACGTGGCGATCGAGTCCTCGGACATCACGCTGATCTCGGGCGCCCTGACCGGCGTGGTCACGTCCATCCGGCTCAGCCGGGCGACGATGCGAAACCTCCGGCAGAACCTGTTCTTCGCCTTCGCGTACAACGTGATCGGCATCCCGATCGCGGCCGGCGTGCTGTATCCCTTCCTCGGGCTGCGCCTGAGCCCGATGATCGCGGCCGGCGCCATGGCGCTCAGCTCGCTGTCGGTCGTCTCCAACGCCAACCGCCTCCGCCGCTTCCGCTCAGGGCCACTCACGGAGGCCGGCGGCCAGCCGGCGGCAGAGCCCGAGGTGGAGGTCGGCGCCGCCGAGCCGGAGAGGGCCGTGGACCCTGTCTGCGGCATGGAGGTCGATCCCTCGAACGCGGCGGCGACCGTCAGCCGGGGCGGCACCACGTACTACTTCTGCTCCAGCGGCTGCCGGGACCACTTCGCGGCCGACGTGCCCCCGTCGGACTCGTGATGATCGAGATGGATCCGCGTGACGGCGTCGCGGTCCTCACCCATGAGGCACGGCCGCCATGACGGCCTGGCTTCGGTTGGAGCTGGACGCTCCGGTCGAGCGCCTGGCCGCGCTGGATGAGGAGGTCGACGCGGTCTGGCGCGGCCCCGACACGATCCGCCGGATACGGTCGTACATGCAGGCGCTGCGCCCACCGCCGGAGCGCTGACCGCCGAACCCCCTCACTCGGCAACTGTGGGAGGCCGTGGGTGGTGGGTCGGCATGGCGAGTCCCATCGTGGATACCGCTATGACCACCGAGCTGCGATACGTGCTGGACAAAATGCGGCGCGGGAGACCGCCAGCCGCTTCAGCAGCCTCGAGACGCTCTTCGATGGGGCCACGTGCCAGCACCTCGACGCGACCGGCGTCGCGTCGGGCTGGCGCTGCCTGGAGCTGGGGGCCGGCGGCGGCTCCGTCGCGCGCTGGCTGAGCGCTCGGGTGGGACCGAGCGGCCGCGTGCTGGCGACCGACATCGATCCGCGGTGGCTCGACGTCCACGACCTGGGGAACGTCGAGGTGCGCCGGCGCCGAATCCCGGACGACCCCTCTGCCCGTGGCGGAGTTCGACCTGGTCCACGCGCGGCTCGTGCTGGTCCACGTCCCGGGGCGGGCCGAGGCGCTGCGCCAGCTCGTGGCCGCCCTCCGA
>VBJR01000083.1:4201-17639 GCA_005880175.1 Chloroflexota bacterium
GCGCGTGCGAGGCGTTCGTCACCCACCTGGAGGCGGGCGGCGTCGACGGATCGTACGGGCGGCGCCTGCCGCGCCTCCTGCGGGAGGCCGGTCTGGTGGACGTGCAGGCGGAGGGGCGCCTCGCGATGGGGCCGGGTGGCTCACCCGTGGCCGACCTGCTGCTGGCCAACCTGGACCAGGTCCGCGACGCGCTGGTCGGCCGCGGCCTGCTGACGGCCGACGAGGTGGAACGCTTCGCCGGCCTGCTGTCGGACCCCTCGTTCTTCCTGAACGTGCACCTGATGGTGTCGGCGCGGGGGCGGCGCCCCCGGGCGGATGCCCGCGAGAAACGGTGATGGAGGGTCCCGTGCGGCTCGACGGGCGGGTGGCGATCGTGACCGGCGGCGGACGCGGCCTCGGTCGGGTGCTCTGCGTGGCGCTGGCCAGGCTGGGCGCCGCCGTGGCCGTGCTCGCGCGCTCGTCAGACGAACTGGCGGGGACCGTCGAGTGCCGGGACCGGGAGCACGCCGGTCCGCGCGGCGGCGAGCTCGAGCGCCAGCGGCAGGCCGTCCACCCGCCGGCACACCTCGGTGACCGCGGGGCCGTCGGCCTCCACCGCGGTCGGCGGCAGCCCCGCCTGGATGGCCCGCTCCATGAACAGCTGCCGCGCGGCCTCCACCGGCAGTGGTCCGACGGTGACGACGCGCTCGCCGTGCACCCGGAGCGGCGATCGACTGGTGCACAGCACGTGGAGGCGCGGCGCCGACGCGGTCAGCGCGGCCACCTGCGGCGCCGCCGTCAGGAGGTGCTCCAGGTCGTCGAGGATCAGCAGCATCGAGCGACCCGCGAGGTGGTCGCGCAGCGCGTCCGCGAGCGGCTCTGCCCCCTCGCGGAGCCCAGCGTGACGCGCGATCGCCGCGAGGACCAGCTCGGGCTCGCGCAGGGACGCCAGGGGCACGAAGACCACCCCGTCCCGGAACCGGTCAGCGAGGTGCGCACCGACGGCCAGCGCCAGGCGTGTCTTGCCGACGCCCCCGGCGCCGACCAGGGTCAACAGCCTGACACCTCGCGTCGCCAGCTCCGATACGCTGGCCAGCTCGTCGCCACGACCGATCAGTGGCGTCAGCGGAACGGGCAGCGTTGGGCGTCGCTCGCGTGGCGTCTTCGTCGATTGGAGTGCATCGCTCTCGTCCGCGCTCAGGTTCAACGCGCGGGCCAGCGCCCGAACGGTATGCGATAGGGGCGCCGGCGCTCGCCTCGCTCCAACGCGCTGACCGCCTTGGCGCTGAGACTGGCGCGCTCGGCCAGCTGTTCCTGTGTGAGTCCGGAGCGCGCTCGCAGCCGACGCAGAGCCATGCCGAACGATCCCACTCCTGCCGCCACACCACCAAGTGTGCCAGTGGCCCGGCTCCATGCAAGGGCCGGCCCGAGGTGGCCCACGGCGCGAGCCGCCGTACGTGTACACGACGGCCGACGGCGGCGCCCACCGGAGCAAGGTGCACCTGCCCGACGCGCCCCGGGACATCGACTCGACGAACCAGGACGTCACCCTGGTCGCCCCGGTGGCCGGCGGCCAGCCCGCGCCGGTCCTGGACGGTATCGGACCCACCAGGCTCGCCGTGCGCAGGGTGACTTGCGTCAGGCGGCCTGGCCCTCGGCGAACGTGGCGCCCGGGCTTCGGAGCAGGCCCGATGGGCCCATCACCAGGAACCGCAGCACACGCCCTGAGTACGCGTCGAGCAGCTGCAGCGTGGTGCCACCGATCGGCACCGTGCAGCGGACGCTCACCGCGGATGAGCTGCCAGTGCACGCGATCGCCGGTGTCATCACGATGCTCGATCGCACCACCACGAGCCAGGCAACCCGGTCGAACCCGTCGCCAACGCCGCTGGCGCGGGCCAACACGGCATCCAGCGCCCGGGAGTCGCTGCCCCGGGTGGCATCGGCGATGGCGGCCTGCCGGCTGATCGGACAGCCGGCCAGGCCCCGAGGCAGCCGGTCGCCCACCGCCTGCTGCGCGATCCAGCAGTGAGGCGGGACGCCGGGAGGGGCCAGGCTGTACCCGGCCCGGGCGAGGGCGGCGTCCGGGACGGTTCGGAGGTGCGGCCGCGAGGCACCCACCCTCGTTGCGGCGTCGACCGCGACCCCGAAGCCCGTTGCGATCAGCGCACTGCCGACGACAGCGGCAGCGAAGGCGATGATGCGCCGCCTCATGTCAGCCCAAACGCTACGCGCCGGCGACCCGGGGAGAGGCCGGGTCAGCCCCAGACCTCCCAGGCCACGGTCGCCACCAGCTCCAGCTCCCGCCACTGCTCATCCTGCCTCGTCCAGCCGGCGCAGCAGGTCGTCGCGGCGGCCGGAGGAGACTCCCCACGTGGTCGGCCCTGGTCTCCCGCATCTCACACCCTCGTTCCCGGCCGCCCGCAACGGCACCGGTCGTGACGGACGCGGGCCGCGTCAGACCGACTCCAGCTCCACCAGCGACACGGCCGGCAGCGGCAGCCTCAGCCGCAGCTCGAGCGCCGCGTTCCGGACCCGCTCCCGCCGGTCGGGTTCCAGCCGCTCGAGGCCCTGCCGCGCCCGGATGGCCGCCACCTCTTCCGGGCCGGGGTAGTCCGGGCTGCTCGATGCCTGCCATGCCGCGTGCGCGTTGCTGTGGGCGGCGTCGATCCGCCAGTGGCGAACCCGAACGTCGCCCCTCTCGTACGGAAGCCCCTCGAAGCGCAGGTCGACCATCGCCGGCTCGACGCTGTGGCCGTACTGGTCGTCCTGGTGCCTCCACACCAGCACCGCCAGGCGGCCGTCGTGGTCCCGGCTCGCCAGCGCGTCGATCTCCTCGGGGACCGCGCTGTCCGTGTCCAGGCGGGTGAGGTCCCACCTCGCCGTCGAGGTCACCGGGAGCGCCCACGTTCCCAGCCGGCTCAGCATGCGGTAGGCGTTCAGCACCGGCTTCTCGATGTGGTGGCTGGTGAGGAGGCTGCGCGTGCCCTCGAAGCAGCGCTCGCCCTCCATGTAGAAGCTCCAGGTGGTCGCTTGCGCCGGCCCGACGCCGACCTCCTCGCCGAGCCGGAGCAGCTTGGCCATCAGCTGACACTGGAACACCGCGTAGTACTCGTGGTTGCGGTAGCCGAAGTTGGCGTTGTCGTAGACGCCCAGGTGCGCTGGCACCGATGCATCGCACTCGTCCACGACGCAGGGCAGAGCTCGGAAGCGGTCGTGCGCGGCCACCGCTCGCAGCCCTTCGCGCACCTCGCGCAGCATCTTGACGGTCGAGGGCGACTGCCGGACCGGCGCCGCGGAGCCGATCGGCCCGTACTGCCGCCACGGCGTGAACGCGGCTCCCTTCGTGTGGAACGAGACGAAGTCGAGGGGGACGTCGCGCTCGGCGCAGTGGTCGAGGAACGCGCGCAGGAAGTCGGGCCCGCCGCGGCGCAGGTCGCCCGTGGTCGCCGGGCCGCCGACCTTCCCCGCCGGCAGCGCCGAGCGGACCGCTGACGCTGTCACCTCGTAGAGCCGGAAGTACTCCTCCGCGGTTCCCCGCCAGTAGAAGATGTCGGGCTCGTTCCACAGCTCCCACAACCAGCGCTCGACGGACGCCGCTCCGTAGCGCTCGGCGCAGTGGCGGACGAGCGCCTCCACCAGTTCACCCCACCGCTCGAAGCTCCGCGGCGGGAACGACCAGAGGCCCGCCTCGTACTCGCTGTACTGCGTCGGGCTGGGCTCGTACGGCAGCCGCCGGCTGGCGTCCTCGGGCACGAGGGCCCGCGGCGTGAACCCCAGCTCCACCAGCGGCACGTGGCCGGCATCGGTAACAGCGTCGTAGACACGGTCCACGACGGACCAGTCGTGGTACGGCCGCCCGGAGGCATCCTCGTGGTAGACGTTCCCCGCCCCCCAGTGCGGAAGTGACCTGCCCGTGCCGCTGCAGAACACATAGTGAGTGCGGACGTGGAAGGTCTCGCGGCCCTCCGCGCTCAGGACGCGCAGGAGGTGACGCCCGGTCGGCGTGTACGTCCAGTTGATCTCGTCATAGCCCACGCTCGCCCACAGCCGCGGCAGCGGCGCGGGTCGGCTGCCGTCCACGGTGATCGCAGCGCCATCCATCTGGCCCGGATCGTAAGGGACCTCGTTCCCCTCGGAACCGCGCGGCCACGGGCGGCGTTTCATGTCCGAGATGGCTGATCGGATGAGCGAACGTTCTGTCGGGCTGCCGCGGCCGGCCGGCGACGGCTGGGCCGACCGGGTGGCGGCCGCGATCACCGACCTGCGCGTCGTCCGGCCCGCCGCGTGGGCGGTCGTGGCGATGACGGCCGTGGCCGGGGTGCTGACCGACCTGACGCTCCGCGCGTCGGACGTCGGGGTGGCGTCCACGCTCCTGCTGGTCGCGACCTGCTCGGGCCTGGTCGTCACGCGCCGCGTGGTCAACCGGCACGCCATCGCGGCGCTGGGGCTGGCGGCGGCGCTCGCGATCTTCCTGTCCGTCCGGCAGAGCGCCTGGCTGTTGGTGCCGGACGTCGTCGTCGCCCTGGGCCTGATCCTCGTGGCCTGCGGGCTCGCGACCGAGGGCAGCCTGTTCGACCTGAGCTTCGCGCGCGCCCAGGCCTACGTCATCCGCGTGTCCCTGCACCTGGTCGCCGGTATCCCGTTCATCGCGACGCCGCTGCGGGGGGCGGCGGTGGCCACGATCGGCGGCGAGCGCCGGGCGGTGGCCGCGGCAGCCGGGCGGGGCCTGCTGCTGGCGATCCCGGTCGTGCTCCTGCTGGGCTGGCTGCTGGCCC
The DNA here is from genome assembly GCA_005880175.1 of Chloroflexota bacterium. The sequence continues at coordinate 8,959 of VBJR01000083.1, forward strand.
AGGCGGACGCGGTCTTCGCCTCGTTCTTCCATCTGCGGGCCGATCCGCTCGACTGGATCGGCCATGCGCTCGCGTTCGCGCTGGGCGCGGCGGCCGTCGCCGGACTGGCCAGGGCCGCGTCGGGGGCGCAGATGGGCGCGCTGCCGCGGGCCCGGTGGCGACTGGGCGGCATCGAGACGGTGGTGGTGCTGGTCGCGCTCGACATGGTCTTCGCCACGTTCACGGTGGCCCAGGTGGTGGCCGCGACCGGCGCCGGGGCGGCGGCGATCCGCTCTCAGGGACTGACGTACGCCGAGTACGCCCACTCCGGGTTCTTCCAGCTGCTGTGGGTGGCCGGCCTGACGCTGATCCTGCTGCTGGCGCTGCGGTCGTTCGTGGACGATGGCAACCCGGTCGGGCGCCGCGCGTTCCTGTTGTCCGCCGAGCTGGCGATCGTGTTCACGCTGCTGATCGTCGCCGTCGCGTTCCAGCGCCTCAGCCTGTACGTCAGCGTCTACGGGCTGTCGATGCTGCGGCGCTGGAACGCGACGGCGACGATCAGCGCGTCAGTGGTTCCCGGCCACGATGGTGCTGACCGGGATCGCCGGCCTGCTGGCGCTGAACGTGGCCAGCCCGGAGGCGATGGTGGCGCGATACAACCTGGCCGCCACCCAGCAGACGCAGCGGTTCGACCCCGACTACCTGGTCACCCTGTCCGCCGACGCGATCCCGACGCTGGCCGAGGCGCTGCCGGCCATGGCGCCCGACGCGCGCTCGATCGTGCACGACCGGATCTGCGGCGGGCCCCGGTTCCGGGCGCCGGACTGGGAGGCGCTGAACTGGTCGGACGTGGCCGCCGACGCCGCGCGCCAGAGGGCCTGCTAGGAGGACTCGCCGGCCAGCCCCCGTCAGTGCCTCCTCCCCGCAAGCTAGCCGCGGTCGGTGGCCGCCCGCCGTGCCCGGTCGGCGGTGAACACGACCAGGGCGCAGCCGACCGGGAAGAGCAGCTCGTCGACCCCCCAGGCGAGCAGCCCGCTCCTATCGAGCGCGGCGCTGGCGGCGCCTTCGGACAGCGCCAGGAGGGCCAGGCCGAACGGTATGGCGACCGTCAGGCCGGCGGCCGCGTAGTGCGGCGCCCGGGCCCAGGGGCGCCGGCCGAGCCAGGCGAGCAGCAGGCCGAGGCAGGCGTACTCGACGCCCTTCACGGCCGCGACCGACAGCAGGGCCGGCCCGGCGGGCGCCTCGACAAAGGCGAGCGCATGGGCGCCCTCGGCGACTGCTCGCAGGAGCATCGCGGCGATCGGCGCCGCCACCAGGCCGGCGGCCGCGGCCACGAGCAGGTTGCCGCGCCCCAGCTCCAGGCCCAGCCAGAGGCCGGTGTACACGCCCACGCCCCACGGCACCTTCTGCGCCAGGTCGACCAGGAACGGGCCGGCTCCCTGCAGGCCACCGCTCGCCGCGGCCGCCAGGACGTGGAGGAGCTCCAGGGCGGTGACCAGCGCGAGCGAGAGCGCGACGACCAGCAGGGTGCTCCCGCGCACGCCGCCCAGCGCTCCGGCTGTCGGAGATGCCGCCATGATGACCCGAGCCTAGTCCGGACCGGCTGGAGTGCGCCCTTCCTCCCTCGCGGTGCTTCACGGCTCTTCAGGACCCACTCGCACGGGGCCGATCGTGATGCGATCGATCAGCGCCCGGGCCGGGCCGATGCCCGACAGGGGAGCACCCCCTGACGATCGAGCCCGAGACCGACAGCGCGGTCGCGGCACGACTGATGGTCCAGCACGGCGTCCGGCATGCTGGCGGCGCCGGACCCGCTGCTGGTCGATGCTCGGAGCCACGACTCGGTGACGAGCCCCTGAGGACCCGACGCCGGCCGGCCCCGGAGCGCCGCCGCACCTCGTGCGGCGGCTACCACCTCAGTGACCGCGCACCTTGAGCGGATGGATCCGCAGCGGCACCGGATAGGCCAGGCTGAACCCTTCCGGCGAGCCGGCGACCCTCCTCATCCGCTCGCCGTACTTGGCCACATACTCCGGCACCTCGTGGGGCGCTGGCTCGCCAGTGGTCAGCTCGGCGCGGCCGGCCACCACCACGACGTCGCCGCCGGCGCCGTTGCCATCGAAATGAAGTGCTACGCGCGGCCGGGTCCGGACGTGGCGCAGTCGCTGGGCATCGGCCCGGTTGTAGACGAGGACCGTCTCCCCGTCCCACAGGAACCAGACCGGGTTCGGCTGCGGCGCGCCGTCGTCGCCGACGGTGGTCAGCCAGACGACGACGTCGTCGCGGAGCCGGCTGCGCACCCGCTCGCCGAACGGCGTCGAAGCATCAGGCAGAACGTCTGAGGACATGGTCGCTCAGGTTATCAATGAGACGCATCCCGATCGTGCCACGCACGGCACAACTCAGGTCATGGCCGCGCACGCGGTTCGCCATGACACCGGTGAGGTGATCGACGGCACGGTCACGCTGCCGCCGGCACGCGCGCAGTGCGCACCAGCCGCCGCCGCTCACGCCCGACCGGATCGAGGGTCATCCCTCCCAGACGTCGGGACAGAGAAATCCGGTCCTTTCGGGGCACCGCCCGCGTCCTTGACGAACCAGAGGCCTCAGCCTATGCTTCGTGCACTCAGTACACGAAGGGTCGCGGAGGAGAGAGCGCATGCGCACTGACGCGGTCGGTCGATTGAGGTATGGACATCACGCACGCGGGTGACTTCATCACCGTCTCGTGGAACCACAACTTCAACCACGTCAAGGACTCGCTGCTCGGCCACTCCGACTCGAACGGGTCAGAGGACACCGGTCACCTGCGGGTCACGTACCACCACAACTGGTACGACAACACCAAGGAGCGGCACCCGAGGGTCCGCTTCGGGGATCCCGTGCACGTGTACGACAACTACGTGCTGAACGCCGACTACGGCATCGCGTCCACCGAGAACGGCGGCGTGCTGGCCGAGGACAACGTCTTCGAGAACGTCACCAACGCCTGCTTCTCGGCGAGCGGCTTCGCGGATTCCGGTCCCGGCCGCCTGGTGGCGGTGAACAACCAGCCGATCAACTCGGGCGCGTGCGAGACGAACGGAACAGTCGCCGCGATCCCGTACACGTTCCACCTGGACGACGTCAGCGTCGTCAAGGCGATGGTGATGGCCGGCGCCGGCGCCGGTCACACCGGCCAGTAGGCCTCATCTCGGCGGACGGCGGCGGCTCAGTGGTCTGGGCCGCCGCCTTCAGTCCGGCTCCGGCGCCCTCGGCGCGCCCGGCCCTGGGCTCTGACCAGGTCCTGAGCGGCTGACCGCGAACGCGTCCGAGCGTCGCACGGCCCTCGCGCCACTCGTCACCCGGGCTGCGAGAACGCGGCCGTGCCGTCCGCGTGGAACACCAGGCCCGGGTTGTGGGCCACCTCCCAGCGGACGCCGGCCGGGTCGGCGAAGTAGCCGTGCACGAACCCGACCTCTCCCAGCTGGGCCGGCTTCAGGACCGTGCCGCCTGCCGCCTCCGCCCTGGCCAGTATCTCCTCGACCTCCGCGTCGGTGTCCACGTTGTGGGCCAGGGTGAACGGGGCCGGGCCGGTCAGCACCGGGCCCGGCGCAGTCGGGTTCACGTCCCGTTCCAGCGCTTCTCCGTGCCAGAGGGCGAGCAGCAGGCCGTGGCCGACCCGCAGGAACACGATCTCGCCGGGCACCTCCATCGTCGGTTCCCAGCCGAGGCCGTCGACGTAGAACCGGCGGGCGGCGGCCAGGTCGGGGAGGATCTTGAACGATTCGGTCGCCACGCGGCCCGGGGCACAGAGCCCCGGGCCGCGGCGGCCGTCAGGCCGCCCTGCGAACCTCGGGCTCCGCGCCCGCCCCGGCCGCCGCCCCGCGCGAGAACGGCACCTCGCGCAGGAACAGCGTCGCGACCAGCGCGACCGCCGCCACCGCGCCCGCGACCAGGAACAGCTCGTGCAGCGTGCCCGCCAGCGCCGGCCCGGAGAGCACGCCTCCCGGCAGCCGGTTGGCCAGGATCGAGCCCAGCACCGCCGTCCCGATCGCGCCGCCCAGGCTCCGCCAGAAGTTGACCTGGCTGGTGGCCACGCCGACCAGCTCGTGGCTGACGCCCGCCTGCACGACGGCGATCGTCAGCGGGAACGTCACGCCGAGGCCCGCCCCGACGATGACGATGTCCCGCGCCACCTCCCACGGGCCCGTGTGCATGCCGACCTGGGCCAGCAGCACCAGGCCCAGGATCATCGTCGCGAGCGCGGCCGTGCCGACGAAGCGGTATCGCGGGATCCGGGCCAGCAGCGCGCCGGCCGGCGTGGCCGTGACGACGACCGCCAGCATCATGGGCGTCAGCAGCTGACCCGAGTTCGTCGCGCTCGTCCCCAGCAGCCCCTGGTACAGGAGCGGGACGAACGTGACGGTGCCGAACATCCCGATCGCGCTGAAGAAGGCGATGACGGCCGGCACGGCGAACACGTTGCGCCGGAACAGCTCCAGCGGGACGATCGGGTGGGCGGCGCGGCGCTCGACGATCGCGAACGCGGCGACCAGCACCGCCGCGACGCCCAGCAGGCCGAGCACCGGAAACGACAGCCAGGCGTGGTCGCGCGTGACCGTCAGCGCCACCAGCAGCGACGACAGGCCGGCCGTCAGCACCGTCGCGCCGGTCCAGTCGATGTTCCCCAGCCGCAGGCGCGAGCCGCGGACGAACGGCAGCCGGGTCGCCACCAGCGTCATCGCCAGCGCCCCGACCGGCACGTTCACGAAGAACGCCCAGCGCCAGCCCGGGCCGTCCGTCAGGACGCCGCCCAGCGTCGGACCGACCAGCGACGACAGCCCGAACACGGCGCCGAAGACGCCGCTCATCCGCGCCATCTGGGCCGGCGGGAAGATGTCGGCCAGCACCGCGAACGTGGAGGCGAACAGCGTGCCGGCGAACACGCCCTGGACCGCCCGGAAGACGACCAGCTCCACCATGTTCTGTGACAGGCCGCACAGCGCGGAGGCCGTGACGAACCCGGCGATGCCCGCGATCAGGAACGGCTTCCGGCCGAACATGTCGCCGAGCTTGCCCGCGACGGGCAGCGTGGCCGTGGACGCGACCAGGTACGCGGTGGTCACCCAGGCGTAGAGCTCCAGCCCGTGCAGGTCGCGGACGATGCGCGGCATGGCCACGCCGACCACCGTCTGGTCGAGCGCGGACAGCAGCAGCGTCAGCGCCACGCCGAGCGTGGCGAGCGCGACCTGAGCCGGGGACAGTAGTCGATTGCTCACTAGAGACCTCCTGGAACATGCTCTGACGATGCGCCCAGGCTATCGGCCATTGAGGAAAGGTTCGTTCCTCGATACGCTTCACGCTGGAAAACATGCTGGACACGTCCGCCCGCCTCCTGCGCCTCCTCGCCCTGCTCCAGACCCGCCGCGACTGGCCGGGCGCGGAGCTGGCCAGCCGGCTCGGCGTGACCACCCGGACGGTCCGCAACGACATGGCCCGGCTGCGCGAGCTCGGCTACCCGGTCGAGGCGTCGCCCGGCGTCGCCGGCGGCTACCGCCTGGCCCCGGGCGGCGTGCTGCCGCCGCTGCTGCTGGACGACGACGAGGCGGTCGCCGTGGCGGTCGGGCTCCGGACGGCCGCCGGGCGGGGCGTCGCGAGCATGGAGGAGAGCGCCGTCCGCGCCCTCGTGAAGCTGGAGCAGGTGCTGCCCGACCGCCTCCGGCACCGCGTCAACGCGCTGCAGGCGTTCACGGTCGCGGCGGCGAGCTCGGGGCCCGAGGTGGACCCGCAGCTCCTGGCCCAGGTCGCGACGGCGTGCCGCGACCACCACGTGCTCCGGATCGACTATCGCAAGCACGACGGCACGGACAGCACGCGGTCCATCGAGCCCCACCGGCTGGTCCACTGGGGGCGGCGGTGGTACCTGGTGGCCTGGGACCGCGGGCGCAGCGGCTGGCGCACGTTCCGCGCGGACCGGCTGCGCGTCGGCGCCCCGACCGGGCATCGCTACCTGCCCCGCGACCTGCCCGACGAGGACCTCGCCGCCTACGTCAGGCGCGGCATCCGGACGGCGATCCACCGGTGCGAGGCCCGGGTCACGGTCCAGGCCCCCGCCTCGGTCGTCGTCGGGCGCGTGCCGCCCGACGTGCTGATCGAGCCCATCGACGAGGGCAGCTGCGTGGTCCACGCGTACGGCTCGACGCCGGAGGTGCTGGCGCTGCACCTCGGGTGGCTCGACGCGGACTTCACCGTCCATGACGGGCCACCCGAGCTCGTCGCCTGCCTCGGCCGCCTCGCCGCCCGGTTCGGCGCGGCCGTCAGCGAGCTGCCGTCGCGGCGTACGGCGGCAGGTCGATCGCGTCCGCCTTCGTGAGCCCGCTCTCCGGAGCGAACATGCCGACGCCGCCGAGCGGTGGAACGCCGCCCGATGATCGCCGCCGGCATCCGTGAGTGGCTGCACGCCCAGGAGCCGGCGCTGCGCGCGATCGCCCGGCCGGACCGCTACCCCGTGGTCACCCGCTACCTGTCACAGGAGCGCGACTTCAGCCTCGACGAGCTGTTCGAGTTCGGGCTCCGCCGAATGCTCGACGGCCTCACGGCGCCGGATCGACCATCGGGTAGTGCGCGCTCTGGGTGAACGTCGCCCCGCCGGTCGTGTACGTCACGGTGAGCGTGTCGCCGGCCGTGGGGTGGAACGTGCCGGTGCCGCTGGCCTGGGCGGCGAACGTCCAGCGCGAGCTCGCCCCGAGCGTCTGGCCCGATGCCAGCGTGAACTGGTACGTGATCGTCGTCGCGGTGCTCGTGCTGCCCTGGGTGACCTGGCCGCCGACCGTGTTGAACTGACCGCTGAAGCTGACGCCCGTCGTGCGCTGCACCACGATCGTGACCCAGAGGGCGGTCAGTGGGGTCGGGTTGGCGAGCTGGACGTCCTCCTCGATGAACCAGGGGCTGGCCGAGGCGATCGCCGGGGTGACGGTGACCCCGCCGGTGCCGCCCGTGGAGCCGCCGCCGGTCACGGTCAGCGAGATCGTGGCCGTCGCCCTGATGCCGCTCAGCATGCCCGTGACGGTGACCGTGGCGGCGGGGCTGAACGTCGCGGTCACGCCGGCTGGCAGCCCGCTCGCGCTGAACGTCGGGAGGGTGGTCAGGGTGGACTGGCGCGTGGCCGTGATGGTGCTGGTGACGCTGGCGCCCGGGCTGACCGTCAGGCTCGTCGGATTGACCGCGATCGCGAAGTCGGAGACGAAGCCGGCCACCGTGAGCTGGACGCCCAGCGTGTGGGTGACGCCGCCGCCCGTGCCGGTCACGGTGATCGTCGAGACGCTGCTCGACACCGAGCTCGACGCGGACAGCCGCACGAACGTGCTGGTGCCCGACGGCGCCGGGATGAGCGTCGCGGTCACGCCGGCGGGCAGCCCGCTCACGCTGAGCGTGACGCCGGCCGTGAACCCGCCGCTCGGTGTGACCGTGACCGTCGTGCCGGCCGACTGGCCGGCCGAGAGGTCCACGGAGGGCGGGCTCGCCGACAGTGAGAAGTCCGGCCCGGCGGCCAGCGCGGCGCCCGGCGCCAGACCGGCCCCGACCAGGGCCGTCGCGAGGACGAGCAGTGACAGCAGCCTGATCCCCAGCATCTTCGACCTCCCTCCTTCCGGCGCCCCCCGGTGAGAGCGCTCTCCCGCCTGTTATGCCTCACGGAAGGGCCGCAGTCAAGCCTTCATATGAGACCGCTCTCAGATCGTGAAGCCGAACGCGCTCTCCTCGCCCCGCAGCCGGCGCTCCCAGTGCTCGTCGAGGTTGGTGAGGTCGGCGAGGGCGGTCCCCGACCGCACCCGCGCGAGGATCGCCGCCTCCGTGCGCTGGATCTCGGCCGCCCGGCCCGCGATCCGCGGAACGTCGTCGGGCGCGACCACGACGACCCCGTCCGCGTCGCCGAACAGCACGTCTCCCGACCGCACCGCCACACCGCCGCACGTGACCGGGCCGGGCTCCTCGGAGGCCGCCCGGGTCTGCCCGGCCATCGGCGACACGTGGCGCGCGTAGACGGCGACGTCGAGGGTGCGCAGCGTGGCCGTGTCCCGCACTGCCCCGTCGATCACCAGGCCGCCCAGCCCGCGCCGCAGCGACTCCGTGGCGAACAGCTCGCCGGCCACGGCCAGCGCTCCGCCGCCGGCGTCCACCACGAGCACGTCGCCGGCTCGGGAGCGGGCGAGCGCGTGCACGACCGGGAGGAAGTCGCCCCGGCACATCACCGTGCGGGCGAACCCGAGCAGGCGCGGCGCCGCCTGCAGCGGGCGGATCGCCGGGTCCAGGACGCGCAGGCCCTTGTCCGCATCGCAGCACGACGACGTGTCCAGGCCGTCGAACAGATGGCGCAGCGTCTCCAGGTCCATCACGCCGGCGCCGCCACGTCGAGGCCCTGGACCCGTGCCGCGTCGGCCAGGTGCTGGTCGTACGTCACGACGACCCCCAGGTCCGAGCCCAGCGACAGCGCCGCCGCCAGGTGGACCGCGTCCGCGGGCCGCAGGGTCCAGGGGTGCAGGTCGCCCGCCCGGTCCAGCAGCGCGTCGTCCACCGCGATCAGGTGGAGGCCGCCGAGCAGCTGGCGTGCCGCGCCTGCCCGCGCCGGTCCGAGCCGGCCCAGCGCGCGCAGCGCCTCCGCCCGCAGGAGCGTCGCCGAGGCCCGTGCCGGCCACCGGCGCAGGAAGCGCGCGAGGGCGGTG
>VBJR01000083.1:17647-23548 GCA_005880175.1 Chloroflexota bacterium
GCCAGCGCCTCAGAGGGCAGCGGGCCGCCGGCCCCGGCCGCCATCGGCAGGCGGGCGTCGTCCATCAGGTCGAACAGGTCGGCGCGCGGCTCGGTCGAGCGCCCCTCGGCCACGAGCTGCTCCAGCTGCCCGCGGCGCAGGGGGACCAGCCGCGCCACCGGGTGTCCGTAGTCCGTGATCTCGAACGACTCGCCGGCGGCGACCCGCCGGATCACCGCGCTGGCCTGATGCTTGAGCTCACGAATGCCGATCCGCTCCGTGGTGGGCTGCATCGAGTTCATGAGGCCGAGTCTGGGACAAACAGGCGGACAAAACGCGGACAGTTTTCGTGCTCCGGTACGCTTGCCCGGAGCACCAGGAAAATGACGTTCATCAACCTCGGCTGTCGCACGAACGCCGCCGAGACCGACGAGGTGGCGGCCCTCCTCGCCGACGCGCACGACTACGTGGTCGTCAACTCGTGCACGGTCACCACGGCCGCCGACCGCGACACCCGCAAGGCCGTCTCGCGGGCCCGCCGCGAGCACCCCGGCGCCGCCCTGGTCCTCATGGGCTGCTACGTGGACGCGCACCCCGGGGACACGCTCGGCGCCGACCTGGTCGTGCCGAACGCGTGGAAGCAGGCGCCGCTCGACGCCGGCGCCGCGGTCGAGCCGCCCGGCGCCCGCCGCTCGCGCTACGTGCTCAAGGTGCAGGACGGCTGCGACAACCGCTGCACGTTCTGCATCGTCTGGCAGACCCGGGGCCGCTCGATCTCGCGCGTCCTCCCCTACCTGGAGAGCCGGGCCCGGGCGGCGGCCGCCGCCGGCTACCGCGAGATCGTGCTCACCGGCATCGACCTCGGCTCCTACCGGGGCGGTCTGGCCCCGCTCGTGCGCCGGCTGCTCGACGCGGCGGCGCCGGCCCGAGTCCGCCTGTCCTCGATCGACCCGTCGCACGTGGACGCGGACCTGGCGGCGCTGCTGGCGCACCCGCGGCTCTGCCCGCACCTGCACCTGCCCCTGCAGTCCGGCTCTGATGCAGTTTTGGCACGGATGCGTCGTCGGTACGACGTCGCCCAATTCCAGCGGGTCGTCGCCCTCGCGAAAGGCGTCCGGCCGGACCTGGCCCTGACCGGTGACTTCATGGTCGGCTTCCCGAGGGAGACCGAGGCTGATTTCAATCGGACCTTGTCCGTCACCGAGAATGCCGGCTTCATGGGCCTGCACGTCTTCCGCTTTTCGGCTCGGCCGCGCACGGCCGCGGCGGCCACCGGCTCCGGGCGGCGTACGAGGCGCGCTTCGAGGGCCGGCCGCTGCAGGTGATCTGGGACCGGCCGGCGAACGGGCGGATCCGCGGCGTGACCGAGAACTACCTGCAGGTGACGGCGCCCGCGGCGGACCGGCGGCCGGGCCAGCTGGAGGAGATCGTGTGGCGGCCCGGCGGGATGGCGGCGTGAGCGCGCAGTCCCGGTTCGAGCTCTGGCTGGAGGGCCGGGGCCTGGACCTGCCCGTCCGCACGTACCCGGCCGGCACGCGCACGGCGGAGGACGCGGCCCGCGCGATCGGCTGCGACGTGGCCCAGATCGTGAAGTCCCTGGTCTTCACGGCCGGCGGCCGGCCGGTGATCGCGCTGCTCAGCGGCGTCAACCGCCTCGACACCGGGCGGCTGGAGGCGCTTGCGGGCGGCCCCGTGACGAGGGCGGACGCGGACCTGGCCCGCTCGGCCACGGGCTACGCGATCGGCGGCGTGCCGCCGTTCGGCCACGCCACCGCGCTGCCGGTCTTCATGGACCGCGACCTGAGCCGCCACGAGGTGGTGTGGGCGGCGGCCGGCCGGCCCGACGCCGTGTTCCCGATCTCACCGGTCCGCCTGGCGGAGCTGAGCGGGGCCCGGGTGGATCGGCTCGCGTGAGCGGCATCCTCCTCTCCTGCCGGCGCTGCGGGAAGCAGGTCTACAGCTCCGAGGTCCGGGACGGCCTGTGCCTGGAGTGCCGGGTCGATGACGCGGTGGCGGACCTGCGCGACGAGCACCTGCGGCTGTGGCGGAAGCGCGAGCGGTACCGGGCCAGCCACGCCAACTCCGACTCGATCGGCCGCCAGATCGCCCGGCTCGAGGACCGCATGGCGCAGCGCATCGTGGACCTGGTCCCCGACGAGAAGGCGGCGATGGAGCAGCTCAAGCGCACGCTCGAGAAGGCGCGGAGCTCCCGCTACGACATCAGGAGCATGCGCTGAGCGCGTCCGAGCTGGTCCCCTTCCGGCACCTCTACGTGCACGTTCCCTTCTGCCGGCACAAGTGTGGGTACTGCGACTTCAACGCGTACGCCGGCATGGACCGGCTGATGCCCGACTACCAGGCCGCCCTCGAGCGCGAGCTGGAGCACGCGCGCGAGACGCTGCCGTTCGGCACGCTCCGGACCGTCTACTTCGGGGGCGGCACGCCCAGCCTGCTGCCGGCGGAGCTGGCCGCCCGGATGCTCGCGCACATCCGCGCGGTCTTCACGGTCGAGTCCGACGCCGAGGTGACGCTGGAGGCCAACCCCGCGTCAACCGACCCCGAGAAGCTGGCGGCGTGGCGGGCGGGCGGCGTGAACCGGCTCAGCCTCGGCGTCCAGGGCTTCGACCGCCGTGCGCTGGCGGTGCTGGAGCGGCGGACGGACGGCGCCCAGGCGGAGCGGGCCCTGGCCGAGGCCCGGGCCGCCGGGTTCGACAACGTCAGCCTGGACCTGATCTACGGCGTGCCCGCCCAGGCCCCGGAGGCGTGGGCGGACACCGTGGCCAGGGCCGCGGCGCTCGGCCCCGAGCACCTCTCGTGCTACTGCCTCACGTTCGAGGCGGGGACCCTGCTGACCCGGCGCCGCGACCGCGGGCAGCTGGCCGAGGTGGACCCCGACGCGCAGTGGGAGCAGCTCGACGCGGCCGACAGGCTCCTCGCCGCGGCCGGCTTCGAGCGCTACGAGGTGTCGAGCTGGGCCCGGCCCGGGCACCGCTCGCGCCACAACCAGGCGTACTGGGATTGCCGGCCCGTGTACGGCGCCGGCGCCGGCGCGCACTCGTACGCGACCGACGGCGAGCGCGCCTGGCGCTGGTGGAACGTGGCCCGGCCCCGCGAGTACGCGGCGGCGGCCGCCGCCGGACGCGTGGAGGAGGACCGCGAGGACCTGCCGCCCGACCGGGCCCGCGCCGAGCGGGTGATGCTGGGCCTCCGCACCGCCGCCGGCCTGGAGCCGCCGGCCGGGTTCGAGCGGCCCCTGGACGCGCTCGTGGAGGCCGGGCTGCTGACCCGCGACGGCCGCCGCTACGCGCCGACCCGCCGCGGCCTCGACCTCAACAACCAGGTCGCGCTGGCCGTCCTGTAGAGACAGATGTTCGCCCGGTGAAGCGGTACACTGGTTGGCACTCTCGACCCGGGAGTGCCAAGCCATGGAGCCACGGAAGCAGGACATCCTGAAGGCGGTCGTTCGCGAGTTCACCGTGACCGCCGTTCCCGTGGGCTCGCAGGCGCTGGTCAGCCGACACTTCCTCAACCTGAGCTCGGCGACGGTGCGCAACGAGCTCTCGGAGCTGGCCGACCTCGGCTACCTCGTACAGCCGCACACGTCAGCGGGTCGGATTCCCACCGACCGCGGCTACCGCTACTTCGTGGACTTCCTGATGGACCTGCAGAACGTGCCGGCCCCGGTCGAGACGTTCATCCAGGGCGAGCTGCGCAGCGCCCCGTCGGACCCGCAGGCGCTGCTGGAGCGCGTGGCGACGACCGTGGCGTCCGTCACCCAGAACGCGGCCATCGCCACGCTGCCGCACGGTCCCCAGGCGCGGCTGAAGCACGTGGACCTGGTCTCGCTGGAGCCGACCGAGGTGCTCGTGATCCTGCTCGTCGAGGGCAACCTGATCCGGCAGCAGGTGATGTCGGTCAGCCGGCCGGTCGAGCAGGCCGAGCTGAGCCGGCTCGCCAACAAGCTGAACCGCGAGCTGGTCGGCAAGGACCGGGACGCCCTCGACCTGCGCCTGAAGCGGCTGGGCCGGAGCCCGGAGCGCGAGATCGTCACCCGGCTCGCGCAGACGCTGGAGCTGTTCGAGCAGGGCGTCGAGACGCTGGTGCTGCACGACGGCGTGCGCAACCTGCTCCGGCAGCCGGAGTTCGCGGAGGCCTCCCGCCTGCACCAGGTGCTGGAGGTGCTGGAGGAGACGCGGCACATGGCCACGCTGCTCCAGGAGCTGGTCGGCGACTCCGAGCTGCAGATCGTCATCGGGTCGGAGAACCAGGCCACGCAGCTGCGCTCGTGCACGGTCGTCCTCACCACCTACGGCCCCACCCGCCGGATCCGCGGCGTGCTGGGCGTGCTGGGGCCGACGCGCATGGACTATGGCCAGGTCGTGGCCCGGCTGCGGTCCGTCGCCCGGCGGGCCAGCGAGCGGATGACCGAGGTGTACGCGTGAGCCGCTGGCTGGTCCGAAGCGGCATCCACTAGAGTTGTTCACTGCGCATCGAACCGAGGGCCCGCGTTTGACCAGGGGGCGGCCCGCGGTATCAAAGCAACGAGCTATGGCGACCAAGCGAAGGACAGATCACGAATCCACGCAGAAGCCGGACGGGCCGGCTGTCGAGGCCGCCTCGGCCGATCAGCCGGTGTCCGGCGGCAGCCAGGACGACCCGAAGGTGAAGCAGCCGGCGGCCGACGCCGGCGCGACCGATCGGAAGGAGGACGAGAAGGCGGAGGCCGAGGGCGCCAGGGGCGAGACGGCCCCGGCCGACCAGGCGCCCGCGGGCGACCGGCGGGCCGAGGAGCTCGCGTCGCAGCTGGAGGAGGCCAACGGCCGCCACCTGCGCCTGGCCGCCGACTTCGAGAACTACAAGAAGCGCGTCCGCCAGGAGCAGATGGACACGATGAAGTACGCCGCCGCGACGGTGGCGGAGCGGCTCCTGCCCGTCCTCGACGACGCGGACCGCGCGCTGAGCCACGCGCCCGAGGGCGTCGACGAGGGCTGGCTCAAGGGCGTGCGCCTCACGTTCCAGAAGCTGGAGGAGGTGCTGGGCTCCGTCGGCGTCGAGCGCATCGAGTCGCTGGGCGCGCCGTTCGACCCCAAGCAGCACGAGGCGGTCGCCTCCGAGGAGACGGCCAAGCATCCCGAGGACACGGTCGTGGCCGAGCTGCGCGCCGGCTACCGGATGCACGACCGGGTTCTGCGGCCAGCGCTGGTGAAGGTGGCGAGACCGCCCGCCTGAGATCACGGAGCTTCCCAGGTGAACGCGAGAACCGAAGCAGTGAGGCAAGTCAGAGGGGCCGGCGTGGTCGCAAGGCTCGGCTCCGCCGGGCGTGCGAGTCCGTCATCCCGAGATCGCCGGACGTCGTCCTCAGACGCGGAGCGATGCGCCGTAGGCGCCCCCAACGCCACGGACGGACGGGGGGTTCTGGAAGGGGGGGCCTGCCCCCGCTTGCTCTAGGGTGGCAATAAAGCGCGATTACTACGAAGTCCTCGGCGTCAGCCGCGATGTCTCCGCGGACGAGCTGAAGAGCGCGTACCGCAGGCTCGCCATGCAGTTCCACCCGGACCGGAACCCGGACGATCCGCAGGCGGCCGAGCGGTTCAAGGAGTGCAGCGAGGCGTACCAGGTGCTCTCGGACCCCGAGAAGCGGCGCAGCTACGACATGTTCGGGCACGCCGGAGTGGGCCAGGGGGCGGCGGGCGGGTACTCCGGCTTCGAGGGCTTCGGCTTCGGCGACATCTTCGACACGTTCTTCGGCGGCGGGCTCGGCACCCGCGGCCGGCGGGCGGCCCGCGGCGACGACCTCCGGTACGACCTGACGATCACGTTCGAGGAGGCCTTCACCGGCGTCGAGCGGGAGATCGACGTGGCCCGCCTGGTCACGTGCGAGCTGTGCAGCGGCAGCGGCGCCCAGCCGGGGACCGGCACGGA
>VBJR01000084.1 GCA_005880175.1 Chloroflexota bacterium
CGATCAGCAGCAGCAGGACGCCCGGGATCAAGAACTGCAGGCGAACCTTCATCGAGAAGTCAATACCACGTCGAGATACCGCGCCGATCCGAACGCACGTTCTCTACCATTGGGCGATGCCCGACCAGACGTGGAGCCCACCCGACCTGCGCGGCGCCGTCGCCATCGTCACCGGCGCCAGCCGGGGCGCCGGCAGCTCGATCGCCGCGGTCCTCGGCGAGACCGGGGCCAAGGTGTACGTGACCGGTCGCAGCGTGCGCGGCGCCCGGACCACCGAGGACATGCCGGGGACGATCGACGACACGGCGGACGAGGTCGCCCGGCGCGGCGGGACCGGGGTCGCGGTCCGCTGCGACCACACGGTGGACGCCGACGTCGAGGCCCTGGTCGAGCGGGTGCGCCGCGAGGACGGCCGGCTCGACGTGCTCGTGAACAACGCCTGGGGCGGCTACGAGGGCCACGACTACCGCACGTTCACGGTCCCGTTCTGGGAGCAGCCGCGAGCCCGGTGGGACGCGATGTTCACGGCCGGCGTGCGGGCTCACCTGGTCATGGCCCAGCTCGCGGCCCCGCTGCTGCTGGCGCGGACGGCGGTCGACCGGCCGGGGCTGGTCGCCAGCACGATCGCGTGGGCGTTCGGGCGGCCGCTCGGCAACGCCGTCTACGACGTCGCCAAGGCGGCGCTGGTGCGGCTGGCGTACGTGATGGGCGAGGAGCTGCGGCCACACCGCGTGGCTGCCGTCGCGATCGCGCCCGGCTTCATGCGCACGGAGCGGGTCATGGCCGCCCACACCGCCGAGCCGTTCGACCTGTCGGGCACCGAGTCGCCCGAGTACCTGGGCCGGGCGGTGGCCGCCCTGGCCGGCGACCCGGCCGTCCTGCGCCGGACCGGCGAGGTCCTGACCGCCGGCGACCTGGCCCGGGCCTACGGGTTCACGGACGTGGACGGGGGCCAGCCGGAGGCGTTCCGCCTGCCTGGCTGACCTCGCGGTCGGCCAGCCGCCGCCAGCGCCGCGGAAGCACGTACCAGACCCCGACGAACAGCCCCGCCACCACGGCGGTCGTGACGCCGGCGAGGAGCGGCCCGAACAGGAACTCGGTGACGAGCAGGATCACGCCGGTGATCGCGAGCGCCATCAGGACCAGGCCGACCCGGGCGAGCCCGTTGCCGACCAGCACGACGCGCTCCTTCTGCTGCTGCCGGAACCGCCAGCGGTGGTGGAACGACGGCGCGATCAGGAAGACGGTGGCCGCCGTCGTGAGCACCAGGGTGAGGAAGTACGTCACGCGCACGACCGCGTCGGCCATCCCGAAGCGCTGGTTGAACGGGACGACGAGGAGGAACGCGAGCAGCACCTGCACGCCCGGCAGCGCCACGCGCAGCTCCTGGAGCAGCTCCGCCAGGTTGCGGTCCACGCGCTGCTCGGGCGACTCGTCCCGGGGGTCGCCGCTCATCCCGCCCACATTCATACGATGGCGAGCATGTGCCGCAACATCACCACCCTCCGCGGGCTGGAGCCGCCGGCGACGGCCGAGGAGATCGAGGGCGCCGCCCGCCAGTACGTGCGCAAGGTCACGGGCGTCACCCACCCGACCCCGGCCACCGACGAGGCGTTCGAGCGCGCCGTGGCCCGCATCGCGGAGGTGACCACCGAAGTCCTCGCCGAGCTGCCGCCGCGCCGCCAGCCGCCGGCGACGGTGCCACCGCTGCGCCGGCCCCACATCCGCGCGCGAGAGGGGCGCTGACCCGTCAGAACGCCCACGGCGCGCTGTCGGGGTGCCTCAGCAGCCGCCTGGCCACGACCATGCGGTGCACCTCGTCCGGCCCGTCGTACATGCGGCCGCCGCGCGCGTTGCGGTACATCCGCTCCAGCGGCGTGTCGCCGGTCAGGCCGAGCGCGCCGTGGACCTGGATCGCCCGGTCGATCACGTCGTGCAGCATCCGGGCGCCGTGGAACTTGATCAGGCTGATCTCCACGCGCGCCTCGCCGCCGCAGTCCATGACCCGCGCCGCGTCCAGCGTCATCAGCCGGCAGGCCTGGATCTGGGCGGCCGACTCCGCCACGTAGCGCTGGACCTCGCCCTTGTCGGCCAGCAGCGAGCCGTGCGCGTACCGCGAGTTGGCTCGCTGGCACATGAGGTCGAACGCGCGCTCGGCCTGGCCGAGCCAGCGCATGCAGTGGAAGATCCGGCCCGGGCCGAGGCGCTGCTGGGCGATCACGAAGCCCTGCCCGCGCGGCCCCAGCAGGTTGGACTCCGGCACCCGCACACCGTTCAGGCGCACCTCGCAGTGGGAGCCGTGGACGCCGTCGTCGTCGCCCATCACGGGGATCACCCGCACGATCTCGTAGCCCGGGGTGTCGGTGGGCACGATGACCGACGAGAACTGGAGGTGCCGGGGCGCGTCGGGGTCCGTCTTGCAGAACACCGTGGTGAAGGCGGCCCGGTTGGCGCCCGTCGTGAACCACTTGTGGCCGTCGATCACCCACTCCCCGCCCTCCAGGCGGCCGGTGGTCTGCATCAGCGTCGGGTCCGAGCCGGCCACCTCGGGCTCCGTGAGGCCGACCGACGGGTAGAGCTCGCCCGCCACCAGCGGGTCGAGCCAGCGCCGCCGCTGCTCGTCGCTGGCGTGCAGGTGCAGCATGATCGAGTCCTGCATCGACAGCGTCCCGACCGCCGCCTGGCCGAACTCCGAGCGCCCGATGACCTCGTTCAGGTAGACGAACGGCATGAACGGGACGCCGCCGCCGCCGATCTCCTTCGGGTGGCCCAGCGCCCACAGGCCCTGCGCCTTCGCCGACGCCTTCAGCTCCTCCAGCACGGCCCGGCCGCTGCCGTCGCGGGCCAGCAGGTCGGGCTCGCGAGCGATCACCTCCTCGTCGATGAACCGCCGCATCCGCGCGCGCAGCTCGCGCACCTCCGGGGTGATTCCGTCGTCCATCAGGTGCCCTCCGTGTATCCCGGGTTGGCGATCGCGAGCTTCAGGGCGGTGATCTCGCGCAGCACGGCGAGAAGCTCGGGGCGCCGCTCGTCGAGCGCGCCGGCGCGGATGGCGCGGGCGAGCTCGGCCCACAGCTCCGCCGGCTCGCCGTCGCGGCCCAGCAGGCCGGCCAGCAGCGCCCGCTGCCGCCCGGCCTGCGCCGGCCCCAGCTCCCACTCCCGGCCGACGATGCGGAGCACGTTGGCGGCCACGCGGGCGTGGAACCGGAGCCGGGCGTCCAGGCCCGGCGCCGCGTCCCGCTCCAGGAAGCCGGCGACCGCGTCCAGCAGCTCGACGGCCGTGGGCCGGTCCTGCAGCGTCACGCCACCAGCTCCAGCAGCGCCCACTCCATCTCGCACGCGCGCCGGCCGATCGCGGCCAGCTCGACGCTGCGCACGGCGCCGGTCAGGTGCGCCGCCGCCTGGATGAGGCACATGACGCCCCAGCGCAGGGTGCCGTAGACCTCCCAGAAGCGCAGGTCGGCGGCGTCCACGCCGGCCCCGCCGGCCGCCCGGTACGCGTCCAGCAGCTCCTCCCGGGCGCCCAGGCCGCCGGCCGGGCGCCGGTCCTGGCCGAAACGCCAGGCCCGCACGCAGAACCAGCCCAGGTCCTCGGCCGGGTCGCCGGCGTGGGCCAGCTCCCAGTCCAGCACGGCGCGCAGGCCGCCGGCGTCCACGATGACGTTGCCGATCCGGAAGTCGCCGTGGACCACGGCCGGCGGCCGGGCCGCCGGCGTCCGCTCCGCCAGCCAGCGCAGGGCCAGCTCGAACACGGGGTGCGGCTCGCCCAGCGCGTCGAGCGTGTCGCGCTGGGCGGCGACGAGCTGGGCCGGCGTCCGCGGCTCGCCCAGGAAGCCGAGGCCGGCGCGGTCGATGCGGTGGACGGCGGCGGCCGCCGCCGCGCACTGGCCCACCAGCCGGTCCCGGGCCGCGGCCAGCGCGGGCTCGCGCAGGATCCGTCTCGGGATCGTCTCGCCCTCGACGCGGTCCATGACCACGAACGGCGTGTCGAGGACGTCGGGGCGGGACTCGCCCCAGCGCGCGGCGGGCACCGGGACGCCGGCCGCGGCCGCGGCGCGGAGCAGCCGCAGCTCGTGCCCGCAGTCGTGGACGCCGGGCCGCCCGGGAGGGTCGCGGCGCAGCACCAGACGCAGGACGCGGCCGTCCACCTCGGCGTCGAAGGCCCACGTCTCCCGGCTGGCGCCGCCGGGCAGCCGGGCCAGGCCGGTCACGCGCACGTCGGCCCCGAGCTGCGCGGAGAGGTAGCTGGCCAGCCTGCCCGTGAGGTCCGACTCCACCTCGAAAGCGTAGTTGACGGCCGGCCCGTAACCGACGGACCGGCCGCACCCCCCCCTTGGCGTGCTGGATTCCCCCTGGCACCTCGGACGGTTCCCCGTCCGATAACCCTTCCCCTTGCCCTATCCAAGCCCCGCCGTGGCAGAGTCAACGTTAGCTGTCTGGCACGAGCCCGTCAATGGGATTGCTTGACAGACTCAGCGGCGGACGAGCCTGCGGGTGACCGCCTGGAGGCTGTCCTCGAGCCGCCGGCAGGCCTCCAGCCGCTCCTCCAGCTCGCGGATGCGCTCCTGGAGCTGCCGGTTCTCGACCTGCAGCCGATCGGCGTCGGTGATCTCCGCCTGGTCGCCCAGGATCACCCAGTCCGCGGGCCGCAGCGGTGGCCGGGTGCCGTTGAGCCAGCGCGTCTGGAGCGTGCCCCGGCTGCTCTTGCCGAACACGCCGTACAGCGCCCGCATCTCGGACGGCGTCGGGATGCGCTCGCCCGACTTGACAGCCATGAGATCGGTGAGACGCCAGCCCATCAGCCGGCAGAGCTGTTCGTCGTCGACGGAGGCGTGGCGCTGCGCGGTCTCGATCCGCTCCGGCAGCCGGCGCACCTCGCGCGTCTCCAGGTCACGCATGCCCCTGATGCGAGCCACCGACATCGGTGAATAGTGTGCCAAATCGCCAGGCCGCGCATGCGCACCACCCGGGTCGCCCGTGGCCGCGGACCCCACGGACTATCCTGTTCCGCGCACGTGGTCACCCAGGTCACCGCCGAGGTCAACTACCTGGAAGCGGTTCGCGCGGCACTGGAGGACGAGCTTACGGACGACCCCCGCGTCGTGCTGCTCGGCGAGGACATCGGGGCCCTGGGCGGCGCGTTCCGGGCCACGGCGGGCCTCCTGGAGCGGTTCGGCGAGCGCCGCGTCATCGACACGCCGCTGGCGGAGGCCGCCATCGTCGGGGCGGCGATCGGCATGGCGGTGCGGGGCATGCGGCCGATCGCGGAGCTCCAGTTCGCCGAC
>VBJR01000085.1 GCA_005880175.1 Chloroflexota bacterium
CCAGAGCCGAAGCTCGTCGCCACCCCCCGGACCAGCCGGGGCCGAGGCCATCGCAGCACACCGCCCCGGCTGGTGTCCAGCGGCACGTCAAGTCCGACGGTCGTGGCCATGCCGTCCTCGACCACGACGAGGAAAGGAAACCGCCCGCATTGTCCCTACATGAGCCGGATTCCACCGACGGTGGCGGACGTGGCGCCGAGTCGCCGACTGTTCGGTGGAATCCGGCTGAGGCGCGGGCGAAATCTCATTCGTTTGAAGGATGGTGCCGGCGGTCGCACGGACGTCAAGCTGAGAGTGGTTGGCCGGTCCCGACCCCTTCCCCGGTATGCGGGCTGGGGTCGCCGGGACTCTGTCACCGTGGCGGGTGCCGGCGACCGCCACCGCCACCAAGATCATGGGATCGTCTTGGCCGCTTCCCGACCGGTCCCCGGAGGCCTGCGAATGGCGCTGGCGATGAATGACAAGGTCGTTGTCGAACGAGACGAGATGGACCGGCTCGTGCTGATGCGAATGGATTTCGACCGGTACGAGGCGCAGGTCATTCCCGATCTGCGGCAGGAGCGCCTCGCGCTCTACCACGCGCTCAGGAGGCTGATCGAGGCCGTTCGGGAGGCAGAGCACCTGCTCGAGCTGGAGGCGACGACCAGCTACCGTGGCGTCCTGCGCGCCGCGGAGCGGCTCCTCAGGGACCTGGAGCAGCGTCGCGAGGAGGGAACCGGCGGCGGGTAGAGGCGGCGAGGAGCTGCTCGAACCCGGGCTCCCAGATCACGATGAAGTGCGGCCGTCTTCCTGATGGAGCCGGGCGCCGCGGGCGACGTGCTCAGCGTCGCGTTCGCGGGCAGGGGCCGGCACCAGGACGCGGGCGGCAAGATGGTCCACGCCGGCCCCGCACCACCTGGACGATCACGTCCAGGTCGATCGCAGGGAGCTCGAAGAGGCCAACCAAGGGCTCCTCATGCTCCGTGCTGAGCTCGAAGACACCAGGCTAGCCACCACTCCGGTCGTCGAGCCCAGCGGTGAGATCGAGCCGGCGAGCAACGGCGGCGCGGTAGCCGTGGCCCGCAAGCAGCACTGAGCGCACGACTGGCCCGCTGGCGGCGAGGAGACGCGAAAGAGGCGGGCCGAGCCACGCTCGGGCCCGCCTCTCCACAGCCGCCCGGTCCCGCGCCTGCGGTCAGGACCTCCGCGTGGAGGAGCCGGAGCGCTTCGACGGTCTTCCCCTGGCGTCGGTATTCGTGACTGAACGGTAGTGCGCCTGCGTCTCATCCTCGACGCGTTCGGCGACGTCGTACCGGTCCCGCTCGGCGGCGGAACGGTCGCTCCTTTGGGGGCGGAGCCGGCGGAGCAGGTGGCGCAGTCCCATGGACCCAGTATGGCGGCTCCCGGTCATCCGAGCTCGCGGCTCTGGGCCACGGGGATCAGGGGTGCTCGGGGGGCGTTTGTCGGAGGAGCGCCTCGGCGATCCGGTCGTCGCCGATGCCGTCGTTGAGGCGGCTGAGGGTGGCCAGGACGTCCTCCGCCTGACCCAGGACCGCGCCGTACACGTCCGAGGTGAGCTCCACGTCGGCCGGAGCCGCCTGCTGGACATCCCGGTAGCGATCCCGGTCGTCCTGATAGCGCCAGGTCAGGGCTCCGAGCCGCTTGAGCTCGCCCTCGATGCGCTCCTTGTAATACCAGCCTGGTTCGGTCATCGACGCCGTCTCCTATTGCAAATCAGTACGCGAACTCTCAGGCCCAGACGCTCGAGCAAGTCATCGTGACCACGCGACACAACCGTGACCGGGATGTGTCGCGTCCGGTCGTCGCGTCGCAGCGCCACCAGGAATGGCGTTCGCTCCGAGCCCACGTGCTCGACGGCGAGGAAGATGACCCGAGGCTGGGTCTGCTGGGCGACGTCGAGAGCGACGTCCGGGTCCGACGCCTTGGTGATGTGGTATCCCCGGGCCTCCAGCCTCCTCCGGTGGGAGGCGAACCCGATGTCGTCGTCGTTCACCACGAGGACGTTCTGCCGTTCAACACTGTGCCTGCCGGATCGGTCCACCATCCTGGATCTCCTGACCTTCTCGCCTCCGGCAAGCCCGGACGGCGCACAGGAGAAGGAACATGCGCAACCTGGGACACTGGCGCTCCAGCCAGTACCACCACTCTACGGCCTCCATGGGGAACAGTGATGCTCAGGCCGGACGGATGAGCATCTGCGGGAACAATTCCGCCGGGCCCGGACCCGCTCCATACACGTCGGCATCGTCGATCTCCAGGCTGTGATAGTCTGTGAGCAGCATTCTCATTCGAGGATGTGCGTTGTGGAGTCCTCCTCTGTTCTCGAACGGGCCCTCGACGTCGGGCCCGGGGAGAGGTTCGAGAGCACATATGGAGACTCTGAACTACTCTGTCAACCTTCAAAGAACTCGGCGTTGGTGACCGCAGCCGCGCCGCACTCACCAGGCAAGGCATCGATATCCCGGTGCCGGTCCAGATCGAGACCATCCCGCCCCTGCTCGGCGGTCGCGACGTCGTCATCGAGGCGCCGACCGGGTCCGGCAAGACCCTGGCCTACCTGCTCCCGATGGTGGAACGGCTGGCGCGCCAGGGACCCGGTCCGCGAGCCCTGGTGGTCACACCGGTGCGCGAGCTCGCCGCGCAGGTAGACGCCGTGTACCGCGGGCTGGCCGCCGGCCGCTCCGCCACCCT
Source organism: Chloroflexota bacterium (assembly GCA_005880175.1). Next base: position 2,692 of record VBJR01000085.1, read on the forward strand.
GTACGGCGGCGTGGGCTACGGCGCCCAGACCACCGCGCTCCGGCGGCGACCCGACGTCGTCGTCGGAACCCCGGGCCGGCTCCTGGACATGATCGAGCGCGGGCTGCTGACGCTCTCGCACGTCCGCTACCTGGTGCTCGACGAGGCGGACGAGATGCTGGACTCCGGCTTCGCGCCCGCGGTCGAGCGCCTCCTGGCGCTGACGCAGCGTCCGCAGATGATCCTGGCCTCGGCGACGATGCCCGACTGGGTGGGGACGATGATCCGCCGTCACCTGGTGGATCCCGTCAGGGTCCGCGTCGCCGGCACGGTGACCAGGCCGCGTCTGGAGCACGCGCTGGTCCGCGTCGAGCGGTCGGCGAAGCTCTCCACCCTGAGCCAGGTGCTGCGGCCGAACCGGGGCGTCATCGTTTTCGGGCGCACCAAGCACGGGGTGGCCAGGCTGGCCGGGGACCTCCGCAAGCTCGGGCACGACGCGGTGGAGCTCCAGGGCAACATGTCGCAGTCGGCCCGCGACCGGGCGATGTCGCTCTTCCGCTCGGGGCGCGGCGCCGTGCTGGTGGCCACCAACGTCGCCGCCCGGGGGCTGGACATCAGCCACGTCTGCCTGGTGGTGAACTACGACCTGCCCGACACGGCCGAGTCGCTCACGCACCGGGTCGGCCGCACCGCCCGGATGGGCAACGACGGTCGCGCCCTCACCCTCGTCACGCCGGACGACGCCGTCCTGTGGCGGCGGCTCCGCAGCCAGGGCGGGCCCGACCTGCCCGAGCTCGACCTCGAGCTGCTCCTCGGGACCGGGAGCTGGCAGTACGCGCCCGCCGCCCTGCCCCATGGCCCTCAGGGCCGACCCGCGCCAGCCGGAGGGACGCACGCGCGTGCCCCGCGTCGCGGTCGACGGCGCGCCGCCTGACGCCGTCGCCGTGCCGTCCACCGCCGCCACCGGGCCCGCCACGAGCGTGCCGTTCAGCCGACCGAAGTATTTCGGTTCGCGGCAGCGTGTCTGGGCAGTGGCTGGAGGCACTTCCGAGAGCCGCAGTGCACCCTCGCCGCGAAGATCGTGCGGATGCTCGCCCCGCAGGCGGGGTCGCGCGCGCCGCGCCGCCCTCCGGTACCCGCGGGCGTCTGCCCGTCCAGCAGCTGGGCTCCGGCAGCGAGCACGAACGGCGCGCTGGGGCTCCAGCGCGCCGTTCACCACGATCCGGCCGTCGGCGTCCAGGTCCAGCGCGCCGGCCAGCGAGAGGCCTTCGACCCACTCTTCGTGGGCGTGCGGTCGACCTCGCGCTGTCGCGTGTACTTGACCACGTGATCCGGCCGCCGATGGCGTCGAGGCGGTGCCGACCCCGCCACGGCTGGCGCCGCCACGTCCCCGGAGGTGTACGGAGCCTGCCAGTGACCAGGCCGCGTTGGCCTGGTCATGAGATCACAGGTAGTTCATCCGGCCGGCCATCGGAGCCTATCGACGCGCCCTTGGCCGCAGCCTGCTGAATGATGCAGCCTCATTCCCGTGCCTCTGGCGGACCGGCGCCCAGCGCGTCACCCTCCCACGCTTCACCAGCCCCAGCGGCCTCGTCTTCGGCACCGAGCCCGGGAAAGAGGGCTGGTCGACCCGAGAAGGGCCGTTTGCGCACCAACGGCCCTCTAAGCAGTCAGATTTCGACCAGGCCCTTGCGGACCGCGTAGAGGACGGCCTGCGAGCGGTCGTAGATGTTCAGCTTCTCGTACATGTTGCTGACGTGGTTGCGAACCGTCTTCTCGCTGATCTTCAGCTTGTACGCGATCTGCTTGTTCGCCATGCCGCTCGCCAGCAGCTTCAGGATCTCGACCTCGCGGCCAGTGAGCCCGTCGTAGAACTCCTTCGGCGTCGTGGTCCCGGTCAGCATCTCGAGGACCCGGTTCGCCACCGCGCTCGCCATCACCCGCTCGCCGGCCATGACGGCCAGCAGGCTGGAGACGATCGAGTCGGGCCTGGAGTCCTTCAGGATGTACCCGCTGGCGCCCGCCTTGAGCGCCTGGATGACGTGGTTGTCCGCCTCGAACGTGGTGAGGAGCAGGACCTTGACGCCGGGGTAGGCGGCCGCGATCTGGCGCGTCGCCTCGATCCCGTCGAGGTTGGGCATCTTCAGGTCCATGAGCACGACGTCAGGCTTCAGCGATCCGGCGAGCTTGACTGCTTCCGCGCCATCGCCAGCCTGGCCGACGATCTCGACCCGATCGTCCTCCTCGAGTAGCCGCGCCAGGCCTACGCGAAAGAGCGTCTGGTCGTCGGCGATCAGCGTGCGCACCGTGGTTGTGGTCGTGGTCAACTGGTTATCTCCTTGGCTGCCGTGGGGACGACAGCCTTGACGGTGGTTCCCCCGCTACCGGTACTGGTCACGTCCAGCTCGCCGCCGAGCAGGACGGCGCGCTCGCGCATGCCCATCATTCCCATTCCCAGCCTCCTGCCGCCCTCGCCGGGCGACAGCCCGCGCCCGTCGTCCTGCACCGTCAGCTGCACGCCGTCACCGTTGGCCGCCAGCAGGACGTCCACGCGGCCGGCGCCGCTGTGCATGCGGACGTTGTTGAGCGCCTCTTCGACGATCCGGTACAGGTTGTGCGCCATCGCCGCCGACAGCGGCGAGGGCCACTCGGACGACACCTTGAGCATCGAACGGATGCCGGTCGCACCCTCGAAGCGGAGCAGGAGCGCCCGCACTTGCAGCACGAAGCCGCTCTCCGTGGACGGCTCCTCGCGGAGGTCGTAGAGGACCTGGCGCAGGTTGTGCAGGACCGCTCGCGTGGACTCCTGCAGGCTGTCGACCTTCTCGACCACCTGATGTTGGCCGGCCTGGTCGAGCTTGAAGTTCTCCATGTCGACGACCATCAGCGTCAGGATCTGCGCGACCGAGTCGTGCAGCTCGCGCGCCAACTCGCGCTTGACCTTGCTCTCAGCCCGCCGGGCGAAATCCTTCAGCCCCCCGTCGCGCCCTGACCGCTGGCCATGGGCCGCCGTGCTGTCGAACTCCTCGAGCTCCGCTGGAAACGGCAAGCGTGCGTGGCCCTCCTATGCACATGCCGCGCGTTCCCCCTCGCGGGCGGTAATCTCACACCTTCGAAAACCCAATCATATCAAGAGGTCCGGTACCTTGCGAATCAATTGGACCGACACCCCTTCTGCTGGGCAATATGAACTAAACCGCTTGGGAAAACTCAAGTCAATGGTCAGAATTGACCATCTTTCGGGGAGCGGTGGTCCCAGATCACCTACTCTCCCCGCCGGGCGCTCCGCGCTGGCGAAGCCGCGAGAGCAGTTCGGCCGCCCCGATCGCCGCCTCCGCCCGGCCAGCACCTCGCGCTCGCGCAGCCTGAGCGCGTGCTGGCGGGCCCCCGTTCTCCTCGTGGAACGCCAGCCGCTGCTCGTCCACCAGACCGCTCGTGAGCGCGATCATCAGGTCGCGGTCGCGGCGTGGTCAGCATCTGGGACACCTCGAACCCGTCCACGGGCGCGCCCAGATGGACGTCGACCAGGACGGCGTCGACCGGCTGCTCCACGATCCGGCTCCCCTTGGGGAAGTCGCAACCCATTCGGGACAGAAGTCCCATACGCCTGTCTCGCTCCGCAGTGCATGCTGGCGTCGCCGATACCAAGTACGGGGAAGGGATTCGTATGGATAGGAGGCGTCGCGGGATCATCTTCTACCGAGTGATCCTGCCCGGATTAACGGTCGTGAATCTGGGTCTGGGTGTGTTCACGCTCACGGGCCTGAAACCCAACGGGCTGCTGGGCTGGATGATGCTGGGCACCGGGGTGCTCTGTTGCGGGATCGCCGGCTGGCTCGCGGGCGCGGGCTGGTCGAAGAAGTACTGGGGCTCGGCCATGGAGCGGCAGGTCACGGCCTGGCGCCGCATCGTCGACGCCATGTTCGGTTGGATCGAGGAGGCGCCCGTTCCGGCAGATTCGCTCCGGACGCTCGAGCGTTCCCTCGACGAGGCGCTGGTCACCAAGTAACGCGGCGGTTCGTGGCCGAGGTGATGGGCAACTGGGCGTGGCCTGCTCGCGTTGTGGCTGGCCAGGGTCGCCCGGTCCCGCAGCGCCTAACCTGGCGCTGGCCTGGCCGCCCGCCTGGTCGGCCTTCTCACCCTGCTGCTGCCGGCGCGCGACCGCGAGCGCTTCGTGGGCGAGGTGCTGGCGAACATGGCCGGCCTGCGCTGGCGGCAGCGCGTCGGCGAGCTGCTGTCGGTGGCGGCCGCCATGCCCGGCATCGCCGGCTCTATCGTCCCGAGCCGCGCGACCGGGTGCTTCGACACGACTTCGATCGCCTCGTCCAAGTCCGCGCAGTCGATCAGGTCGAAGCCGGCCATCTGCTCCTTGGCCTCGGCGAAGGGCCCGTCGGTGAGCTGCAGCTCGCCCTCGCGCACGCGGATCGACGTGGCATCCCCGGCGGGCCCCACCTTGGAGCCCATGATGCGGACGCCGCGACCTTCCATCTCGGCCACCCACGCCCCCGCGTTGGCCTCCTCCTCGGGGCTCACCTCGATCGACCGATCGAGGCAGATCAGCAGCAGGTACTTCATGCGATCCTCCTCGGCCGCAGCGTAGTCTCTGGGGCCTCCTGCTGGGTCAGCCGCCGGAGCGCCCGCCACAGCTCAGACAGCACCTGAGCGACGCGAGCGGCCTGCTCGTGGGCCGCCAGTCGGTCGGACCGGATCACCTGCTGCTGCCGGAGCACCATGTGGAAGTGGTGGTGGTCGAAGGATGTCGCGTACTCCTCGTGCTTGGCGGCCCCGCTCGGGCCTTTCGCAGGGGACGTCGGAGTCGGCGAACCGTTTTCGACATGTCGATGCGGCGAACACACCCCTTCGGGTGTGTCACGACTCGGAGAGGCGGCGGCCGCCGCAGATGGCGTAGACCTCCGGGCGTGGGAGGCAGGGCTTGGGGAGATGCTGGCCCGGATCGCGGGTCGGTTCGGGCAGCGTCGGTCATGGGAGCGGGCGCGTGGCTACGTGCGCAAGAACGGGTGGCAGCGGTACCCCGCCGGCTGCGCCCGTCTCCAGCCGATGGCCGAGACGCCGAGCTCGGGCTGAGCGCCGTCGAGCGCCGAACGGTGAGCGGACTGGCAGCCGCGTCCCGGCACCGTGAATAGGGGGCCTCCCCACTGGGTCCAGCAGCGAGGAGGCTGATATGCAGCATGCGTCGAAGACCACCCTTCCTGCCACCGGGCCGGGTCACCGGACCGCTGGCGTGGACTGGGCTCGCGACGACCACGCCGTCGCCATCGTCGATGCTGGCGGCCAGGTGGTCGAGCGGTTCACCGTCGCCCACACCGCCGCTGGCATCCGCGACCTGGTCCGCCGGCTCGCCAAGAACGGGGCCCACGAGGTCGCCATCGAACGGCCCGACGGTCCGGTCGTGGAGGGCCTCCTCGAGGCCGGCCTGACCGTCGTCGTCATCAGCCCCAACCAGCTCAAGAACCTGCGCTCCCGCTACGGCTCGGCCGGCAACAAGGACGACCGCTTCGACGCCTTCGTCCTCGCCGACACCCTCCGCACCGACCGGGCCCGGCTGCGCCCGCTGGTGCCCGACAGCCCGGCTACCGTGGCCCTGAGGGCCGCCTGCCGGGCTCGCAAGGACCTGGTCGCCCACCGCATCGCCCTCGCCAACCAGCTGCGCGCTCACCTCCAGCGCACCTTCCCGGGCGCCGTCGGCCTGTTCGCCGACATCGACAGCCCGATCAGCCTGCGCTCCTCGCCCGCTTCGACTGCCAGGAGCGCGCCGACTGGCTCTCCTCCAGGCGCATGGCCGCCTGGCTGGCCAGCGTCGGCTACTGCGGCCGGGTCGCTCCAGCGACCCTGCAGGCACGGCTCACGGCCGCGCCCAGGGGCGCCACCGGCGCCGAGGGTGCCGCCCAGGTCCACGTCACCCGCGCCTTCCTGGCCGCCTTGGGCACCGTGGTCCAGCAGATCAAGCTCCTCTCCGAGCAGATCGACGAGCAGCTCGCCCTCCACGCCGACGCCCACATCTTCACCAGCCTGGCCGGCGCCGGCACCGTGCGCGCCGCCGCCTGCTGGCCGAGATCGGCGACTGCCGCGCCCGCTTCCCGACCCCAGAATCGCTGGCCTGCCTGGCTGGCGTCGCGCCCAGCACTCGCCAGTCCGGCAAGTTCCGTGCGGTCGGCTTCCGCTGGGCTGCCGACAAGCAGCTCCGCGACGCCATCTGCGACTTCGCCGGCGACTCCATCCGCGCCAACCCCTGGGCTGCCGACCTCTACCGCCGCGCCACAGGCCGTGGCCACGACCACCCCCATGCCGTCCGCATCCTCGCCCGCGCCTGGCTGTTCGTGATCTGGCACTGCTGGCAGAACGGAACGCCCTACGACCCGGCTCAGCACCGCGCCCTTCAGGCGCTCCTCCAGCCGGCGGCTTGACTTAGGGCTACTCATACGCTGCCGGGCGTTGCGTCCGGCCTCTCTGCACGGCCGAGACCAGCGGGGCAACGAGCACGGTCGGGACACCGAGAACGAACAGCCCGATGATCAGCCAGAACGGATGGCACGGCAAACCCATGCTGGCGCCACCGTCTACGGCCGCCGTCTCGCCTGCGCGGACGAGGTGCTGAGCCTGGCCGAGCCGCCCCCGGCGGTGGCCGGGCTGCCGGTCGTCTTCCCCATCCCGGCGCCCGGCTGGGTGCAGCCCATCGCGACGCCGCGCTGGCCCTCCGACCTCGCCGCGCACATGAGCCCGCTCGGCGTCATCGCTCCACGTGACGGAGGTACCGCCGGGTTTACCAGGTGATCGCCGCCACTCGCCCCGGATCGGCGAATCCTCGGGATCTGCGGATGGCGAGGGGATCGTCAGTCTCGGAACAGGACGCTGATGCTCTCTCGCCGTTGGATGCGGAGGATGGCCTCTGCAAGGAGAGGCGCGATGCCGACGACCCGCGTCTTGGACGGCAGGGGAAACGGATGGTTCTCGATCGTATCGGTCACATAGATGCGCTCGATCGGGCTGTGATCGAGGCGTTCAGCGGCGCTGGCGTTGAATACGCCATGTGTGATTGCCGCCATCACCCGGGTTGCGCCCCTGGCCATCAGTGTTTCGGCCACCTTGATCAAGGTGATGCCGGAGATGATGAAATCGTCGACTACGAGGCACGACCGACCCTCGACCTCGCCAATCAGCTCGACTAGCTCTGCTCGCTCGTCGTGGCCACGTCTTCGCTTGTGGCCGATCGCCAGTGAGCTGTCCAGGCGATCGGCGAACATCGTTGCTCGCTTGACGAAGCCCTCGTCAGGTGATACCACGACCGGTGATTCGATACCTTCCACGACGACCGCATCGCACAGCGTTGGACGTGCTTGGAGATCGTCGACAGGTACGCGGAAGAAGCCCTGCAACTGAGGTGCGTGCAGGTCGACGGCGACTATTCGGTCGGCGCCCGCCGCCTCCAGTGAGTCGGCGCAGACCCGCGCCCGGATTGAGACCCGGGGTTCGTCCTTCTTGTCCCCCTTGGCATAGCTGAAGTAGGGAATGAGCACGGTGACGGAGGCGGCGCTTGCTCGTTTGAATGCATCGACCCAGAAGAGCGCCTCCATGAAGTGGTCGTTGGCCGGGAAGACGGTCGACTGGACGAGGAACACGTCCCGACCGCGAACGTTCTCGCCGATACGCACGAACAGAGTGCCCTCGGAGAACCGGATCACCTCGCTCTTCCCGACAGGCACACCGAGGCGAGCACAGATCGCCTGAGTCAGCTTCGGAGAAGCGGAGCCGCTGAATACCAGCAGCTCATCGTCAGATGCCACACCATATTCTGTCCGATCCGATGGTGGCCTGGTGAGGGATGTGTTGATGAGGCCGCCGCCTTCGTCGTCCAGGGCCATCGCGGCTGTCGGGTCGCCCAGCCACGTCGAGGGGATGCAACCCGAGATCCTGGAAGCGACATGGAACCAACAGCTGGCACGGTGGGACGTCTGGTGGCGCTATCCGGGAGGACCCGATCCCCGAACCGCTCCGGAGTGGTGTGCGCCGCGGAGGTAGATGCTGATCGGCACCGAGCTCGCGAGTCTCCGCGTGCCGCACAGGGAGACCCGCGTTTGTGACACGCGACGCGATCCTGGAGCATGCCAGGCTCGCCACCGCATACCGGAGCCACCACGAGCCCGCTCAGCTCGTCGAAGCCGCTGGCGGCGGGCCGGGGCGGGGGGCGGACGGGTCGGAGCTCTGGACGCGGATGCACCTGTACACGAGACCCAGCCATCTCCCGGATTCACCCACGCGGACGACGAGTCCACGCAGTGTCGACCTGAACGGCCAAGGCGACCAGGCGACGGATCGCTCAGGAGCGCCCGAACGCCCACCTGACGGCAGCGGGCAGCTCCTCCTCCCACATCAGGGGATCGTGGCCGCAAACCCGCTCCCGTTCCTCAACCTCGACGCCGCGGTCGCGCAGTTTCGCGGCCCAGGCGCGGGTCGCGCGGTGGAACCCGGGCTCCAGGGTGCCGGCCAGGAGGTAGTGGCGCGCCGGACCACGTCCAGACAACGGCGGTTCGAGACCCGGCGAGAACGCGACCACGGCGCCGAAACGGTCCGGGTAGCGGCAACCCAACGCGCTGGCCAGCACCGCGCCGTTCGAGTAACCGCCGGCCGCCCGCCGATCGCGCTCCACGGACACGCCGAGCTCGCGCTCCGCCCAAGCCCTGACCTCGTCTACGAAGAACGTCTCGTGAGCCGCGTACCGGCGTCGATCGAACCCGGGCAGGTACTCGCGGGCGCGCAGGTCGTCACCCGGCCTGCTCACCGCACTGTGCACGCCGACGAGCACCGCCGCGGGCGTCGTGCCTGCCACCACACTCGGCTCCAAGACCGCAGCGAAGCGGGCGACTGAACCACCGTCCGCGAGATACAGGACCGGTGGCCGGTCCTCGCGCCCGGGAGGGGACGGCGGCAACGTCGTCCCCTTACCCGACACCCCTCGGGGCCGTGGCGCCGTGCGACCAGTGGCAGCCGAACACGAACCGGCGCGGGCTCGGCTTCGACCAGCTCGGCGTGCGGGTGCCGTGCCAGGTTCGACGCGGTGCGCTTCCTCCGCGACATCGAGACGAGCGATAAGGCGGTCAGGAGAGGCTGAGTCCGCCTCAGCGGCCCAGGAAGGCGAGTTGGCGACGGTGGCCTCCGCGATGGACAGCCCGGCCGCGATGGCGATGTTGGACCGGCCCTCCGCCATCAGCCCCAACACCTCCCGCTCGCGCTCGGTCAGCGATTCAACCCCGGTCACCGCCTGGTGCCGGGTGAGGAGCTGACCGACCACCTCGGGATCGAAGGCGGCGCCGCCGGCGGCGACCCGCCGCAGCGCCTCCACGAACTCGGCCGGCCGCGTGATCCGGTCCTTGAGCAGATAGCCGATCCCTCCTCCCCCGGCGGTCAGGAGCTCCCGCGCATATACGGTCTCGACGTACTGGGAGAGCACCAGGATGCCGACGGCGGGCCACTGGCGGCGAACCTCGAGGGCCGCCCGGACCCCGTCGTCGCCGAACCCGGGCGGCAGGCGCACGTCGACCACCGCCACGTCCGGGTGGTGGGCGCCGACCGCGGGCACGAGCGACGGCGCGTCGCCGACGGTCGCCACCACCTCGTCGCCGTGGGCGGCGATCAGCCGGGCGATGCCGTCGGCGAGGAGGACATGGTCCT
>VBJR01000151.1:0-17985 GCA_005880175.1 Chloroflexota bacterium
CGTGCCTGCTGGTCGCCCGGTCCGTGCCCTGCCTGGGTCCGGTTACGCGGGCCGGCTGCGGCGCGATCTGCCCGGCGTACGGCCGCGGCTGCTATGGCTGCTTCGGGCCGGCCGAGTCCGCCACCACGGCGGCGCTCGGGCCGGCCTGGGAGCGGGTGGGCGCACGGGCCGGCGACCTGAAACGGGCGCTCCGCGGCGTGAACGCGTGGGCCCCGGCCTTCCGCGAAGGGGACGATGAGGATGGGCACTGAGAACCGCACGATCCGCGTCGGCGACATCGCCCGGGTCGAGGGCGAGGGCGCGCTCCGGGTCCGCGTTCGTGGCGGCCGCGTGGAGCGTGTCGAGCTGGACGTGTTCGAGCCGCCACGCTACTTCGAGGCGCTGCTGCGCGGCCGCACGTACCTGGAGCCGGTGGACATCACGGCCCGGATCTGCGGCATCTGCCCGGTGGCGTACCAGCTCACCGCGGCGCAGGCCATCGAGGCGGCGTGCGGGGTGGTGGTCGACGGGCCGATCCGCGACCTGCGCCGGCTGCTGTACTGCGGTGAGTGGATCCAGAGCCACGCCCTGCACGTGTACCTGCTCCACGCGCCCGACTTCCTCGGCTGCGACAGCGTGGTGGAGGTGGCGCGCGACCACCCGGAGGTGGTGCGCCGGGGGCTGCGCCTGAAGAAGGCCGGCAACCGCCTGATGGAGGTGGTGGGCGGCCGGGCCGTCCATCCGGTCAACCCGCGCGTGGGCGGGTTCCACCGGGCGCCCGACCGGCGCTCGCTCGCTGACCTGATCGACCCGCTGGAAGAGGCCCGAGAGGACGCCCTGGCCACGGTGCGCTGGGCGGCGGGCCTGGACTTCCCGGACCTGGAGGTGGACGCCGAGCTGGTCGCGCTCCGGGCGCCGGGCGAGTACGCGATCGACCGCGGCCGGGTCGTGTCCAGCGGTGGCCTCGACCTCCCGCCCGACCGGTTCGGCGAGCACTTCACGGAGTCGCAGGTGCCGCACTCGACGGCGCTGGTCTCGACGCTCGGCGGCCGCACGTACCTGGTCGGCCCGCTGGCGCGGTACTCGCTGGGCTCCGACCGGCTGCTGCCGGAGGCCCGGGCCGCGGCCCGAGAGGCCGGCCTCGGCCCGACCTGCCGGAACCCGTTCCGCAGCATCGTGGTGCGGAGCCTGGAGCTCCTCCAGGCCTGCTCGGAGGCGCTCACGATCCTGCGCGGCTACCGGCCGCCTGAGCCGTCGTTCGTGGAGGTGCGGCCCAGGGCGGGCGAGGGCAGCGCGTGCACCGAGGCGCCGCGCGGCCTGCTGTACCACCGGTACCGGCTGGACGAGGAGGGCCGGATCGTGACGGCGACGATCGTGCCTCCCACCTCGCAGAACCAGCTGGCCATCGAGGCCGACCTGCGGCGCCTGGTGGAGCGGGGCCTGGACCTGCCCGATGCCGACCTGGCGCACCTGTGCGAGCGCGGCGTCCGCAACCACGACCCCTGCATCTCGTGCGCCGCGCACTTCCTGCGGCTGGACGTGGACCGGGGGCCGGCGTCGTGACCGTGCGTCGTCCGCGACGGGGCCGCCCCGTCCTCGCGCCGGCCCCTCGACGCTGGCCCTGGTCCTCCTCAGCCGCAGTTCGAGTGTCGCGCCGCGACCAGGACCAGCGGCCCCAGGCCCGCGTCCATCGCGCAGCGGCGAAGGGACGCGGCGGCCCGGTCCACCGCGTCGGTGAGGTCGCGCGCCTCGACGGTCAGGTCGACCAGCAGGAACCGGCCGCCGCAGTGCGGCCGGACCGCCACCGCGCCGACGCCCGGGACCCACGCCAGCGGGCGGGCGACCGCCTCGGCGCGGTCGGGCGTGACCGCGGCCGCGCCCGGCAGCAGCTCGGCGTCGAGCGTGAGCTCCCACCTGCGGCACATGGTCACGGTGGACGGGGACAGGAGCTCGGTCCTCATCGCGGTACCTCCGGCACCCTCCCCTCGATTCAGTCCAGGGGGTCGCCCACGGGGTGCCAGTGATGCCCGTCCAGCGCGGCCTTCCCGGCCTTCTCGGGGACCTCGACCTTCGCGTGCTCGGCCGGCTCGATCGTCACCAGCATGTCCTCGCCCGCGACGGCCACGGTCTCGAAGCCGTTCGGGCCGGACCGCTGGATCTGCACCAGCTCGCCCTCCACCTCCAGGTGGTCGGCGCCGCGAATGGTGAACATCGCCTTTCCCAAGATCACCTGAGCGTTCATGTGGACCTCCTCATGAGCTCATGCTGGGCCGCCCGGTAAAGGCCGCCCAGGGTCCTTCCGCCCCTCCGGCGCGGCCCTGACGGACACGCCGGCGAGGGACGTTCGGCCCCGTCTGAGGAGGGTCTTCGCGCCGATGCTGGACCGCGGCCGGCAGAGTGCGAGGCCCGGCCGGAAGTCGAGGGTGGGAGCGCGCCCGCGGCCCGTGTCGCGGGGCCGGCGCCACCGGTGGCGGGTCGGCCGCGCCGGCGCTCCACCGCCGCGGGGCCCCGGGGCCGCGGCCCCGGGGCCCCGGTCGTCAGGACGCCTTCGCCTCGGGCTGACGAGACTCGGTCAGGACGCCGGAGCCAGGGTCACCGGCGGCGGGACGGCGCTGGTCCCTGCGGTGGCCGGCGCCGTGGAGTCCGGGCCGACCAGCAGGTACACGATCATGGCCACGAGGCCGGCGATGGCGAGGCCGACCAGGCCGGCCACGCCCGCGAGCAGCAGCACGATGAACCAGGTCCTGTCCGCCAGCGCGTAGGTGTTGACGAGGGCACCGATCCAGGCCACGAGCTGGGCGATGCCGCCGGCCAGCACGACGACCGCGCCGATCGAGATCAGCGCGACCATCCACCAGAAGAACGCGTCCATGCTGGGCGCGAACTCGCTGGCGTTCGGCTCGCCGCTCCACGTGCCGCCGTAGGCCAGCATCAGGAACGTGCCGGCCAGGATCGCGACCACGCCGCCGGCGATCCCGGCCAGGCCGCCGAGCCAGGCGCGAATGATTGTGGACTTCCGCATGGGTTCACCTCCTGACTCCACCCTGCGCCGCTCCGCGGGCCGGCCAAGGGCCGTCCGTCCCGCCAGGGCCGGGGCGTCCGACATCGTTCGCCGCTCGGCGGTACGGCGCGGTACCATCGCCTCATGCGCCGCTCGTGCGGCCAGGTTCTCGCGGGCCTCGCGGGCGTACTGGCGACGATCCTCATGGCGATCTGGGTGGGAGGCTCCTACGTCGCCGAACGGGTGACGCTGCACCCCCGCCACTGGGGAGTCGGCCCCACGCCGGCCCAGTACGGCCACGCGTACCAGGACGTCTCTTTCCGCGACCACGCCGGCCTCACGCTGCGGGGCTGGTGGATCCCGGGCACGCGAAACGAGACGATCGTGATGATCCACGGGTGGACCAGCAGCCGGGCCGAGCCGATGAGCAAGGCCGGCTACCTGCTGGACGCCGGGTACAACGTGCTGGTCTTCGACCTCCGCGGCCACGGCCAGTCGGACGGCGACTACACCACGCTCGGCCTGACCGAGCCCGACGACGTGGAGGCCGCGGTGGCGTTCGCCCGCTCCCGGGACCCGGGGCCGGTCGCGCTGCTGGGCTACTCGATGGGCGGTGCGCTGGCGGTCGAGACCGGCGCGCGAGACGCCGATGTGGCGGCGGTCGTGGAGGACAGCGGCTACGGCGACCTGGCCAACGTGTTCCGGGCCGGGTTCCAGCGCGAGACCAGCCTGCCCGCGATGCCGTTCGGGCTCCCGCTGATGGCGATCGGCCAGCTCGACCTGCACCTGTCGCCCGGCGCCGTGCGGCCGGTGGTCGACGCGGCGCGCCTGCACAAGCCGCTGCTGGCCATCGTCGGGACGGCCGACCGGGTGGTGCCGCCCGGCGAGGGCTTCGACCTGTTCCACGCCGCGCCGGGCCCGAAGCAGCTCCTCGTGGTCCCCGGCGCCGGCCACGTGGCCGGCTACCAGGTGGATCGGGCGGAGTACGAGCGGACGGTGCTGGCCTTCCTGGTGACCGCCCTCGGCCGGTAGCCGGGACGACCTGACCGGCGAGATCGAGGCGGCCTCCGCAGAAGGTGACCTCTCATCCGCCGGACGGCGGCGGACGGCGCTCCGGCCAATTGCCCGGCCGTCCGAGGGCCGGCGGCTACCGCCGCCGCCTCACCAGCCCGGCTCGCAGGCGCCCGCCGCGCCGCCGCTGCTCGCCCATGACGTTGGCGCCGAACAGCGCGAAGCCCCAGTTGACGTTGATCGTCGACGTCGGCGCCCCGCGCCGGCCGGTCGCACTCGCGGCCGCCCTGCGGGTGCGCAGGACCGCGGCCATTGCCGTGGCGAGCACGGCGGCCGCCACGCTCAGGGCCGTGGCGAGGAGCAGGGGCCGGCGGAGCCTCTCGACCGGCCCGGCGATCGCGCCAGGCAGCGGGGCGGCGGCCGCCGAGTCCGCGGTGGCTGCCGGCCTCGCGACTGTGGTGTCACGCATCGTCGTCATCTCCCCGGGCCGGCTCGCCCAGGCCCCAGCCGGCGCGGCGGCGCCGCGGCAGCGCGGCGTCCTGCGCCTCGTACACACGCTCCATCAGGGCCGGCACCGTCTCGGGCGGCGCCGTCGACTCCTCCCGGCGCATCGCCTCCGCGATGAGCTCGGCCGCCCGGCGCCGGCAGGCGTCGGGCGCCTCCGCCATGCCGCGGAGGTTCAGCTCCTCCAGATCGAGCAGCAGGTCGTCGAGCGCGGCCACCAGCGCCGACAGGCGTCGCGCCCGCTGGCGCTGCGCCTCGGCCGCCTCGGCGGCTCGCCGGATCTCGTGACTGGCCGTCTCCAACATGGCTCTGTCAGCGTCTCGCGCCGCCCGCCTGGTAGCCAGTGCCTTCCGGCCCGACGCCCCGGGGGCGGCCGCCTCTACGCGCCGGACGGAGAGCGCCGCGTGCTCTCTGCGCCGCTGCGCAGAGGGACCCGGCGCGCTCGGCAACCTGACGCAAGGCAGCCGGCCCGGACGCTCCTGAGCCCGGGTGCCGTTGGACCCTGTCGGCCGTCCTCGGCGAGACACACGCTGGGGTCGATGGATACGTTGGATACCGGCGGCAGGAGGCTGCGGAGGGTGCTGTTCGCGACCGACCGCTCCGCCGCCTCCCGGGCCGCCCTGATCGCCGTCGCCGGCCTCGCCACCGGCGGCGGGACCGAGGTCGTGGTCCTCCACGTGGACGACCGCGGCCGGCCGGCGGAGGCCCTGGGCCTGGCCGCGGGGGTCACCGACGGCCTCATCTCGCTGGCCGTGGACGCCCGGACCGAGGTGCGCCGGGCCCGGAACGGCGGCGTGGCCGCCGAGATCGCGGCCGCCGCCGAGCAGCACCGCTCGGACCTGGTCGTCATCGGCTCCCGGGGTCGCTCCGACCTCGGCGGCCTGCTCCTGGGCAGCGTCGGCCACCGGGTCCTGGAGCGCGTCTCCTGCCCGGTTCTCCTGGTCCGGGCCGGGCGCCGCGCCTCCGGACGCCGCCGCCGGCTCCTGCTCGCGGTCGCCGGCGACGAGGACCTCGACGAGCTGGTCCGCACGACCGCCGCGGTGGCCGAGCGCGATGCCGGCATCCTGGTGCTGCACCTGTTGGCGCCCGGCGCCGGCGACCTCCAGCTCGCCCTCTCCGAGCAGCTGGTCCAGCGGACGGTGCTCGGCCTGCGCCGCTGCGGCGTCCGCGCCCGCGGCCGCGTGGGCGCCGGGGTCCACGGCACCGCCGGCGAGATCGTCAGGACGGCGGGGGCCTACGGCGCCGACCTCGTCGTGATGGGCTCCCGGCGCCTGCCGGCGCGGGCGGCCCTGCTCCACGGCAGCGTGTCGCACGGCGTCGTCCGGTCCTCCGACGTGCCGGTGCTGATCGGCGCGCCGGAACCGCACGAGGAGGGACAGCGATGAGTCACGAGCGCAGTTCGATGGACAGGATCGTGGTCGGCATCGACGGGTCCGAGGGATCCGCCGCCGCTCTGCGCTGGGCCGCGCCGCTGGCCGCGGCGACCGGCGCCGAGGTGGTGGTCGTCCACGTGATCGACCCGGACACGTACGACCTCCGCTCGCTCGGCCTCCCGCGCGCGGTCCTCAACGAGGACGACTGGCGCGAGGAGATCGAGGACGAGCTCGAGGCCAGGTGGTGCACGCCGCTGGTCGAGGCCGGGGTGCCGTACCGCGCCCGGGTCGAGGAGGGCCGCGCCGGCCCCCGCCTGGCCGAGATCGCCGAGTAGGAGCATGCCGACCTTCTGGTGACCGGGCACCGCGGGCTGAGCGGCCTGGCCGAGCTGGTGCACGGCAGCGTCGGCGCCTATGTGACCCACCACGCGACCTGCCCGGTGGCGATCGTGCCGGCAGAGCCGCAGGCCGCCTGAGCGGCGTCGCGACCTGCCGGGCCTGCCTGTCGAGCGCGCAGCCCCGCGGCCGGTCCGTTGCCGCTCGCGTGCATCGGTGCGGAGCCTTCGGCCGTCAGGAGATCGAGCGCGGACGACCAGGCCCGGATCGCCACGCCTGCGATCAGGACGAGGATGGCGACCACCCTCCGGGCGGTCGGGCGGACCGCCCACGTGGAGGACGGACGGATGGAGGACGTTCAGGATCGCCCCGATCACCAGGAAGGGCAGGGTGAACAGGGCGATCTCGTCGCCGCTTCCCACGAGCGTTCTCAGCTTCGTTTCGATCCTCGATCACGTCATGGCGCCGCCCCGGCTCGGCCGGCTCAGGCCGGATGGTTGGCCGCGAGCTCCGACAGGCGGGCCGCCACGCCCGCCACGAAGTCCTCGGTCGTCGCGCTGGCCACGTTGTGCAGCGCTACGTCGTCCAGCTCCCGGCCGAGGCCGCCCATCGGCGGCCGGTACGTCGCCCCGATCCAGAGGATCGACGAGTGGGGCCCGAGCGGCTGGACCGTGAGCTTGCCGTCGAGGACCGGGAACAGGCCGCCGGGCCCGGTGGCGCGCCACGCGACGGGCACGACCAGCCAGTCGCCAGGCGCCTCCGGCGCGCCCACGGTCAGCTCGACCTCCTTGCTGATCCTGCCGGCCGCGGCCTTGAAGCCGACGCGGACGCGGTAGCGGCGCTCCTCGCTGGCGTCGACGACGGACGCCGGGAGCCAGCGCTCCGGCGGCCCGAGCAGCTGCCGGCGCACCTCGCGCGCCGGCTGGTCGATCGGCACGTCATGCCTGATGTACATACCCGCAGCATCGGCGGGAGCGGGCGGCCCGCCGAGGGCCGTTGGCCCCCCCGCAGCCGGCCTGGTCGGCCCTGGGCACGCCACCTCTATTCTGTTTTTCCGGAATTCCGATATTATCGCGTCATGAGCGGCGAAGGCGAGCGCCTGGAGGACCTTGAGCGGCTGATGAAGGCCATGCTCGGCCGCCTGGAGGCGCTGGAGGGCGAGGCCGCCGGTCCGGGGGCGGGCGGAACGGCCGGGGACCGGGCTCCGGACGAGGCGGTCGAGGGGACGCTGGCGTTCTCGGGCTCGATTCGACTCGGTCAACGACGCTTCAGGGTCCAGCAGCGCGTCGATCTGCTCGATGCCCTCGAGGCCGACCCGGCGCTCGTTGCCCGGATGTTCGCCGCGCTCGGCAGCCCGTTCCGGGTTCGGCTGCTGCGCCTCCTGCTCGACGGCCCGCGCACCAGCCAGGAGCTGCAGAACGACCTCGAGGTCGGCGCCGCGGGCCAGCTCTACCACCACCTCAAGGAGCTGCTGGCCGCCGGCCTCGTCGCGCAGCGACGGCGCAGCGTCTACGCGATCAGGGAAGAGATCGTGATGCCGTTGTGCCTGGCCTTCGTCGTCGCGCCGCGTCTCGCGTCAGGTCAGGCCAGGGAGGAAGCCCAGGAGACATGACACAGGCCCAGGCACTCGGCCGCTGGACCTCCTGGACGTCGGGACCGGCCGTCGGTGCACGCTCGCGGCCCGTCCGGTTCCTCGTCGCGGCGGGCGTGGTCGCCGTCTGGTGGACACTGGGGCGGCCGCTGCTCGATCTCAGCCCGCAGGCGTTCCTGCTGCTCGGCGTCCCCATCCTGCTCGTCTTCCAGATGGGCATTCACCGGCGGCCGATTCGGACGCTGTGGGTCCGGTCGGGGCCAGCCCTTCGACTGGACGCCTGGCTCGTCGCCATCTGGATCCTGCTCTCCATCTTCCCCGCCTACGCGACCGCGACGGAGCTCGCCCACTCGCAGTGGTCGAGGGCCGCCGAGTTCGGGGTCGCCATCGTGGGCGCGTTCGGAATGGCCTACGCGATCCGGTCCATGCGGGCGAGAACATGGCAGCAGCTCGGCCTGTGCGTCCTGAGTGTGGGCATCGTCGGCCTGGGCCCGCAGTTCGTGAGCTTGCTCCTGCCCCACGTCGTCCACATCCGCACCGCTCATCCTCTGGCGACGGCACCGGGACCCGTGTCGAGCATCCAGATCGCCGTGGAGTGGCTCCTCATCTCGCCCGTGGGCTTCGTCGTCGAGGAGGTCTTCTTCCGCGGCGGCCTGGACACCTATCTGCACGCGGGAGAGAAGGGGTTCGGCTGGCCGTCCGCCGTCTTCGTCTCGGCGTTGTGGGGGCTGTGGCACCTGAACGTCCAGGACCTGCACTCGGCACGCCTGCTCACCACGATCGCGAGCCTGCTGGTGAGCCAGGTCCTGATCGGCGTGCTGCTCTCGTTCTGGTGGCGGAAGAGCGGCAACCTGCTCCTCAGCGACACCGCGCACGGGCTGCTGGAGGCGGTCCGGAACGCCCTGCTCGGCGCCGGTCTGCTCTGACCGGGGATGCGTGGGTCAGCGAGTCGACGGCACCTTCGTGTGAGCAGCCGTCGCACCTCACGTCGCATGCCGCTCATCGCCTGCGACCCTCTGCACCAGGCGGAGCGGCGACCGGTCTGACGCGGGTCACATGTCCGTGGACACACGGTAGCACCGGCCGAGAGCCGGTCCTCCGGCGGGCCCTTCGACCCTGGCGGTCCCGTCCCCGACGTTCGACCCTTGCGGAGAGGAGGATCGCAACGATATGAGCAGCGGACAGCTGATCGCCTTGACCCTGCCGCTGGTGGCCGTCCAGCTGGGCCTCATGATCCTGGCTCTGCGCGACCTCCTCCGGCCGGAACGCCGCGTGGTCGGCGGCAGCAAGCTGGTCTGGGGCGCGGTGATCGTGCTCGGCGAGATGGTGGGACCGATCGCGTACCTGCTGTTCGGGCGCCGGGACGCATGACGGTCGCGGCCCCCGTCCAACTGGAGCCGAGCGCGCCCCCCGCGGCGCCGGCGATCGTCTGCCGCGGGCTGACCAAGTCCTACGGCGGGCTGCGGGCCCTGCGCTCGCTCGACCTGGAAGTGCCCACCGGCTTCCGTCTTCGGGCTCCTGGGCCCGAACGGCGCCGGCAAGACGACCCTGCTCCACCTGCTGACCGGTCTCCGCCGGCCGACAGCCGGCGAGGCGCTGATCGACGGCGTCCCGCTCGGCCGGCCAGGGCCGGCGGCCCGGTCGGTCGGCTACCTCGACCAGGACCCTCGGTACTACGGCTGGATGACGGGCGCCGAGCTGCTCAGCTTCGCGGGCAGCCTCTGCGGCCTGCGCGGCCGTGAGCTGGCGAGGGCCGTCGAGCGCGCGGCCGAGCAGGCGGGGATCACCGAGTTCATGGGCCGCCGGCTGGCCGGCTATTCCGGCGGCATGCAGCAGCGGCTGGGGATCGCCCAGGCGATCGTGCACCGCCCGAGCGTGCTGCTGCTCGACGAGCCGGTCAGCTCCCTGGACCCGGAGGGCCGGCGTGACGTGCTGGACGTGATCGCGCGGCTCCGGGGCAGCGCGACCGTGGTCGTCTCCACGCACATCCTGGCCGACGTGGAGCGCGTCTGCGACCGGGTGGCCATCCTGGATCACGGCCGGCTGCTGGCGGAGTCCGAGATCGATGTGCTGCTGGATCGTCACGCGGCACCGGCCTACGAGGTCGAGCTGCGCCACGCCGGCCCGGACCTGCAGCGGGCGCTCCTCCGGCGGCTGGCGCAGCTGCCCTGGGTGGCGGGCGTGGAGGGCACCGACGGGCGCATCCGGGTGCGGACCGCGGATCCCGATGCCGCGGGTCGGGAGCTCGTGCGTGAGCTGGCCGCCGCCGGCGCCGGCGTGGACAGGCTGCAGCGGGTGCGACCTTCGCTCGAGGAGGTCTTCCTCTCGATCGTCGAGGGCCGCCCGGAGGTGGACGTGAGATGAGGGCGCTGGCCATCCTGCTCCGGAAGGAGCTCGTCGAGCAGTGGCGGACGATGCGGCTGCCGAGCGCGATCGCCCTCTTCCTCTTCGTCGGCATCTCGTCGCCGCTCCTCGCCCGCTTCACGCCCCAGATCATCCAGGCCGTGGCCGGCGCCCACCTGGCCGGGCTGGTGCCGCCGCCTCAGGTCGGGGACGCGGTGGCCCAGTTCGTGAAAAACATGGGCCAGTTCGGCGCGCTGATGGCCATCGTGCTGGCGATGGGGAGCGTGGCGGTCGAGAAGGAGCGGGGAACCGCGGCGTTCGTGCTCAGCAAGCCCGTGGGCCGCGTCCAGTTCCTGGCCGCCAAGCTGCTGGCGCTGACCGCGACCCTGGCCGCCGGCGTCCTCGCGGCCGGCCTGGCCACGTACCTGTACACCGGCATCCTCTTCGCCTGGCTGCGGCCGGGCTTCCTCGTCACCGCCGCCCTGACGCTGGTGGCTCTGACGGTGTTCGCGACGTTCACGTTCGCGGCCAGCACCCTGACGGGTTCGACGGCGGCCGCCGCCGGCTCGGGCTTCGTGGCCCTGGTCGTCGCCGGCGCCGTCTCGGTGTTTCCCCACGTGGGGGGCGTACAGCCCGTTCGGGATGGTCGCGCAGGCGCAGCAGATGGCGCTGGGCTCGCCGCCCGGCCCGGTCCTGGGGCCGCTGGCCGTCCAGGTGGCGATCGTGGCCGTCCTGGTCGCGGCCACGATGGCCGCGTTCAGGCGCCAGGAGCTCTGATGCCTCGAAGGAGGGGCTATGGCAACGTTCACTTCACGTTCGTTCGGGCTCTCCGTCCGCATCGGGAGCGGCGCTGATGCGGGCGCCGGCCTCACGAGGGCAACCTACTGGCTGTCGGGCGCTCTGGCCCTGGTCACGGCCGCGGCCACTGGCGCGACCGCCTTCGTCCCGGGGGTGCTGCGAGGGCTGCCCGCGATGAACGGCTCGGCCAGGGGGACCGCGCTGGTCCTTCTGCTGGTCACCGCCCCGGTCCTCGTGGTCGCGATGCTGTTCGCGGCGCGCGGCTCCATCGCGGCCGTGCTGGCCTGGATCGGCGCCCTCGCCCACGTCCTCTACAACTCGGTGCTGTTCCTGTTCGCGACGCCCTTCAACAGCCTCTTCCCGCTCTACGTCGCCATGTTCTCGCTGGCGCTGTTCTCGGTCCTGCTGGTCGTCCGGCAGGTCGACGTGGAGGACCTGCGGGCCCGCTTCTCGGCCGGGCTCCCGGTCCGGGCCATCGCCGTCTACATCCTGCTGATCGTCGGGCTCAACGCGGCCGCCTGGCTGAAGGGCGTCATCCCGGGCCTGTTCAGCAGCGGTGCGCCCGCCTTCCTCGACGGCACCGGCCTGACCACCAGCCCGATCTATGTCCAGGACCTCGCGTTCTGGCTGCCCCTCATGGCGCTGGCCGCGGTCTGGCTCTGGCGGCGACTGGCCCGCGGCTATCTCGTGGTGGGAGCGATGCTCGTCATGTGGACCATCGAGAGCCTGACCGTCGCCGCCGACCAGTGGCTGGGCCACGTCGCGGATCCCTCGTCGCCGGCCATCGCCGTGTTCATGGTCCCGGTGTTCGTGGTGCTCGCCGGCGTCGGCCTGGTGCCGCTGTTCGTCTACTTCCGCGACCTGGCCGGCTGGCCGGGGCGCCCCGGCGGCGAGCGATGAGCGCGACACTGGCTTCGGTGACCTGGCTCGGACGGTCGGAGCTCACGCCGGAGCTGTCGTGTGCTTGCGCAATTGCGCACGTGTTCCTCTCGCTCAGCGCTGCAGCCAGCCGGCGTCCTCGTCGAAGAAGAAGGCCTGCCGGTCCTCGGCCGCCATGTGCGAGGGCACGGCGGCAAGGGCCCTTCCCAGCGATTCGGGCGAGCGAGCGCGGACGACCGCCTTCTGCCTTCGGCCGTCCGGCCTGACGACCACGACCACGAAGTGGGTGGCCTCGGCCGGGGCCGGCCGAAGGAAGAGCTCCGCCGCCGAGGTGACGTCGTCCATGAGCGGTGCGACCGACTGCGGCGGGCCCGGGGCGTGCAGGATCACCAGGACTCTGGGGAGAGAGGGGAGCGAGCACTGGTAGAGCGGTCCGCCGCCAGCGTTGAGCCGCGAGTCCAGCCGCTCGAACGCTTCGTGCAACAGCCGCCCGGCGAAGTGCTGCGCATCGGCGTACACCAGCCCGGTCGGCTTCGACGAGGTCGTGGCCGGTCGCCGGACGTCGCTGGTGATCAGGAACCCGAAGATCCGCATGTCCCGTATCCGGGCCCACCGCTCTGCGGGCACCTCCACGGAGACCCAGATGCCCAGGCCGCCGGCCGGCGTCTCTCTGATGGCCGCGTCGAGGACGCGCACCGGCAGATCGACCGCGGCCGCGCAGGTGGGCGTGACGCCGAGCCCGTTTCGCCGGATATCGTCCATGAAGCTGCGGATGGTGCCGTCCGTGAGCCTCACCGAGCTGCTCGCCGCGAAGCCGTCGGTGCTCGCGACGAAGCCATCGACGCTGGCGGTCGTCATGACGAACGCCCTCCGACGCGCGCTCGTGACCGTCGGGCCCGTTCGATGAGATCGGAGGGGACTCGGAAGAACCGCTGCCCGGTGCGCCGGTCGTCGATGCCGGCGAGCTCGACGCCGGCGCCCCGGCGCCCGAGGACGTCCAGGGCGAGCCAGCAGGCGGCATCGAGATCCAGGTCCCCGCTCGCCGCCCCGCTCAGCTCCTCCAGGACGCTCCCGGCGTCCCGTCCGATCGCGGCGCAGTGGTCGATCGCGATCACCCGCCCGTCGGTGGTGACCTCGTGGAGGTCCGAGGCGCCGGCGACGAGCAGCTGGACGTCGGGGCGTTCCGGGGACTCGGCGGTCAGGATCGCGAGCACGGTCGCATACGCGAAGGTCAGCGTTCGAGCCGACACGTCGGACCGCTGCGTGTACCGGACCCGGATATCGGCGATCCGGTCGCCGGCCCGGTAGAAGCGGTCGACCTGCGCCGAGCTCCCGCACGCGCCCACCGCGATGCGCCCGTACAGGGAGTCGAGGCGGCACGAATCGCCCACCTGGCCGCTCGCGGCCAGCAGGACCCCATGGTCGTACCTGAGCGCCACCACGGCGCCGGCGGCCCGCTCGTCAGTCACCGCTCCGCATCCTCCTTCGTGCTGTGCGCGATTCGTCACCGACCAGGTCGGCGAGCCCCATTCGACCGACTCCGACGCGGCGGTCGTACTCGTAGCAGTCCCAGGCCAGGAACCTGAGATGCTCGACGCTCTCGAAGCCGCGATCGAGGAACGCGAGGGCACCGTCGGTGCCGCCCCACCGCCGGCCGAACCACGTCTCGACAGCCCCGCTCTGCGTGACCGCGCGCCGCATCGCCTCGGTCATCGCCTCGTCCGCCAGCGTCCGGCGCAGCTCCACGACCCGATCGACCAGCCCATTCATGGCTCCGGCCGCGATCAACCGCGCCTCCAGCGGGCGCCACCAGGGCACCCCGCCCGCGGCGGCCGACATCGTCCGGGCGGCCAGGTGACACAGCTGCTGGTCCTCGGATACCGCCGGTGAGGTGCCCTCGCTCAGCCAGTAGCGCGCCGATTGGGGATCGAGATCTCGCGGCGAGATGCCGCCTCCTCACCGCCGCGCCGGCCATCGTGACCAGTTCGCCGTCGACCGGGGCCACGAGGCGATCGAGCACTTCGGCCCGACCGTCCCCGGGATGGGGCGGCGGGACGTCGAGGAGCTGCTCGCACACCGCCCGGAGCCAGATCTGCGGCCAGTCGTCGAGGAAACAGGCCGCGTATGCCATCAGGTCGCGATCGCCGACCTGGGCGCCACCCACCTCCTTGCGGACGTTGAAACGCCATCCGTGCAGGTACACGGTGGCACTGACGGGAGGCGCCGGCCGCACCGGCCGCGGGCCGCCGGCGGCGAGCTCCTCCAGCACGCGCTCCGCGTCGGCCCGCTTCACGTCGACGCGATTCCGCTCCAGGGTCCGAACCAGCGCGGCACGGTCGTCGGAGCTCTCGCAGACGAGCGCCGCCAGGGAGCCGAGGTCGCGGTCGTGGAACGGGCGGCGTTTGGCGGTCGCGATCAGGCCGCGTCCCAGCTCCTCATCCAGCTGTCCGCCCGCCACGGCCGCACGGACGGTGTGGCGGAGGTTCACGAGGGATTCGGTGACCGGCCGGTAGCCGTGCTCGGCGTCGAGATGGAGCACCGCCACCTCGTCGTCGCCGTCCAGCTCGCCCCGCGCGTAGAGGTCATGGACGACCCCCAGACCCCGCATCCCGTGCGCCGAGAGCTCTGCCGCCCGCAGGGCGCCCATGCTGGAGCAGCCGAACACCTCCACCCCGGCCTCCATCGCCGCCAGGATCTCCTTGTGCCGGACGGACCTCACGGCGCCCATGAGGCCGTCGATCACGAGCACGCGATCGCCGGCCGCGAGGTCGAGTCGGAGGAGGTCCCTCGCGCCGATCGGTGGCCGCGCCTCGCACGCCGGGCACAGCTCGCGAACCGCTGACGGCGGGATCGTCGGTCCCGAGAAGACGAGGAACCGCGATCGGCCGTCCGCGCTCACCCCGGACGCCTCAGCCCGGGCGCCACGACCTTCACCACCGGGACCCGCATCGAGGACGTCAGGTCGACGACGATCGGGTCGTGACCGGCCTGCCGCCGGATACGTTCGGCCACGTCGCTGACCCGCTCGCGTGTGCGGCTCTCGTCCGCGACGGACGGCGCCGGCCCGCCCGAGGCCGCGGCCAGGGGACGCCGGGGCCGGGGGGCGGTCCCGGCGGGGGGCGGGCGCCACTCGAGCCACTGCAGTCTCAGGTCGTCTCGCGACCCGGCGATGGCGGCCACCCGCGCCTGGACCGCCTCCAGGATCGCCGTGCGCAGGGCGACGTCGGGCTCCGGGTGGCAGCCAGACCCGCCCGCGGTCTGCCGGAGGAAGAACTCGGACGAGACCGTCACGAGATAGCACGGGAGATCGGCCGGGCCGGTGCAGTCCCACGCCCGCCAGGACAGCCCGGCCGCCTCGAGCCGGTCGAGGAGCGCCGCCGACTGCTCGCCGATCCCGTGAGCCGTCGCCTGCGGCAGCGGCGCCACCGAGCCTCGCGCCCGCCACCGGGCGACCGCCTCCCGCTCGACCACCTCGAGGAGGGCGTGGAGCTCGGCCTCCGATGCCGTGTTGCCGCTCGCGAGCCCGTCGCTGGTGGGGGCGAACAGCGGCAGCGACCACCGGTCGTCCACGCGCAGGTCCAGCGAGACGGCGCGATGGGGCACGAACGTGGGCTCGCGCCCGGGAAGCGTCTCGGCGGGCAGCCAGTCCAGCAGCACCTGGCGGGTGAGGAGGGACATGCGTACCAGATGGAGCGCCATCACGTCGTACGAGAGCCGCGACGCCAGCTGCGCGGCGGAGCGGCCGGGCACGGCGGCCACCACCTCCTCCGCGTGCCACACCTCGAGGGACTCCATCATCGCCGAGACCCGTGAGTCGACGGCGCGCAGGCCCTTCCCCTGCGAGACGGACAGGCTCCTGGCGTTGGGCCGGATCACCTGGTGGACGCAGATCCCGGTGCAGTCCAGCTGCGTCACGTCGGCGATTCGCGTGACACCGATCCGTCCCATCAGCGGCTCGACGCGGCTGCAGGTCACCTCGGCCGGCACGTGCCGGTCCGGAGCGACCTGCCCGCGGGTCGCCGGGGTGATGCTGGTCAATTCGCGATCAGCAGCCGGGTCATGGCATCGGTCAGCGGGAGCCCGGTGAGCTCCTCGATCCAGAGCCACTGACCGCCCGGGTTGAGATCGAGGAACACGTACCTGCCCGACGGATCCAGGATCAGGTCCATCGACGCGAAACGGATCCCGAAGGACGCGACGAGTCGGAGGACGGCAGCCTGGACCTCCGGCGGCAACCGGTGCGCCCGGGTGGGCACCGTCGAGTCGAGACGGCTGTCGATCCGGGTCAGCTCGCGGCCCTGCGTCTCCATCTCGGCGCAGTAGATCTCATCGCCGATCACCACGCAGCGCAGCTCCACGACCTTCTCCACGTACGACTGGTAGATCGTGGGCGAGATCGCGATCGCCGTGTCGGTCGCGGCCGCGTCATCCGCCCACACCGCGGTCCACGGCACCCGGTAGCCGTCGGCATCGCTCGCCGACTCGAGTCGGAGCGCCTTGATGGCGCAGAGACCGTCCGGCTGGGCGGCCCGGAAGCGCCTCGCCAGCAGGGGATCGTTGGTGACCAGCGTGTCGGGGATGGCGAGGCCGGCCCGGGCGGCGTGCACGAGCTGGAGCGGCTTGACGTCGGCGCGGTGGATCCGGTCGAAGCTGTTGACCCACCGCTCTTCCGGGATCGCCTGCCACAGCGCCGCCAGCGTCGCGCTCGCCTGCGACGCGACATACCTCACCGTGCCGTCGGGGAGCTGTCCGCGGAGCCACGCCGGCCTCGGCCTCCTGACCCACACGGATCGGATCGCGGTCGTGCTGCACGTGCGGCTGCCGACGGTCAGCTCCCCGACGAGACCGTCGGGGCACGACCGTACGGATACCCGCACGTCACCCAGGGGAAAGTCCTCGGTGTGCAGCCGCAGGACGGGCACGCCGCGCGCGTTGAGCTGGCCGATGACCGCGTCGGCGTGCGGGTCCAGCGGTTCGGTGACGACCAGGACGTGGGTTCGTTGCTCTGTCACGACATCCCCAGAGCGACTGGCCGGCTACCCGAAGTTCTCGTCGTCCGGGCCTTCGCAGAAGTCCGCGATGGAGATTCCGCACGAGAAGCACGTCTCCGAGGTCGTGCACCGGGTCGCGGTCGGGTGCAGCCCCTGGATGTGGTTGAAGTCGGCCATCTGAGTGACGTCGTCGTACTTCACGAAGTCCTTCTGGAACTCGATCATCTCCACAGGAGAGAGGACCTCGACCTGACCCAGCATCTGGGGCGGGGTGAGGGCCAGATGCAGCGGCAGCGCCTCGCGCAGGAGGGCGCCGTCCGCCCGGTCGTCTGCTTCGACGGCCTGGAGGCGGCACGCCAGCTCACGATCGATCATCTCCAGGTACACGGGGGACGTATGGTCGGCGGACGTCGCCTCCTTCTCGTCCAGAATCGCCTCGACGAACACTGAACTACCTCCTCGCTCGTGTGCTCTTGGTGGGGACCGTCACGACACGGCCATAGTAGGTGCCGGCAGCCGCGGCCGGAGCGGCAAGATGGAGGCAACTTGCGAGGCAATTCCCGGCGGGAGCCGTCCGATTGTCCGAGCTCTTGTCCGAGCGGTTGTCGGTGGACGCCCGCCGCCGCGACCGATACGTTCTGGCCCCAGCACGCACTGGGAGGACGGTTCCGGGCTTGGACGCACGATGGGACAGGGTTGACTTCGCCGAGCTGCTGCGATGGCACCGGCAGCGCCTCGGGCTCTCGCAGGCGCAGCTGGCGGCGACGGCCGGGCTGGCGGTGCGGACCATCCGGAGCGTCGAGCTGGGCCAGACGCGGCGGCCGCGCCAGGACTCGATGCGGCTGCTGGCCGACGCCCTCGGGCTGACGAACGGCGCCAGGGAGGCGTTCGAGGCCAGCGCGGCCGGGACCTGCTCACCGGTTCACGCGGGCGTGCGAGCCCGGGTGGCGCCCAGCCAGCTCCCTCCCGACCTCCCGGACTTCAGCGGGCGGACCGAGGAGGTGGCGGCGGCCACGGCGCTCGTCGCCTCCAGGCCCGTGGTCGTCGTCAGCGGTCCCGTCGGGATCGGCAAGACCACGCTGGCCGTGCACGTCGGGCACGAGCTGAAGGCGACCTGCCCGGACGGGCACCTGTACGCCGACCTCGGAGGCAGCGCTTGCCCGGTGCGGCCCGAGGAGG
>VBJR01000151.1:18018-20403 GCA_005880175.1 Chloroflexota bacterium
GAGGAGTCTCGTCGTCCTGGACGACGCGGCGGACGAGGCCCAGGTCCGCCCCCTCCTCCCCGGCGCGTCCGGCTGCCGGACGCTCGTGACGTCTCGAGCCCGGCTCGTCGCGCTCGCTGGCGCCCGCCTGCTGCCCCTGGGCCTGCCCGACGACGACGCCGCGCAGCAGATCCTGGTCCGGGCGAGCGGCCGGCACCTGTCCTCCGACGAGCTGTCGGCGGCCATGGAGATCGTCGAGCAGTGCGGCCGCCTGCCGCTGGCCCTTCGGATCGCCGGAGCGCGGCTGGCCGCCCTCCCGGGGCTGTCGTGGGTGGACCTGGCCGCCCGCCTGCGGGACGAGCGGAGCCGGCTGGACGAGCTGACCGTGCGGGACCTGGCGATCCGGGGGCGCCTGGAGTCCGGCTATCGCCACCTGGACCAGGTGGCGGCGCGGGCGTTCCGCCGCCTCGCGCGGCTGGAGACGCCGACGTTCACGTGGCTGGCCTTCCGCCAGCTCTCGGGGCTGCCGGCATCGGAAGCTGAGGCGGCGATGCAGCGCCTCGTCGACATGGGCCTCGTGGACGTCGCGGAGACGGACGGCGGCGGGACCCTCTGCCGCCTGCACGAGCTGTCCCGGCTGCACGGACGCGAGCTGGGCCGATAGCTCCAGGGACCCGACCTTCGGGGAGCTCGCCCCGGATCGGACCGCGGACCTCGACTGCGCCGGCTGCGCAGCCGGCGTCGAGCTCGACTTCGAGCCGGACGACGTCGCGGCGGCCAGTTGCGGCAGACGATCCGGTCGGCCAGCCTCGAGATCGCAGCCCACGATGGGGATGACGCGCGCCGGCGCGAGTATCGGACGCCGCGGCGCAAGTTCTGGGTTCGCGGCCGCCATCTCTTTCGCGGCGCGTGGGGAGCGGCAGACTCGCGCACGGCGTACATACACACTCTGATCGCGGTCGGCACCAGCGCGGCCTGGCTCTACTCCACCGTGGCCGTGCTGGCGGCGCAGATCTTGGTTCGCGAAACGTGGCCCGGGACTCCCTTCCGATTACGGAAAGGATCAAGTGGTGGGCGGCCCGGGACTCGAACCCGGATGGGTGTCCCCACACGCCCCTCAAACGTGCGCGTCTACCAGTTCCGCCAGCCGCCCAGGCTGGGGTGCCCCGACCGCGGCACCGTGCCCGCTAGAGGACTCGAACCCCTAACCTCATGGTCCGAAGCCATGCGCTCTGTCCTTTGAGCTAAGCGGGCGTATCGCGCCAATTATAGGGATGGCTCGGCGCGAGTTCAGCGGGCCCGATTTCGTATTCGGGGACAAGGGCGTGGGAACGGCAGGACAACGGGCGGACAACGCCCCTGCAAAATGCCGAACCATGGGGCCTGGAGCGGGGTCGCCACCCCTGGAGGTGGCGATCATGGGCAACGTGAGACGCAGCAAGGGCGCGGTCGTGGAGGCGGCCGGGCGCTTCCGCGGCGTGGCGGCGATCGAGGCGGGATACTAGCACTTCCGGCTGGAGCGCCAGGGCGCCCTGCTCGCGCCGAACACGCTCCTCTGGTACGACAGGATGGTCCTGCCGTTCCTGGCCTGGCTGGGCTCGCAGGACGTGCGGCGGTTCGAGGACCTGGACGCGGGGATCGCCGCTCGCGGCCGCCCTCGCTACCGGCATCTCGCTCGACGAGAAGCTCGGTCTCGTGCGGCAGCGGAGTGAGGTCGAGCGCCGGGTCGAGGAGCTGCGGGCCGAGATGGCCGAGCTGCGCGGCATAGTGGCCGACCTCCAGGGCGGCCACGGCCGCCAGGACGAAGCTGCGGACCAGGAGCAGGCGCCCGACATGGCGGCCATTCGCGCCGAGCGTCAGGCTCAGCGAGAAGAATGGGCCCGCCGGTCGGACGCCGCGGCCCCCACACAGATGCCTTCCGCCAATCGGTCCGCAAGCCGGCCGCGCCGACCGTAACGCGACCAGCTGGGCCGCCGAGCCGGCGGTTATGCTCCCCGCCGGCTCCTGGTCCGTGGACGCGGCTCCCATCGAGCGGGAACGCATCCTTCGTGGCTGGACGCCCGTCCATCTGGCTGCGGTCGCCCACGTCGATCCGCGGACGGTGCGCAGCCTGGTCGCCGGCCGGCGCCGGCCGAGCCGGGGGACGGTGCAGGCTCTCTGCACCGTGCTGGGCCTGCGGCTCGCCGACGTGATCGTCTTCGGCTGGCGGTAGCAACCCGCTCGGCGCGGCTGCGGCCGCCGATCCGACAGGGAGTGGCGGCTACCATGACACGCCATGCCTACGGACGGACTCGTAGACGCAGGTGCATCGCACCGCTCGGCGAAGAAGGCGCGGCACGCCACCGTGACGATGGAGGACGTGCGCGAACACCTGATGTCGTGGCGTGCGTCGGCCCTCGTGGACCT
>VBJR01000086.1:0-10372 GCA_005880175.1 Chloroflexota bacterium
CCACGCCCACGATGTTCTTGCCGATGTCGTGCACGTCGCCCTTGACCGTGGCCAGCACGAGCTTGCCCCGGGCGCGGCCGCCGGACCGCTCCTTCTCGGCCTCCATGAACGGCTCCAGGTACGCGACGGCGCGCTTCATCGCCCGCGCGCTCTTGACCACCTGGGGAAGGAACATCTTGCCCGCGCCGAACAGGTCGCCCACGACCTGCATGCCCGCCATCAGCGGCCCCTCGATCACGTCGAGCGGCCGCTCCAGCTTCTGGCGCGCCTCCTCGGTGTCGGCCTCGATGAACTCGACCTCGCCGTGGACCAGGGCGTACGTGAGGCGCTCCTCGACCGTGCCCTCGCGCCACGACAGGTCGCGCTCCCGCCTGGTGCCGCCGCCCGCGCCGGCCGTCCGCGCGTACTCGACCAGCCGCTCCGTGGCGTCGGCCCGGCGGTCCAGGACGACGTCCTCGACCAGCTCCAGCAGGTCGGGCGGGATGTCCTCGTAGACCGCGAGCTGGCCGGCGTTCACGATGCCCATGTCGAGCCCGGCCCGGATCGCGTGGTACAGGAACGCCGAGTGGATCGCCTCGCGGACGCGGTCGTTGCCGCGGAAGGCGAACGAGAGGTTCGAGATGCCGCCGGAGATGCGGGCGCCCGGGCAGCGGCGCTTGATCTCGCGCGTGGCATCGATGAACGCCCGGGCGTAGCCGGCGTGCTCCTCGATGCCCGTGGCCACGGCCAGGACGTTCGGGTCGAACACGATGTCCTCGGCCGGGAAGTCGAGCCGGTCCCGGAGCAGCCGGTACGCGCGCTCGCAGATCGCGATCTTGCGCTCGGCCGTGTCGGCCTGGCCCTGCTCGTCGAACGCCATGACCACCACGCCCGCGCCCAGCGCCCGAACCCGGCCCGCGTGCTCCAGGAACGGCTCCTCGCCCTCCTTGAGGCTGATCGAGTTGGCCACGCCCTTGCCCTGGAGGCACTTGAGGCCCGCCTCGAGGACCGACCAGCGCGAGCTGTCCACCATGATCGGCAGGCGCGCCACCTCCGGCTCCGTCGCCAGGAGGTTCAGGAACCGCGTCATCGCCCGCTCGGAGTCGAGCAGGTCGGCGTCCATGTTCACGTCCAGCACGTTGGCGCCGCCGCGCACCTGCTCCAGCGCGACCGCCAGCGCGCCTCCGTAGTCCTCGGCCTCGATCAGCCGGCGGAACTTCGCGGAGCCGGTCACGTTCGTCCGCTCCCCGATCATCACGAACTGGGTGTCCGGCCCGATCTCGAACGGCTCCAGCCCGCTCAGCCGGGTGCGCGACTGCGGCCGGGGCATCGCCCGCGGCGGCAGGCCCTCCACGGTGGCGCGGAGCAGCCGCGTGTGCTCGGGCGTGCTGCCGCAGCAGCTGCCGACCATGTTCAGGAGCCCGGCCGAGGCGAACTCGCCCAGCACGCCCGCCATCGTCTCCGCCGCCTCGTCGTAGCCGCCGAACGCGTTCGGGAGCCCCGCGTTGGGGTAGCACATGACCGGCACCGCCGCGACCCGCGCCAGGTCGGCGACGTACGGCCGCATGTCGGCGGCGCCGAGCGAGCAGTTCACGCCCACGGCCAGCGGCTCCGCGTGCTGGACCGACGCCCAGAACGCCTCCGCCGTCTGGCCCGAGAGGTTGCGGCCGCTGCGGTCCACCACGCTGATCGAGACGATCAGGGGCAGCTCCGGCGCCACCTCGCGGGCGGCGGCGATGGCGGCCTTGCCGTTGAGCGTGTCGAACACGGTCTCCACGAGCAGCAGGTCCGCCCCGCCATCGCGGAGGCCGCGCGCGCACTCGGCGTAGCCCGCCTTCAGCTTGTCGAACGTGATGGCGCGGTAGCTGGGGTCCTCGACTCGCGGCGACAGCGAGAGCGTCACGTTCGTCGGACCCAGCGAGCCGGCGACGAAGCGGTCGCCGTAGCGGTCGGCCGCGCGCCGGGCGATCTGCGCCCCCTCCCGGTTCATCTCGTAGCTCAGGGACTCCAGGCCGTAGTCGCGCTGCGAGATCGGGCTGGACGTGAACGTGTTCGTGGTGATGACGTCCGCGCCCGCCTCCAGGTACGCGACGTGCACGCCCTCGACGACGTCCGGCCGGGTCAGGCAGAGCAGGTCGACGTCGCCCTGCAGCGGCCGCGGGTGCTCCCGGAAGCGCTCGCCGCGGTAGTCCGCGTCCGCGAGCCGGTGGCCCTGGAGCATCGTCCCGATCGCACCGTCCATCACGAGGATGCGGCGCGCGAGCAGCTCGCGCAGGCGGGTCAGAGCCGGGGAGTCCATGTCTCCAGAACGGTACCGGAGAGCCCGGCTACGATTGCTGGTCTTCTTCCCTGGCCCGGCGGCGCTCCTCCTCCGCCTTCGGGCCCCAGAGGAGCTCCTCCTCGCGGCGCGTCAGCTCGTCGCTGACGGCCGGCGCCGGCCCCAGCGCGCCCCGGGCCGCCCGGCCCTGCAGCGCGTCGGCCATGATCCGGGTGCGCGCCACCCGCTGCTCGGCGCCCTGGACCGCCTGCAGCAGCTCGGCGTCGCGGGCGCGGACGTCGGCCAGCACCTGGCCCACCTCGGCGCGCGCCCGCGCCGCCTCGTAGCCGGCCAGCAGCGCGTCGCGGCGGACCCGGAGCTGCTGGACGCGGAGGTCCAGCCCGCTGACCACCTGCCGCAGCCGGGTCTCCTCGGCCGCCAGGTCGCCGGCCTGCCGGTCCAGCTCCGTCAGCTCGGCGTCGAGCGCGGTCCGCCACGTGAGGGCGTCCGCGGCCGCGTCCCGCCCGCCCTGCTCCAGCGCGGCGTTGGCCTGCTCGTCGAGCCGCGCCACCCGCGGCCGGAGCTGCCGGGCCTGCAGCTCCAGCCGCTTGCGCGCCGTGACCACGTCGGCCACCGCCCGCCGGGCCCGGCCCAGCAGCTCGATCTGCCGGGCATACGCCTGGTCGAGGGCCTGGCGCGGATCGCGCAGGTCCTCGACCTCGTTCCCGGACCCCGGCTCGATCCCGAGCCAGGCGAGGAGCGTGCGCCAGAAGCTCAGACTTTCTCGCCCTCCTTGACCGCGGCCCCGTTGGCCGTCGCCGCGGGCGACGGCGCCGGAGCGACCCCCGGATCGCCCAGGACCCGGCGCGCCGCCTGCAGGCCCGCGACGCCCTGGCCCAGCGCCTGCGTCAGCGCCTCGGAGATGCCCTCGACGCCGTTGAGGACGATGAGCCGGTCGATCGAGCCGAACGGCTTGGCCGCCGCCTCGACGATCTGCGGCCAGTTCTCGGCCAGCTGCTGGCCGATGATCGCCTCCTGGTGCCCGGCCAGCGCCTCGGCGCGGGCCTTGATCGTGTCGGCCTCGGCGGTGCCCCGGGCCCGGATCGCCTCGCCGTCGGCGAGGCCCCTGGCCTGGGCGGCGTGGGCCTCGGCCTCGCCCTCCAGCTTCACGCGCTCCGCCTCGGCGTTGGCGGCCAGCCTGACGCGGGCCGCGTCGGCCTGCGCCGACAGCTCGATCTCGCGAGCGCGGGCCTCGGCGTCGTGGATGTGCGCCTCGCGGCTCGCCCGCGCCAGCGTGACCTGCTCGTACGCCCTCGCGTCGGCCGGCTTGCGGACCTCGACCAGCAGCTGTGGTCGACCTCGGCCTGGTAGCCCGCCTGCCGGATCTGGGAGTCGCGCCGGGCCAGCGCCTTCTGCGCCTCGGCCTCCTGCTCCTTCTCGGTCGCCTCGCGGTCGGCCTGGGCGCGCGCGATGCGGGCCTCACGCTCGACCGCGGACTGGTGCGGCAGCGCCAGGTTCTTGATGTAGCCGGTCGGGTCCAGGATCTCCTGGATCTGGAGCGAGTCCACGATCAGGCCGAGCTTCTCCATCTCGGTCCCGGCGTGCTCCCTCGTGAGCTGGGTCAGCTTCTCGCGGTCGCGGATCATCTCCTCGACCGTCATGTTGCCGATGATCGCCCGCAGGTGACCGGCGAACAGGTTGTGGACCCGCTGGTCCATCTGGTTCTGCTGGTCCAGGAACCGGCGGGCCGCGTTGGCGATCGAGACCAGGTCGTCGCCGACCTTGTAGATCACGACGCCGCGCACGCGCAGGGCGATGCCCTGGTGGGTGACGCAGTCGATCTCGAGGTCGGTCTCTCGAAGGTCGAGCGAGAGCCGGCGGACGGCCGAGATGCCGGGCATGACCAGCGTGCCGCCGCCGGTCGCGATCTTGAACCCGAGGCCGTGGCCCTCGCCGCGGGGCCGATGCGCCCGGCCGGAGATGATCAGCGCCTCGTTGGGCTCCGCGATGCGCCACATGCTGCGGAAGACCAGCACCACCAGCAGGATCGCGGCGATGGCGAGGCCCACCACGATCGCCGCCGCCGCCGAGAGGAACGTCCCCATCGATCAGTCCCCTTCGCCCGTCAGACCGGGCTGACTACGACGGTGCGGGGAGGGAAATACTCGACCACGACGATCCGGGTGCCGTTGGCGCTCGTCTGCCCCGGTTCGGTGCGATCTTCCCCGTCACCGGCCGACCCGGCCGATCATCTCCTGCTCGACCATGTGCCGCACCATCTTCCACCATCAGGAACGTCCGGGCCCGAGGCGGCGGTCGCCGCTCCCTACGGGCTGGGAGAGGCGCTCGGGGTCGCGGCCGGGCTGGCCGACGCCGACACCGACGGCGAGGGGTTGGGAAGCGCCGGCGGCGGCGGCGGCTTGTTCCCGACGATCAGGGCGATGGGCACGATGACGATGCCCACGAGGACCGTCAGCACGAAGGTGACGGCGCCCCACTCCCGCACGAGAAAAGACCGGTTCACGAGTCCGGAATACTACACTCCGGACCCCTTCGCTCAGTCGGAATCGCGGTGCGCCGCTTCGCCTTCGCGTTTGCGCTGGTTCAGCAGCCGGACGAAGTCCTGCGCGCGGGCCAGCGCTTTCCACCGTTCGGGAAAGAAATCCTGCGCGACGATGGCCTTGTCCGGCAGGTGATACACGGTAACGCACCATTTGTTGAGGGTCCGTGCGACCTCCACCTCGAAGTTCTTCTCGGCGGTCTCGTAACGCACGACCCGGTCATCGTCGAAGCGTCGTTTTCCAGACACTGCCATGGCTGCAAGTCCTGCTGGCGGGGGGGAGCACGGGCTCACGGGAGCGTCACCAGATTATACCGGTGGATCGCGAAAATCCAGACCTACGCCGAGCATCGCCTCCCGGAGGTCCGGCCGGCGCAGCGCCAGGGCCAGGTTGGCGCGCAGGTAGCCCGCGATCGTGCCCGTGTCGTAGTAGTCGCCCTCGAACTCGCAGGCCACGATCCGGCCACCCTTCAGCGTCGCCCGCATCGCGTCGGTGAGCTGGATCTCCTTACCAACCCCGGGCTTGGTATCT
Organism: Chloroflexota bacterium; assembly: GCA_005880175.1. The sequence continues at coordinate 5,329 of VBJR01000086.1, forward strand.
CCAAGGGCTGTAAATACGTCGGGCGCGAGGACGTACCGGCCGAAGATGGCCAGGTCGCTGGGCGCCTCGTCCGGGCTCGGCTTCTCGACCAGGTCCACCACCTCGTGCAGCCGGCCGCTGGACGAGCCCGTGGCGATGATGCCGTAGCGGCTGATCTGGTCCCGGCTCACCCGGCGCACGGCGAGCACGGTGGCGCCGGTCTCGGCGTACGCGGCCATCAGCTGCTGGAGGCAGGGCGGCCCGCCCAGGATGACGTCGTCGGGCAGCAGGACGGCGCAGGGCTGGTCCTCGACGAGGCGGCGCGCCAGCCAGATGGCGTGGCCGAGCCCGAGCGGCTCCTTCTGCTGGACGTACGTGATGTCCACCAGGTCGCTGAGCCGGTCCACCTCGGCCAGCACCTCCAGCAGCTCGTGCTTGCCACGCTCCTCCAGGTAGAACTCCAGCTCCCGCTGGCGGTCGAAGTGCTCGGCGATCGGCGAGTAGGCGCCGCCGGCGACCATGATCACCTGCTCCAGCTTCGAGGCGATGGCCTCCTCCACGGCGTACTGGATGGTGGGCTTGTCCACCAGGGGCAGGACGTACTTGGACTGGGCCTTCGTGACGGGCAGGAACCGGGTCGCGAGGCCCGCGACGGGGAAGATGGCACGCCGAACGGTGGAACTGGTCATCGACCAAAATGTACGGTGGTGACCACCTCCTACGACGCGGTCCAGCCGGGCCTGGAGTCCCGGATGGAGCGCGTGATCGACGGTTCCCTGCTGACCAGGCACGTGGGTGGGGCGGGCGTGTTCGCCACGCCGATGATGATCATGCTCATGGAGCAGACCGCCCACGCCGCGGTGGAGCCGGCGCTGCCCGCGGACCACACGACGGTCGGCTACGAGGTCTGCGTCCGCCACCGGGCGCCCGCCGGCGAGGGCGACGCGGTGGTCGTGACGGCCCACCTGGACGAGGTGACCGGCAACCGGCTCCTCTTCACCGTCGAGTGCCGCAAGGCGGGCGACGAGACCGTGCTGGGGACGGGGACGCACAAGCGCGCGATCGTGCCGGCGCTGGGCTGACTCCGGCCGGCGGCTTCGCCGGCGGCGGCTGACGCCGCCGGCGCCGCTTCTCGGCCAGGTGCATGGTCAGCTTCTTGAGCCCCGCGTTGTCCACCACCATCCTGGGCCCGCGCACCTTGCGGTCCCGGTGACGGACGCGAGCGCGCTCGCGTGCGGGGAGCTCGTCGGCGTCCTCGCTCATACGTCAATCGTAGGGCGCGCCTAACATAGTTGCCGACTTGCGGGAGACCAGCGCGCGGCCCACCACCGACGACCTCCCGGTCACCGCCGAGACGATCGAGACGGCCGCCGCCGGCCTGCGCCGGTACCTCCCCCCGTCCCCGCTCCAGTACTCGCGCGCCTTCACGGCCAAGGCCGGGTGCCACGTGCATCTCAAGATCGAGGGGGTCCAGCCGACGCGCTCGTTCAAGGTCCGCGGCGCCCTCAACAAGCTGATCCGGATCCCGCCCGAGCAGCGCGCGGCCGGGGTCATCACCGCGTCGGCCGGGAACCACGGCCAGGGCGTCGCGTACGCCGCCGCCGCGTTCGGCGTGCCCGCGACCGTCTACGTGCCCGACAACGCCAACCCGCTCAAGGTCCAGGCCATCAAACGGCTCGGCGGCCGCGTCGTCCACTTCGGGCGCAGCTACAACGAGGCGTACCTGGAGGCCCGCCGGGCCCAGGAGGCCGGCGACGCCACCTTCGTGCACGCGTTCGACGACCCGGACGTGGTCGCCGGCCAGGGCACGCTGGCGGTCGAGCTCCTGGAGCAGCTGGACCAGCTGTCCGAGGGCGTGGACACGGTCCTGGTCCCCGTCGGCGGCGGCGGTCTGATCTCCGGCATCGCCCGGTACCTGGAGGCGCGGCGCCCGGACGTCCAGGTGCTCGGCGTCGAGCCGAGCGGCGCCGACGCCCTGAGCCGCTCCCTCGAGGAGGAGCGCCTGGTCACGCTCGACCACGTCGCCACGATGGCTGACGGCCTCGCCGCCAGCGCGCCCGGCCCCCTCACGCTGCGCATCGCCCGGGCCTGCGTCGACGGCATGATCCGGGTCGAGGAGAGCGAGATGCTGCGGGCCATCCGGCTGTTCTTCGAGTGGGAGCACCTGCTCGCCGAGCCGGCCGGCGCCGCCGCCCTCGCAGCGCTGCTCTATCACCACACGCCGCGGGCGAGCGAGCGGGTCCTCGTGATCCTCTCCGGCGCGAACGTCACCGATGATGTGATGGTGCGCGCGCTGCGCGCACGTTAACGTTTACCGACACGATGAAGGCCTACGTGCTGATCAACGCCTCGCCCGGACGAGCCCTGGAGGTCGCCAGGAAGATGCAGGGCCAGTCGGGGATCACGGCCGCCGACGCCATCACCGGCGAGTACGACGTGATCGCGGTGTGCGAGGCGCCCGACGTCAACGCGATCGGCCAGCTGATCGTCGAGAAGATCCAGAAGATCGACGGCGTCTTCAAGACGATCACCTGCCTGGTCGTGACGTAGGGAGCTGCGGGTCTACGAGCTGAGTCGCCGGGGCGCGGCCTCGGGCCACGCGACGGCGCCCGGATCGGGGACGGGGGTCGTGTCGGTGTGCCACTCGAGCAGCTCGGCCAGCCCCGCCGCGAACGTGGCGACCTGCGGCCGCCAGCCCAGCTCGCGCCGGCTCCAGCCGTCGTCCACCACCTGGGGCCGCGCCAGCAGGTCCACGGCGAACGGCGTCGGCCAGCACGTCCGGGCCGGCCGCGAGCGCGCCAGGCGCCCCCACGCCCCCAGGTAGGCCAGGTCGTACGAGGTCCGGTCCACCCGGCCGGGGACCAGCATCGCCTCCGCCGCCGCCAGCAGGAGCTCCCACCAGCTGCCCAGGATGCCGCCCAGCAGGTAGGCGGCCGCCGGCTGGCCGCGCACCGCGGCGGCGTGGAACGCCCGGCCCAGGTCGGGGCCGGCCAGGAACGTGCGCGGCGCCCGGCCGCCGCCGGGCAGCGCCAGGCGGCCGGTCCGCAGGCGCGCGAACAGGCGGCCCGAGACCGGCTCGTCCGGCCCGAACCCCTGGGCGGGCCGGAGGACGACCACCTCGGGCCGGTCCCGCTCGCGCAGCCACGTCTCGTCGGCCAGCAGGGCGCGCTCGTAGCCGTGCTCGGGGCGGAGCGGCGCGCGGTCGGAGACCCGGCCCTCGCGATCGAGGCCGTACACGGCGGACGACGACAGGAAGACCAGGCGCCGGACCCCGGCGTCGCGGGCCAGGCGGACCAGCGAGACGAGGAGCGGGTGCGGCGACGGGCCTCGCGCCCGCTCCAGCGGCGAACGGAGCTCGAACGCCAGGTGCACCACCTCGACCCCGTCCATGGCTCCGGTGAGGTCATCCCGCACCCCGGCGGCCCGGATGTGGACCTCGTCGCGCAGGGCGGCCACCGCGTGGCGACCCGCATAGCCGGCGGCACCGATGACCAGGTGCACGAGTTCGAGTCTAGGGAGCGACTTACGAGTTGTCGCTTTCTGTATTTCGGCCGGTTCGACGCAGTCTCGTGCGCAGGCGACCGGGCAGCCGGCGGACCGCGCGCAGGGGCCTCGCGACCGCGCTCCCGAGCCGGGAGCGCCGGGTGCGGCGGGGCCCTCCGTCCTGCCCGAACGCGCGCAGGATCGAGCGCCGGACCCGGTCCAGGAGCTGCTCGACGCCGACCTGGACCGTCCACCAGGCGGGCGGGTCGGGCCGGACCGGCGGCCCGATCGAGACGTCGACCACCCCGAACGGCCGCAGGCGGTCGAGGCCGGTGAGGGCGACGGGGCTGATCGGCACGCCGGCCTCGAGCGCGAAGTGGGCGACGCCCTTCCTGAGCGGCCGCAGCGCCCGGCCCCGCGAGTACCGGCCCTCCGGGAAGATCAGGACGACGCCGCCGCGCGACAGGACCTGGTAGACGGTCGCCACGCCCCGCTGGTCCAGCTCGCCGCGGGCGGGCGAGATCGGGAACACGCCGAACGGCGGCACCAGCCACCGCTTCCAGGCCCGGTTGAACACCGTGTCCCGGCGGGCCATGGTGTAGATCATCGGCACGCGCGGGAACGCGGCCAGGATGAACAGGGTGTCGAACCACGTCAGGTGGTTGCTGGCGATCAGGTACGGCGGCGGCGGCAGGTGCTCGAGCCCGACCACCCGGAAGCGGAACAGGCGCGGCACCAGGAGCCGCAGCAGCGCCACCAGGAGGCGGTACGGCAGCGGGGGGGCGAGCGGCGCCGGGTGGACCAGTGGATCGAACGCCCCGCCCGCCACGGCGGCGAGGTAGTCCGGCCCCCGGTAGACCCTGTCCGGCGGGCCCGGCGGCCCGTCAGGAGGCGAGGAAGTCCTCCAGGGCCCGGTTGAACCGGTCGGGCCGCTCGGCCTGGGGCGTGTGCCCGGCTCCCTCGATCACTTCCAGACGGGCGCCCGGCAGCCGCCGGACCGCCGCGCGGGCCCGGTCCACCGGGAGCAGCCGGTCCTCCTCGCCCCAGATCAGCAGGACCGGCAGGCGGGTGGCGGCCAGGCGGTCCAGCAGCGCTGCCGGCCGGTGGGCGCGGACGTCGGCCAGGGCCCGGACGGTGGACGCGTAGGCGCGTGCGTAGCCCGCGGTCGCGTGCATCTCGCGCATGCCGGCCAGGAACGCCTCGTCGACGACGCGGGCCACGCCGCCGGGGTCGTGCACGAACCGGCGCGCCGACCGCTGGATCACGGCCGGGGGCAGGCGGTGCAGCGCCTCCCGCATCAGGCCGAGCACGGTCTCCCCCACCCCCGGCACCAGGACCAGCGGGTAGAACAGCTGGACGTTCGGCCGGACCACGCCGAGCGAGTTGACCAGGACCAGCCGCTCGACCGACCCGGGATCCCGGAGCGCGACCTCCAGCGCCACCCGGCCGCCCATCGACGTGCCGACCAGCACCGGCCGCCGTCCGAGCTCACGGACGTAGGCTTCGACCACGTCCGCGAACAGGGGGATGCCGTAGCCGCCGGCCGGCTGCTCGCTGCGGCCGAAGCCGGGCAGGTCGAGCG
>VBJR01000086.1:10472-14947 GCA_005880175.1 Chloroflexota bacterium
CCGGACGTAGCCGCCGCGCACCTACGGCCGCTCCCCCGGCGCCGGCAGGCCGGTGACCGGCTCGCCGGGGCCGAACCGCGCGGTCTCGCCGCCCCGGATCACCACGACGGACCCGGCGCCGGCCGCGTGCCAGCCGCCGCCGCGCCAGACGGCGCCGGTGCGCTCGTCGATGCCCAGCAGGACCAGGCCGTCGGGCGGCGCATCCACCGTCCACCGGCTGCCCATGCGCTCGAAGTGGGGGAGGACGGCCGTGCCCGGCACCAGGCCGAGCGCCTCCACCGGGCGCCGCTGCTCGTGCCCGGGCCAGCGCGCCATCACCAGCGTCCACTCGCACAGCGCCATCGCGCCGGCCGACGAGCCGGCCAGCGCCGCCCCGCCCGCCCACGCCGCGACCATCGCCGCCCACACGCGCGTCCCGAGCAGCGTCTGCGCCAGCAGGCCGGGGTCGCCGCCGGTCAGGTAGAGCAGGCCCGCCCCGGCGGCCCGGGCCGCCAGCTCGGCCGAGCCGGCGTCCGACCGCTTGTAGATGGGCAGCTCCTCCAGCGCGACGCCCAGGCGCTCGAACCAGGCCCGGGCCGTGGCCACCGCCAGCTCGGGGCGCTGGCGACGGGCCGCGGTCGGCACGACGTACGCGGGGCCCGGCCCGGCGGCCGCGACCAGCTCCCGGTCCTGGGGCTCGTTGCCGGGCCGGAACTCGTCCCCGCCGTTGAGCAGGAGCAGACCCGACATCAGCGCGAGGGGGGGCAGGCCCCCCCTTCCGGAACTCTCACATCCACGCTCGACTTGCCTTCTCGTCCGTGGTTCCGGCCGCGCCGTGCATCCTCCGTAGTATGTGCGGGTGCCGGAGCATCCCGTCCGGGTGCGGATGGCCCCCAGCCCCACCGGCTGGGCTCACCTGGGTAGCGCCCGGACCGCACTGTTCAACCTGCTGTTCGCCCGCCACCACGGCGGGCGGTTCGTGCTGCGCCTCGACGACACGGACCTCGAGCGCAACCGGCCCGAGTACGAGCTGGGGATCTACGACAGCTTCCACTGGCTGGGCCTGGACTGGGACGAGGGCCCCGACACGGGCGGCGCGTACGCGCCGTACCGCCAGAGCGAGCGCCTCGACACGTACCGCGAGAAGGCGGCCCGCCTGATCGAGCTGGGCGCGGCGTACCGCTGCTTCTGTACGGCCGAGGAGCTGGCCGCCGAGCGGGAGGCCGCGCGGGCCCAGGGCCGGCCCCGCTACAAGTACTCCCGGCGCTGCCTGACGAACCCGCCGGCGGGCCGCACGGACTTCGTCGTCCGGTTCAAGGTGCCGGAGGGCGAGACCACGTTCACCGACCTGGTCCGGGGCGACCTGCGGTTCGACAACGACGAGTTCGGCGACCCGGTGATCATGAAGTCGAACGGCTGGCCGACGTACAACTTCGCCAGCCCGGTGGACGACGTCCTGATGGACATCACCCACGTCTTCCGGTCCGAGGAGCACCTGCCCAACACGCCGATCCAGCTGATGCTGGTGGACGCGATGGACGCCCGCCGGCCGCGGGCCCTCGCGCATCTCCCGGTGGTCCTGGGCAAGGATGGCAAGAAGCTGAGCAAGCGGCTGCACCCGGAGGCCCGGCTGGACCTGTTCCGGGAGGAGGGCTACCTGCCCGAGGCCCTGCTCAACTACCTGGCCCTGGTGGGTTGGAACCCCGGCACCGAGCAGGAGATCTTCAGCCTGGACGAGCTGGTGGCGGCCTTCGACGTCGACCGGGTGCAGCGCGCGGGCGCGATGTTCGACCGCGAGAAGCTGGACTGGATGAACGGCCACTACATCCGCGCGCTGTCCGACGAGGAGCTGGCGCGGCGGCTGCGGCCGTTCCTGCCCGACCTGCCCGAGGCGGCGATCGCAGCGGCCGCGCCGGCGCTGAAGGAGCGGCTCAAGCGGCTCGACGAGGCGGCCGCGTACCTGGCCTACCTGAAGGAGCCGCCGCCGCCGCCCGCGCCGCGATCGAGTCGGCGCTGGAGGACGTGCGCGAGGCGGGCGGCTGGAGCCGGGGCAAGTTCCTGACCCCGATCCGGGAGTCGGTCGCCGGCAAGGTCACGCCGCCGATCCACCACACCCTCGCACTTCTCTCGAAGCCCGAGGCCCTGGCCCGGATGCGTAGAGTGCTCACGTGATGTTCGGCACGATCGTCATCGACCTGAATCCCAACGTCGCCCAGATCGGGCCGGTCCTGATCACGTGGCACGGCATCTTCAGCGTCATCGGTATCGTCGCCGCCGCCCGGGTCGGGCAGATGCTCCTCCAGCGCGACGGCATCGCGCCGGACCGCGTCTACGACATGGCGGTCTGGATGGTCGTCGCGGGCCTGATCGGCGCCCGCCTGCTGTTCGTCTGGGAGAACTACCAGCAGTTCGAGGGCAACCTGATCCGGATCGTCCAGATCAACGAGGGCGGCATCAGCCAGTGGGGCGGCATCTTCGGCGCCCTCATCGGCGGCTACGCCTGGTGCCGGCACAGCGGGGTGGACTTCCGGAAGATCCTGGACGCGGCGGGGCCGGCGAACGCCCTGGGCTTCGCCATCGGGCGCATCGGCGACGTCATCAACGGCGAGCACCACGCGATCCCGACGAACCTGCCCTGGGGCGTGCAGTACGTGAACGAGCAGACGCTGGGCGAGGTGGGCCTGACCGTCCACCCCGAGGTCGCGTACGAGCTGGTCTTCAACCTGCTCGTCTTCGTGGCGGCGATCGCGACGTACCCGGTCTTCAAACGGCGGCTGCCCACGGGCGTCACCGGCTTGATCTGGCTGTCCGTGTACGCGACCGGCCGCTTCTTCCTCAGCTTCCTGCGCGAGGACTCGCTGATCTTCGGGCTGCGCCAGGCGCAGTGGGCGTCGCTGCTGATGATCGCCGTCTCGATCGTCGCGATCGTGGTGTGGACGCGGTGGTCGGGCCGGCGCACGCCGGCGGAGGCGGAGGCGGAGTCGGGCCAGGAGCCGGCCGCCGTCTAGCGTCGCCCCGGGCGACCAAGGACGGGCACCAACCGGTGCGTTTGCGCCCCGACGACCGCCGCGCTCAGCTGCTCGCGCTGGCGGTGCGCATGTTCACGGAGCGGGCCTACGACGACTTCTCCATGGACGAGCTGGCGCGCGCCGCGGGCGTGTCCAAGGGGCTGCTGTACCACTACTTCCCGAGCAAGCGGGCGCTGTACGTGGAGGTGCTGCGGGGGGCCGCTGGCGAGCTGCTCGAGCTGATGCAGCCACAGCCGGGCCTGCCGCTCGCGGAGCAGCTGCGAGCGGCGCTGCTGGAGTACATGGCGTACGTCCGCGCCCGGGCGGGTGCGTACCGGGCTATGCTCCGGGGCGGGATCGGCAACGACCCCGACGTCGCCGCCGTCGCCGAGCGGGTTCGCCGCACCATCCGCGAGCGCATCCTGGAGGGCCTGCGGATCCCGGAGCCGGCGCCCCGGCTGCGGATCACCATCACCGGCTGGGTGGGCCTGGTGGAGGCCGCCAGCCTGGACTGGCTGGAGCACGACGACCTGGACGGCGAGCGGCTGGTCGATCTGCTCGTGGATGGGCTCGTCGCGCTGCTGGCGTCCCTCCAGCGGACCTCCTCGCGCCGCCGGAACGGGTAGCCTGGCGACGATGGCCACGCTCGCCCGCCCCCGGCAAGAGCCCGGTACCGGCGGCCGCGAGCTCGTGGGTCTCATCAGCGTCTCGCACGCGCTCCAGCACCTGTACGTCGCGGTGCTCCCGCTGACGTACCCGCTGGTGGTCGCCGAGTTCCACATCTCCTACACGGCGCTGGGCGTGGTGCTCGGCGTCGTGGGCGCCGTCGGCGGGTTCCTCCAGGGCGCGGCGGGCTTCTACCAGCGGGTCTCCGCCCGGCTGGTGCTGACGCTGCAGAACCTGCTGCTCGCCGCCAACGCCGTGCTGCTGGGGGTGGCGCCGACGTACCCCGTCTTCGGGCTCGGGCAGCTCCTCGGCGGCGTGATCTCGTCGCCGCAGCACCCGGTCGGCAATGCGGTGCTGACGCGGCGGTTCCCGGAGCGGGGCGGGACGGTGCTCGGCTGGCACACCACCGGCGGCAACGTGGGGACGCTGGTGATCCCGCTCGTCGCCTCGCTGATCATCGTCCGCTGGGGCTGGCGGGCGGCCCTGCTGGCCGTCGCGGTGCCGATCGCGGTCGGCGGGGTGCTGGTGGCGGTCCGCCTCCGCGAGGGAGCGCCGGCGGCGGGCGACGGCGGCCGGGGCGCCGGGTCGGTCGCGCTCCGGGCGGCGGTGCTGCGCCGGAGCACGCTCACGATCATCGCGGCCGGCACGGTGGCGGCGGGCGGCCGGGGGCTGGGCGCCGTCAACGCGTTCGTACCGGCGTACCTGCGAGGCGGGCTCGGCCTGGCCCAGGTGACGGTCGGGCTGATCTTCACGGTCATCCTGGCCAGCAGCGTCGTGGGCCCGATCATGGCCGGCCAGCTCGCCGACCGGTGGGGACGCCGG
>VBJR01000087.1 GCA_005880175.1 Chloroflexota bacterium
GGAGAGCGACCGGGCCCGGTCGTGGCCGGAGTCGACGAGGCCGCCAGCGAGCCGCCCGCCCGACGCACGGCGCTTGACGTGCGCGAGCAGGCGCCATGCGCTCTGGGCGAGCGGCTTGTCGAGCTTGGCCAGCCAGGTGGCGAAGACGCCGCCCTGGACCGGCTCGAAGGGCGGCCCGACGGCCTCAATCAGCGCCACGAGCTCGGTTGCCAGGCGGCCGGCGTGCGCCTCGATCTCCTGCTGCCGCCCGAAGCGGACTCGGGCCTTCAGGAGGTCCTGGCCGTGGTCCTCCAGCCTCCGGGCGCATTCCCCGCAGGCGGCGACCTGGAGCGTGAGGACGTTGTAGGTGCGCGAGGCCGACCAGTCGAGCGGCAGCTCGATCGTGACCGTGACGGCAGCGCAGTTGCCGCAGTCGCCCACCTGGCAGCGGATCGGCAGGTCGGTGCCGGTCATGCGGGTCATGGCCGGCTCCTCCCCTCGCCGTAGGTGGCGGCGGCCGGCGTGGGCCGCACAGTCGCGGCGGGCGAGGCGTGCGCGAGCGCGGGAAAGCCCGCCTGCTCCAGCCAGGGCCCGCTGAGCCAGAGGTGGCTGATGGCGCTCAGCGCGACCACCCCCAGCCCGGCGAGGGCCGACGGCCGGACGCGCCCGGCCTCGCGATCGAAGAGGAGGAAGGCGAGCGCGTAGACGATCCCCCTCACAGCCGCCGCTCCCTCGCTTCGGCCGGCCAGCGCAGCTCGGCGCGCTCGGGGATCGAGAACTCCACCTGCTCGGCGTAGCCCAGCCGCTCGCCGCGGCCGCCGAGGGCGAGGTAGGCGCGGGGCCGGGCAGCGACGTCCCAGCTCCACTCGTAGCGGACGACGAGCCAGCGGTCGTCGGGCAGCCGCAGCTCGAGCGCGGTGCCGGCGTGCACGGGCTGGCCGGCGAGGAAGTGGCGCAGGCCACCGGCGTCGGCGCCGAGCATGAGGACGCTGGCGGGGTCCGGATCGACGAGCGGGGCCATGTGCTGCTGCCACCACTGGTCGTGCATGGCCTCGCTCTCGGCCTCGGCATCGAGGTCCGGCCACCAGCGCTGGCCCTGCGCGTTGAGTCCGCCATCGCGGTAGCGGTCGCCGCGCCAGCCGCAGGTGCAGGCCAGCCACACGTAGCCGGTGGACTCGCGGTTGGTCTGTGCGCTCCACTCGCTGACCAGTCGGCCGTCGCGGAGCAGGCGGGCCTGGTAGCCCTCGTGGGGCGGATCACCCCAACCCATCGCTGCGCCCTCCCTCGCGGTACAGCGGCCACGCCTCCTGGGGATCGAGCGGCGGCGGGGCTGGCGGCGTCTCGCGCGACTCGGTCGTGGCGACCAGCGCGGCGCGTGCCACGTGGACGACGTCGCCGGGTGCGTTCGGCTGGCACGCGGCGATCTGCCGCAGCGCCGCCTCCAGCCGCCGGACACGCCGCTGTAGGGCGATGCGCTCGCGGTCGATGGCGGCGAAGTCGGCGAGGGTCTGCCTGGCCACGCGCACCTGCCGCCGCAGCTCCTCGCGCTCCTCCACGGCGGTGAAGACGGCCGCGTTCAGTCGCTTTAGGGCTTCGACGTCCAGGCTCACCGGCCCGCCTTCCGCAGCAGCCGGTCGATCGCCGCCGCGATCAGGGCGCCGGCCTTGACGAGGTTGGGGACCGGATCGTCGACGGGCTTGAAGTCGTCCAGGTTCCAGGGCCAGAAGTTCTCGGCCTCGTAAGAGTCCGGCCAGACCGTGATCGCGATGTAGGACGCTGCAGCTCGCGAAAGCTGGTTGTGGATGTGCTCGTCGTCGTGCTCCGGCGTCATTCCCTCGAACGCGACCTGGCGCCGGCGCTCAGCCGCGATCAACTCCGCGCCGTCCGGCGCTCGGGTCGGCGCGGGCACAGTGGCCATGGCGGCACGGATCTCCTCCCAGAGCGCATCGAACTCCGGAGTGGTCGGGCCCATCCGCTCGGGGCTGCCGGACTCCAAGACTCGCAGCAGGAACGCGCGCTCCTTCTCGGCGCGCTGCAGGGCGGCCAGGATGGCTGGCACGTTGTCTTCAAGCCAGGAGTAGCGGTCGTTGCGGGCGCGTTCGATTCGCAACTCGTTGCCGCTGGCCCGGGCCTCCTTGACCTTCGCGTTCAGGCGCCGCAGCACGTCCACGTCCATGTCAGCCACGGCTCCTCTCCTTTGCGAGTGCGGCATGGGCTGGCGCGGACCTCCGCCGATCAGATCGCGCACCAGGTCGGCCAGATCGTCGGCCTGGTGGTGCGGCCACAGGAGCCGGCCCAGCTCCTGCACGAACGTCTGCCGGTCGACGCGGCAGGCGGCCAGGTCGAGCACCAGCGCCAGCTCCGGCCGGCGCAGCCCGTACTCCGGCTCCATCCAGTCCGTGCAGCCCGCCGTGCCCGTCGCCTCGTCGGGCGTGGCCGTGCGACGGTTGGCCGCCGCGCACAGGTCCTTGGGCGTCGCCTCGGCGTGCTCGGCGTACTCCAGGGCGGCGAGGATGGTGGGGAGACCGTTCAGCAGCCGAGCGGACAGGGCGGCGGCGGCGTGCAGCCGCTCCTGGTGGCTCGGCGAGTTGTACTGCGCGTACAGGCGCCGCAGCGCGTCCAGGTCCAGTGCTTCACCCATCCCGCTGCCCCTCCTCCTTCAGGGCGGCGCGGAACGTGGCTTCGGCGGCCTCGAACTGCGCCACGGTCTGGTTGTGGAGGTCGAACGAGGCGATGCCCTGCTGGAGCTCATGCCAGAGGCGGTGGAACTCGCGACCGGCCTCGGTCGTTCGCCTCAGCGCCTCCAGATCGGCCTCGGCCTTGTGCCAGTCGCCCTCGGCCGCCTCGGCGCGGCGGCGCATGGCATCGCGCTCCTCGACGGCCGTCTCGTACAGGCTGGCCGCGCTCTCCGCGCGGGTCCGCCACCGCTCCAGTTCATCGAGCAGGGATGGCAGCGTGTTCACGGCGGCGGCGGTGAGTTCGGCGTCCTCGTGACATCCACGCGCCCCTTCGGCGAATGCGGACACCGCCGGGTCGAGCAGGTCAGCCACCTTCCACGGCCGCGGCGTTGCCTTGTCCAGCAGCCGCCTCAGCGCGTCCACATCGACCGTGGCCGAGGCCGGCTCGCCTGTGCGGGCACCTGCACCGTGGCTGGCCTCGCACAGGTCGGCGAGCACGGCGAGCTGGGAGCGGTCCTCGGTGAGGGCGAGGGCCGCCAGCACCTCGGACATGCGGATGGCGTAGTCGCCGAAGGTGGGATCGTTGGGGACCAGGAGCTTGGCCGCGTGGTCGCCGAGCCAGCGGCTCCAGACGGCGCCGCCCCTGCGCTCGTGCGCGATGAACCAGCTGGCGCGCTGCAGGTAGGCGGCGACCTTGGCGGGGTCGAGCCGGCCGAGGACGTTGGCGTCGGTGACGATGGCGCGGACGCTGCGCAGGTCGAGGGTGGTCACTGGCAGCCCTCCGTTCGCCGGCTCCAGCCGGTCAGCTCGGCCAGAGCCGCGCACTGCTCGCACATCGGGCGGACCTCGTTGGTCACCGGAGAGGTCACGAGCGTCGTGGCCACCTCCACGCAGGACCCGAAGTTGCACTGGCCGGGGTGCCGGTGGCAGATCGGGCAGTCCGAGATCCCGTGTGGCTCGCAGCCGCACCACCAGCGCACGCCCCGCGCGCGCAGCTCGGACAGGCAGGGGACGCACTCCTCCCCGCCGGTGTGGGCGGAGGTCCGCTGAGCGGTGAGCGTCTGCTCCGCCGTCGTGGACATCGGCGTCATCGCGCCTCCTCGCCCAGCAGCGGGGCCAGGGCCGCGCCGAGCTTGCAGTGGTCGCACGCGTAGCCCAGCGCGAGCACCTTGGCGCGGTACTCGTCCGCCATGCGCGCGGCGGGGTCGTGCGCCTCGCGCACTGTGTCCAGGCACGTCCAGCCCTTCGGCTTGCCGCCGTGCACGAGCAGGCAGCCCAACTGCGCCTGGGCGGCCTGGGCCACCTTCAAGAGGTCAGGACCGGCCTCGATGAGTGCCCAGAGCCACTCGACGTCCTCGCCGGTCGGCAGGTCGATGGAGACGATCCCGCGCTGCTCGTGGCCCTGTTCGTCCACGGTGAAGGGGACGCCGAAGCCGTCCAGGTCGCGCTCCATCCGCCAGCGCTCGCGCGGCGTGGCGTACGGAGCCCACTCCAGCAGTCGTTCCAGGCGGTTCATCGCGCTTCCCTCCCTGCAGCCAGGTAGTCCTCGATGCGCGGCGGGTCTGGGCTGGTGAAGGGTTGCCGCCTCGGCGCCGCCGCCTTGTCGCCAGCCGGCCGGTGGTCCCGCACTCCGCGATGCCGAACCCACAGCGCCGCCAGGTCGGGATCGTTGGCGGCTCCGGCCTGCAAGAGGGCGTGCCAGTGCTCGCCCCGCGTACCGCCGTCCAGCGCGACCCGGATCTCCTGCGGGTCATGGACGGTTGTGCAGTGCACCGAGGCGTAGCCGGAGTCGGCGTCCGCCCCTGGGAAGTTGGACTGCACGATGTCGACGAGCGTCCAGCTCTGGTTTCCGGAGCTGGCGTCGCGATAGCGGAAGAGGAGCAGCCGGCCGTCCTGCGCCTCGATCGCAGCGACGAGGCGGCCGCTGATGTGGATGAACTGCGAGTTGATCACCTCGCGCCCTCCTTGCCGGTGTAGGCCGGCTGCGGTGTTGCGTCGTCGAGTGGGTGATCGCTGCCCTCCATGACCGCGCGCAGCGCCTGGTACTCTTCGCTGGCCATCCAGGCGGGCTCGGTTTTGGCCACGGCCACCAGGGCCTGCGCTGCCGTCTCGATCAGCCTCAGCCACTCCAACTCGTCGTCCGACTCGTCGTCGAACTCGATGTCGGCGGCCTCATCGGCCGCGTCGTAGAGGTCGGCTATCTCTCGGACCAGGCGGTTGGCGTGATAGGGGCAGAGGTCCACCTCCACGCACTCGCCGTCGATGTCGAGCGGAGTCGTGTCGGGCAGCGACGGGGCCCGGCAGCGCGACACCGCGCACTGCCGATCCCGGTCACGGTCGTGCATCTGAGTTCCCTCGCAGCGCGGCGGCCGCGGGCGCGCAGGGCGCCGCCGGCCGGCCGGTGATCGCGTACTCCGTGGTCGGTCGGCCGAGCTCGCGAGCGCGGTCGCGCGTGAAGCCCGAGCCGTACGTGCGCGAGCGCGGGTCCGCGATCCGGACCAGCTCGTCGCAGTCATTGGCGATGCGCAGGTTGCGCTCGCGGTAGTGGCGCCAGGTGGCGCCGGCGGGCACGTGCTCGACCACCTGGAGGCCGCGCTCGGGGTGGTGGGCCTGGTAGGCGTCGAGCACGGCGCGGATGACGCGCAGCGCGTCCGGGTGGCCGTCGAGGCTGCGGCTGCCGACGATGGCCAGCCTCATCTGAGCCTCCGTGGTTCCGGGAGCCGTGGCAGCACGCGGCGCGCGTAGTGCGGCCCGCGGCGGGCAAGCATCGTGCGGCGGAAGGCTTCGACCACCTTCAGCGCCTGCTCGGGGTCGCCGGGAGTGGCCTCGACCGCCTCGTGCAGCGCGTCCCACAGCCTCGCGTGTCCGGCGTCGCTGAGCGCGTCGGCCAGCGCCGGCCACACGCTCTGATCCCGCTGCGCGGCTTCGATGCCCGTCCACAGCGACGAGTCGCGGTCGTCCATCAGGGGCAGGCCCAGGTCGCGCTCAGCCCGGTTGCCGACCGTCACGACCGCCTCCCCACCGGCAGCGCGGCCAGGTCGCCATTCCGCACCTCGCCCGCGTGCTCGGCGACATGCAGCCGCTCGTCGCCGAGCAGTCGGCGGGCCCGCTCGACCAGCCGCTCGTCGGCGTAGTCGGCGGGCCAGGCCAGGAGCCGGGTGGGCGGCGGCTGGTGGTAGGCGGCCAGCCGCAGGACCGGCCGGAAGCCGGCCGCGAGGTGGCCGCGCTGGCTGGCCAGGTTGTCGTCGTGGACGCCGGTCCACATCGTGTGCTGCCCCTCGCCGGCCATCCGCCGGCCGGCGTAGCGCAGCAGGGCGGTGAACAGCCCCCGGCCGCGGTGCTGGGGCAGGGTGCCGGCGTTCCAGCCGTAGCACTCGCCGGAGCCGAAGCGCAGCTCCTGGCGGAGCGGGTCTGCCCACTCCCGCTCGACGGAGAGCCACAGCCAGGCCGCCACCGCACCGGCGCGCGACTCCGCCACGAAGGCGCGGCAGCCGCGCTCCAGCCGCTCGCGGACGACCGAGGCGTCGATGCTCATGGCGCCGGCCAGATCGGCGCCGCGCCCACGGGTCTCCGCCAGCAGGTAGTCGCCGCGTCGCGGACCCAGCGGTTCCAGCCGGTCCAGCTCGATGGCCCACAGCGCGGCGCGCGTGGCGTTGTCGGTCATGCCGCCGCTCGGGGGGCCCGGCCCCAGCTCCGCCAGTTGCGGAAGGCCTGGAAGATCAGCACCAGGACCACGACCAGCCCGTACTGGCGGTTCGTGAGCCCGATCGCCAGCAGGCCGGCGTTGGAGGCGATCACGAACCACCAGCCCGCCCGCTTGCGGCGGCCGAGCAGCCAGTAGCCGGTGAGCACGACCGGGGCCAGGGCGAGCGAGAGCCAGCTCGGCTCGACTACGTCCTGCCAGAGCCAGAGCAGCAGATCGGAGTTCACCGGTGCACCTCGTTCGCCTTGCGGCTTGGCCGCGCGAGGGGTTCTTGCCTAGATCCCCGAGGCCACACGCGGCGTTGGCCGGTCACGCCCAAAGCCGAAGCGTTCGACGCGCCAGTCTGGTGATGGCGGCCAGGCGTAAGCTGCTTGCTACGGCGCGGAGCGCGGCGCCCCGCTTCTTGCACCGCGATGAGACATGCGGGAGCCGGATCGTGGATGTCCCGGAATGGTGGC
>VBJR01000088.1 GCA_005880175.1 Chloroflexota bacterium
CATCCAGTGGTCGAAGATGATGGCGATAGCTGTGGTTGCATCACTCCCGATCCTCGCCATCTACGTGTTCACGTACCGCCTGCTGCGCGACGGGCTCGCGCTGGGGTCGGTCCGCTGAGCGCGCCGCGCGTCGTCGTCATCGGCGCCGGCGCCGGCATCTTCAGGAACCATCAGCGGGGCCTGGAGGCGGTCGGCGCCGAGGTGGTCGGCGTCCACGACGTGGACCACGAGCGCGCCTGCCTGGTCGCCGAGGAGCTCGGCTGCCCCGCCTACGAGGACGTGGCGGGGCGAGGGCGGCGGCATCCTGATCAACCAGGGCCAGCACGACCTCGACCTGCTCTGCCACCTGGCCGGCGGGCCGCCCGCCCGGGTCGTCGGCTGGACCCGGGCCCGGCTCCACGCCATCGAGGTGGAGGACACCGGAGACGCGCTGGCCGAGTGGCCGGGCGGCGCGGCCGGCTCGATCCACATCTCGACCGCCGAGGCCGACGAGGCCCAGCGCATCGAGGTCGTCGGCACGGGCGGCAGGCTCCGCGTGCTGCCGGGACGGCTCGAGGTCCACCGCAGCGCCGTGGACTTCCGCGAGTACGCCGCGACCGCCACCAACGCGTTCGCCCCGCCCGCTGTCGAGGCCCTGCCGGCACTGGAGGGCGGCCCCGGCGGGCACGTCGCGATCTACCGCAACCTCGTCGCGGCGATGGCCGGCACGGAGCCGCTGCTGGCGCCGGGCCGCGAGGGGGCGTGGCCGCTGGAGCTGGCCAACGCGATCGTGCTGTCCGCCGCGACGAACGCGGAGGTCCGGCTGCCGCTCGACCGTGCCGCCTACTCAGACCTGCTGGCGCGCCGGCGCCGGGGCGACTGACTCCCGCTCGACCAGCTCGACCGGGAGCGTCTCCCGGCGGGGCGCCCGGCGCGCGGTGCTCATCGCCATGCGCATGCAGCGGCGGCCCATCTCGCGCATCGGCACGCGCACCGTCGTGATGCCGGGCACCACGTCGCGCAGGATCGGCAGGTCGTCGTAGCCGACCAGCGAGACGTCGTCGGGCACGCGCAGGCCGGCCTCGCGCAGCGCCGCCAGCGCGCCCAGCGCCATCATGTCGTTCGCCGCGAAGATGGCGGTGAAGCGGGAGCGGCTGCGGAGCAGCACGCGGGCGGCGTCGTAGCCGCCGTCGCGGCTGAAGTGGCCGCTGACGGTGAGCTGCGGATCCCGCGCGACGCCGGCGTCGCGCAGCGCCTCATCGAGCCCGGCCGAGCGTTCGTCCGTCGTCGAGAAGTCGGGCGGCCCCGAGATCTCGGCGATGCTCCGGTGGCCCAGGCCGAGCAGGTACCGGCCGAGCAGGTACGCGCCGCCGCGGTTGTCGGGAAGCACCGCGTCCGCGTCGGCCATCTGGCGGCCGCACATGATCATGCGCGCGCCCTGGCGGCGCAGCCAGCGCGCCTGCTGCGGCAGCTCCTGCAGGTAGTGCGGATCGCCGATCGCGCCGCCGGCCAGGATCACCGCGTCGGCGCGCTGCCCGCGCAGCATCTCGACGTACCGGAGCTCGCTGCCGGGGTCGCGCAGCGAGTTGCACAGGACGACCAGCCGCTGCCCGGTCGCCGCCACCTCCTGGATGCCGGCGACGATCTCCGCGAAGTAGGGGTCGGCGACGTCGTGGATGATGACACCGACCAGCCCGGTCGACGCGACGCGCAGCGCCTGCGCGTGGGCGTTCCGGACGTAGCTGAGCTCCCGGACCGCGTGCTCGACGCGCGTTCGCGTCTCTGCGGAGACCGGATACCCGCCGTTGAGCACGCGCGACACGGTGGTCGGCGACACGTCGGCCATGCGCGCGACGTCAGTGATGGTCGTGGTGGTCGGTCGGCCGCCGCCGCGCGCCGAGGCTCGTGCCATTGGGAATCGGTGCCAATGATAAGTGACGGCGGGGCGCCCGCCATCCCAACGGTGCCAGCCGGTGACCGGAGGCGGGCGCCCCTGCGATTACGCCTTCGCGAACGTGAGCAGCGCGGCGGGGAGGAGGCCGCGCTTTGTGTCTGGAGGCAGTGAACGACAGCCCGCTTAAGCGCGGCTGAAATCAGGGCCTTCAGCCGCGCTTCAGCGGCGGCCCGGACACTTCCCGGCGATGGCGTCCCGCGGTCAGGTGCCGGCGGTGGTGTCCGCCAGGATCCGCCCGACGATCGCGTCCAGGCTGGTCCGGCGCGCCTCGGCGCGGACGGCGGCCCGCGCCGGCTCGTCCAGCGCGGCCAGGGCCGCGGCGACGGCCGCCTCGTTCACGCGGATGTCCTCACGGGGCAGCACCGTCCCCGCGCGCTCGCGCTCCCTCGCCAGCACGGACAGCAGCAGCAGGCCCCGCGCCGCCCGGCCCTCCTCGACCTCGATCGCGCCGATGCGCAGGACCGCGTCCAGCACGGTCTCGAACGAGTCGCTCGCCCGCCCGATGCCCAGGCTCTGGATCGTGAGCTCGCGGGCCCGGGCCAGGTGGCCGCGGAGGTGCGCCACCTGGGCCAGGTTGTTGATCGCGGTCCCCTCGCCGCGCCGGTTGCCGGTCTCCCGGAAGCCGGCCAGCGCCTCCCGGCCGAGCGCCTCCGCCTCGTCCCACCGGCCCAGGCAGCGGAGCACGTGGGCCAGGCTCTGCAGCGACGTGGCCTCGCCGACGCGGCTGCCCACGGCCCTCGCCTGCTCCACGCTGGCCTGGGCGTGGGGCAGGGCGGCGTCGTAGTCGCCGACGTGGCACGCCGTGTTGCAGAGCCCGTTCAGGGCCGCCGCCACCCCGAGCTGGTCGTCCAGCGCCCGGTAGGCGGCCAGCGCCCCCTCGCCGAGCCGCATCGCCTCCGCGTGGTCGCCCCGGCTGCGGGCCAGGGCGGCGGCGCCGCGCAGGCCGAGCGCCCGCGCCGGCGACGGAGCCGGGTCCGCCGCGGCGAGTCCGCGCCGCAGCCAGCCGCCGCCCTCGTCGTACGCGCCGCGGAGCCACCAGTACCACCACATCGAGGCCGCGATGGCCAGCGCGTGGTCGGGCGCGCCGCCGGCGCCCAGGCACCAGTCGAGCGCGGCCCGCACGTTGCCCAGCTCGGGCTCGACCGGGGCCAGCGCCGCCTCCTGCCACGCGCTCGCCCGCGTCCGCGCCTCCGCGACCAGGCGCCGGCACCAGTCCGCGTGGCGCGCCCGGACCGCGGCCGTCTCGCCCGCCTCCTCGAGGCGCTCCAGCGCGTAGTCGCGGATCGTCTCCAGCAGCCGGTACCGGGTGGTCGCCGGGCCCGTCCTCTCGGCCACGACCATCGACTTGTCCACCAGCCCGAGCAGGACCGGCAGGACGTCGCAGGCGGCGACCGCCTCCGCAGCCGCCAGGTCGAACCCGCCCGCGAACGCCGCCAGGCGCCGGAACAGGACGCGCTCCTCGGGCTCCAGCAGCTCGTGGCTCCAGGCGATGGCGGCCGCCATCGTCTGGTGCCGGTGCCGGGGCGCCGGGCCGGTGGCGGCCAGCAGCGCCAGGCGCCGGTCCAGGTGGCCGGCGACCTCGGCCAGCGACAGGCTGGGCAGCCGGCCGGCCACCAGCTCGATGGCCAGGGGCAGGGCGTCCAGCCGCCGGCACACCGAGGCGGCCAGCACGGCCTCGCCGCCGTCCAGCCCGCTGCCGGGCAGCGCGGCGGCCGCCCGGTCGGCCAGCAGCCGGACGGCATCGGACCCGGCCGCGGCCTCCGGTCCGGCGTCCTCGGGCGGCAGCCCCAGGCTGGGCACCCGCCACACCGTCTCCCCGGCGATGCCCAGGGGCTGCCGGCTCGTCGCCAGCACGCGCAGACCGGGCCCGGCCTCGAGCAGCGCCCGGGCGAGCGCCGCGGCGGGCGCGGCCACGTGCTCGCAGTTGTCGAGCACCAGCAGCAGCCGGCGGTGGCGCAGATGTGCCGCCAGGGCGGCATCCACCGCCTCGCCCGGCTGGTCGCGGACCCGCAGCGCTGCGGCCACGGCGTGGGCGACGGGCGCCGCCGCCGGGACCGGCGCCAGGTCCACGAAGTGGGCGCCGTCGGGGTGGTCGGAGAGCGCCCGGCCGGCCAGCTCGATGGCCAGCCGCGTCTTGCCGCCGCCGCCCGGCCCGACCAGCGTCAGCAGGCGCGTGCGGCCGAGGAGGTGGGCGGTCTCGTCCAGCTCGCGCTGGCGGCCGATGAACCGGCCGGGCGGCGCCGGCAGCGAGACGGGCAGGGGCGCGGCGAGCGTCGGGTCGGCGCGCCGGATCGCCCGCTCCAGCGCGACCAGCTCGTCCGAGGGGTCCACGCCGAGCCGTCGGTCCAGAGCGGCGGCCAGCTCGCCGAACGCGTCCAGCGCCTCCGCCGAGCGGCCGGCCCGGTGCAGGGCGAGCATGAGCTGGCCGGCCAGCCGCTCGCGCTCGGGGTGCGCGGCCACGAGCTCGCGCAGCTCCGCGACCACCGCCTGGTGCCGGCCACCGGCCAGGTCGGCCTCGACCCGGTCCTCGATCGCGACCAGGCGCAGCTCCTCCAGGCGGCCGGACGCGGCGGCCACGGCCGCGGTGCGGGGCACGTCCGAGAACGGCTGGCCGCGCCACAGCGCCAGTGCCTCGGTGAGCAGCGCGGACCGGCGGGCGTGGTCGGCCACCGCGCCGGCCTCGTCGAGCAGCCGCTCGAACCGGTTGGCGTCCACCTGCTCCGGCTCGACGTCCAGCGCGTAGCCGGAGCCGACGGTGCGGATGCCGCCGCCGAGGATCCGGCGCAGCGCGGCCACGTGGACCTGGAGCGCGTTGACCGCCGTGGGCGGCGGGTCGTCGGCCCAGAGCTCGTCGATCAGCCGGTCGCGCGACAGCACGCGACCGCCCTCCAGCAGGAGCACGGCCAGCAGCGCGAGCTGCCGCGGCCCGCTGACGGGGAGGGGTCCGTCGCGCCCGGAGACCTGGAGCGGGCCCAGGACGCCGAAGCGCAGCGCCGTCGTCGCCCCGCCCACGAACGTTGGAGTCTAGCCGGCCTGACGCAGGAACAGCTCGACGACCGGGACCTCGACCGGCGGCGCGACCGTCGGCAGCTCCAGCGTCAGGGCGCCCGCGGCTGATTCCTCCGTGCGCACCTCGGACCCGTCGCCGAGGAGCTGCGCGTACTCGACGCGGCCGGCCAGGCCGGGCAGGTGCAGGTGCCGGAACGGCCAGGCCAGCACGTGGCAGTACAGTCGGTCCCCGCGCTGCGTGTACCGGCAGTCGGGCGGGCAGGATCCGCCGGGCCTCGGGGTCGAAGCTTCCGCGCCCGGTGGGACCGACGTTGAGCAGCAGGTTGCCGTCCTTGGCGACGCCGTCCACCAGCATCCTGATCACCTGGCCGGCGGTCTTGAAGTCGCGGTTGTCGCGGTCGTAGCCCCAGCTCCCGTTCAGCGTCTGGCAGGCCTCCCAGAGCACGGGCCGGCCGTCGCGCTCCACGCGCCCGGCCGGCTGGACCTGCTCCGGCGTCACGAAGTCGCCGGGGATGCCGAGGCGGTCGTTGACCAGCGCCCCCGGCTGCAGCCCGCGGACCAGCCCCAGCAGCTCCTCCGACCGCCAGTCCGCCGGGCCCTTGCCGCCCGCCATGCGCTCGGAGTAGCTGAAGTCGAAGAAGAGGTAGTCCACGGTGCCGTAGCGCGTCAGCAGCTCGCGGACCTGGCCGTGGAGGTAGTCGGCGTAACGGCGGACGTCGCGGCCGTACGTGGCGTTGCGGAACGCCTCGTCGTCCCGCTGGGGATGGAAGCCGTCGACCGGGAAGTCGGGGTGGTGCCAGTCGAGGAGCGAGTGGTAGAAGCCGACGCGCAGGCCCTCGGCGCGGAACGCCTCCACCAGCGGCCCGATCAGGTCGCGGCCCCACGGCGTGTTCGTGACCTTGTAGTCGGTGAGGTCGGAGTCCCACAGGCAGAACCCGTCGTGGTGCTTGGTGGTCACGACGAAGTAGCGCATGCCCGCCGCGCGGGCCTCGCGGGCCCACTCGCGGGGGTCGAACAGGTCGGGGTCGAAGTGGTCGAAGTAGCGCTGGTACTCCGCGTCGGTCAGTCGCTCGCGGTGCTTGACCCACTCGTGGCGGGCCGCGACCGCGTAGATGCCCCAGTGGATGAACAGGCCGAAGCGCGCGTCGGTCCACCAGCTCGCGTCCATGGCTCCCCCTCCCGGACTCATCACCTTATACGGATTGCTCCGATCTCCCGGCGCCGTCCGTCCATGGTGACGCGCGCTGGGAGCGAATGGTCGTTGACAGAGATCCGATCTCCGTGCGATGTTCGCGCGGATGCCGCTCCGGATCACCCGCGCGGTCACGCACGACGTCCGCTTCCCGACCTCCCGCCTGCTCGACGGGTCGGACGCGATGAACGTCGATCCCGACTACTCCGCCGCCTACGTCGTGCTGCACACCGACGGCGGCGGGCTGGAGGGCCACGGGCTGACGTTCACGATCGGGCGCGGCACCGAGGTGTGCGTCGCGGCCATCGAGGCGCTGGCCCACCACGTGGTCGGGCTCACGATGGAGCAGGTCACGGCCGACCTGGCGGGCTTCTGGCGGGCGCTGGTCCACGACTCGCAGCTGCGCTGGCTGGGGCCCGAGAAGGGCGTCGTGCACATGGCGGCCGCGGCGCTGGTGAACGCGGTGTGGGACCTCTACGCGAAGGTCGAGGGCAAGCCGCTGTGGAAGCTGCTGGCGGACATGGCGCCGGAGCAGCTGGTGGCCTGCGTGGACTTCCGCTACATCGACGACGTGCTCCGGCCGGACCGCGCCCTGCAGCTGCTGCGGTCCCGCGCCGGCGGCCGCGCCGAGCGCGAGGCGGAGATCCGGCGGGCCGGCTTCCCCGCCTACACGACGTCCGCCG
>VBJR01000089.1 GCA_005880175.1 Chloroflexota bacterium
CGGATGGAACGGATGGACGACTCGGAAGCGTCGTCCATCATTGACATCACGTGTAGTTGAAGGCCTACGCCAAGCAGGTCGTCGAGCGCGCCTTCGGCGCCATCCGGTCGCTTCTGTTCGAGCACCTGCTCGGATACTGCGGCGTCGACGTCGCCGACCGCGGCGTCAACCCCACCGCCGACGCCGCGCTGACCGTACAGGAGATGGAGCACCTGATCGCGACCTGGATCGTGCGCATCTGGCAGAACCGGCGGCTCGGGGAGTACGCACCCTGCTGGGACCCCGGCGGCGACCACAGCCCGAACACCTTGTTCGCGGCCTCGCTCGCGCAGGGCGGCTTCGCCATGGAGATCCCCGCGCCGGAGCTGTACTACGAGCTGCTGCCGTCCCACTACGTCGTGATCCACGGCCGACGAGGGGTGAAGGTGCGCGGCCTGTGGTACGACGGCCCAGCGCTGGATGCCTACCGGGACCGCCACTCAGCTCGCGGCGGGCAGCACAAGGGCCGATGGGTGGTCCGCCACGACCCGAGGGACGCCCGGACAGTGTTCTTCCAGGACCCTCTGACCCATGCCTGGCATCGGCTGCGCTGGACTGGGCTGGCTCCCGAAGGGGAGGTCCCCTCGTTTGGTGACGCGCGCGTGCGCGACCTGCTCCGGGCAGCCAGGCAGGCCGGCCTGCAGCCGAGATCCGACCGAGAGCTCCTGCCGCTGCTGCTCGAGCTCATCGGGGCGCATACGCCGATCGACCGGTGGCCAACCCTCATGACCAAGGCCCAGCGCATAGAACACGCCCGCGAGGTCGCGCAGGCCGATGCCGCAGCCCACGATCAGCCCGGCGCATCGCGACCATCAGCGGAGGTCGTTCAGGAAGGAGACGTGGTGCCCCTGCGCTGGGAGGAACGGAAGAAGCGGACCGAGGAGGCGATCGATATCCAGCGGCGGCAGCGGCGGAAGGAGGCCGCCCCACAACGGCAGGCGCCGCCGCCGCTGCTCGGTGAGGCGTTCCGCCACCGCAGCCTGTTCCTTCTGCCCGACGACGACCATGAGGACGGGCACGAAGACGATGGCGATGTCCGCGAAAGTGCGCCGTGACGAACGCGGCGTCGGAACCTCCCCACGACCATCTGGTCCCGTTCGTGCTGCCCGGCCCTGTCGCCGAGCGGGAAACGTTGGAGGGCTGGACGCGGTGGCGGCAGACCAGGCATGCCTTCGTACCCGCTCCTCGACTAGACCTGGCGACGTATCGAACGATGAGCCCGCGACGGCGGATGCTGCACGACCTGCACCGCGCGGCCACCCATGCCAACCTGGCCTTCCAGGAGACCCCGATGAGCACGGCGGTGGCGCGGCTGATGCGGTCGCGAATCCAGAACAACGCCCTCAAGCACAACCCGGCCACCCGCGCCGGACTGATGATCAGCGGCGGCGGCTATCAGGGCAAGACCGAGACCGCCTGCGAGGTGGCCGCCAGCTTCGAGGACCAGTGGCTGGACCTCCATCGCAACCTCAACCCCGAGGCGATGCCGGGCACTCGGGATCTGCACGCACCGGTCGCATGCGTCCAGACCCCCGTGACCGCGACGCCCAAGAGCACGTGCCAGGCCATCCTCGACTTCTTCGGAGCGGACCACGGGAAGATGACCCTTCCTCAGCTGGTCCACGCGGTCCGTGCGTCTCTGCACGACCACGGCACGCGCGTCCTCTTGCTGGACGACATCACCCGCTTGAGGATGCACCGCGCGGACGACCAGGACGTGCTCGACCTCCTCCGGGCGCTCATGAGCATGCACGTCACCCTGGTCCTGATCGGGGTCGACATCCCCGGGTCGGGACTACTCCGGGAAGGCCGCCACGCCCCGATCGTCTCCACGCCGGCGCACCGCCAGAGCGATGAGGCCGCGACCCAGACCGAGCGTCGCTTCGATCTGGTCCACCTCGACCCCTTCCGGTATGACACCCCGGCCGGCATCGCGGCCTGGGTCGCTCACCTCACCGGCCTAGAAACCCAGTTGCGGCTCTTCGAAGCCCGGCCGGGCATGCTCACCGGCGAGCGCATGCCGGAGTACCTGTACCGCCGCACGAACGGCATCGTCGGCCTGCTGGAACGCCTGGTGGAGGACGGCTGCATGCAGGCCATCGACACCGGCGAAGAACGCCTGACGACCGACCTGCTCGACGGCGTCGAGGTCAACCTCGGCAACTTCCCTGGCCGGGACCCCAGCGCCGGCGAGGTCCCGCTCGTTCCGTCCCCATCGGCCGCGGCGGGCAGGACGCGCAGAAGGCGGCCACGCAACACGGTGTTCGACGACCGACACCGTCCATCAGTCTCAGCCGGGGCCTGATGGACGTGGCGGTGCGGGTGACCACGCCTCACCGGCCTCTGCCGCGCAGCCTGGAGCCGCTCGCGGACGAGTCGTTCCCTGGTTACCTCCTCCGCCTCGCACATCGCCTTGACCTCTCCCCGGCCCGCCTCGCCACAGTCACCGGGCTGACCCTGCACGAGGGCGTCCCGGTCAATCGAATGCTCGCACTGGAACCCGCGATGGCCGAGGAGTTCGGCCGCATGACCCGCCTCTCCGCGACCGAGGTGACCGGGCTGACCCTGGCCAGCCTCAGCCCGCTCTATCCGCCACTGGATCTGGCCTTCTCGGGTCGCCGTCGCCTCATCCAGGGGGTATTCGTCAAGGAGAACTGGGTGTTCTCGCACGCCAGCCGCTATTGCCGGCAGTGCCTCGCCGGAGATGGCAGCGTCATCCAGCAGGAGCACGGTGGGGCGTGGAGCAAGCTCTGGCGACTGCCCGTCGTCTTCGCCTGCCCACTCCACGGTCAGCTTCTTCGACATGCGTGTCCCACCTGCGGCGACCCCGCTCACTCGAGCGCGGGCAGCGGGTCGATGCTGCCGCTCGTCGGGAACAGCACCCTTCACCCCACCCAGTGCCGCAACGCCGTCGTCGCCGCCGGTGTGCGACGGGCTTGCGGACATCAGCTCGCCCAGCCAGAGTTGCGGACCCTGCCTCCCTCCGATGAACGTGAGGACCTGCTCAGGCTCCAGTCGCGCCTCCTGGGCCTCCTCCGTTCGGACGGCCAGGAAGCGGTCGTGTGCTTCGGACGCGAGACGACACCGGCACGCTACTTCGTCGACCTGCGCATCCTCACGTGCGTGATCGTGGCGTCCTGGCCGGCGGGCCGTGACCTCACCCAAACCTCCGCGTGCGAGCGCCTCGTCGATCGGCACGTACGGCGTCTGTCGACGGACACGCCAGTCTGGCGTGTCCGTCGACAGATGTCGCCGATGCTGGCGAGCAGGACTGCCTGCCGCAGGATGGTCATGACCGGGAAGCTGGCCAGGACGCCGCGGTCCTGGGCCGGCCACTCCTCCAGGACCGCGCCGATGGCGGCCTCGATCTGTTGGATCTGACCGTCGAGGAGGCGGAGCTGGTAGAGCAACCACTCCTGGGTGTGCACGATGGCGTCGGTGTCGGTGTTCAGGCCGGCGCTGTCGGCGGCGGCCATTTGGAGGTCCATCAGGCGAGGGGCCAGCCCTCGAGCGCGGCCCTCACGGACGACCACACGGTGAAGATCGGCTGGGTCGGCCGCGGCGACGTGGTCCGGAGTCGGGAAGGACTCCAGGAGCAGCCGAGCACTGGGGCGGGTGACGCTGATCTTGAAGAACGTCTTGAGCTCTGGGAACAGGACGTCCTCGATCGCGGTGAGCTGGTTGCGGCAGCGGACTCGATGCTCGACCAGGCGAGCACGATCCCGGATGAGCATCCGCAGCGCGTCGGTGTTCCTGGGCGGGCGTTGCAGGAAGCCGCCCTTGAGGCCGAGCCGCTCGCGCTCGAAGAGCAGGCGGGCGATCAGACGCGCGTCCAGTGCGTCGGTCTTGGTCTGCTTGCCGATCATCAGATGCCGGCGGTCGTGGAGGGCGAAGTTCTGGAGCCAGTCGACGCGGTAGCCGTGCCGCTCCAGCCAGGCGACGACCGTGCGTCCGTACCAGCCCCCGGTGGGCTCCATCCCGACCCTGGTCTGGTCGGGGGCGAAGCCCAACTCGCCGAGCCAGCTGATGAGTTCGCGGAAGCCCAGGGCGGTCGTGGCGATGGCGCGGACCGGCGCTCGCTCCCAGGAGCCGTCCCACATCCGAGGTTCGGGGATGCCGGCAGCCAGGTGCTTCCGCCGACCGATGTCGATGCCGAGGTAGAGGAAACCGGACGGAGCCGGGACGTCCCAGGTTTCAGTCAAGGCTGCGGCGGGCTGCGTGCCCATGGGTCCTCCTGTGAAGGTTCCGGACTCCGGCTGCCGGCCGGTGCGACCAGGGTCGCGTTCGCTGGCGGCCGTGAGAAGTGCGCCGCGGGTGGCGGGATGGCGACCAGACCCTCGCCGTCGAATTGGAATCGCTTCGACCAGCGCTTCAGCGTGGACGGGTCGAGCTGGCCCTCAGCCGTGCTGGCCGCCGCCGCGCGCTCCCACGTGGCGCCCATCAACCGCCACCTCAACCCGTTCACGATCACCGCTCGCGCGTACAGGTGGCGGGGCACCACCCGGTCATCGAAGGCAGTCATCACCTTGTCGCAGCCCAGGCACCTCCAGCGCTGCTGGCAGACGACGCGCAGACCCTCAAACTCGACCAGCCGACGTGGCCGCCGGTCGTGTCGGGTCCAACGGCTGCCACCACACCTCGGGCAGTCGTCGTTCGGCTGCGGTGGTACGCTCGGGGCGGTTCGTTATCAGCCTTCGGAGCCGGGCCGGCCAGCGCAGCTCCGGAGGCTGCCTCCTTTTCGGGGAGGCACTCTATGACCTGGTCAGTTCATTACGGACCATTGGGGCTACGACGAGACCGGGCAGCGCGTGCTGCTGGACGTCGTGCTCGGTCAGCGAGAGCGGTTCGAGGACTGGCTGGAGATGGGGCGCGACCTGGTCCGCCGCGGCCTGCGGGCGCCGATGCTGGTGGTCACCGACGGAGCGCCCGGGCTGATCCGGGCGATGGAGGAGCTGTGGCCGGACAGCGATCGCCAGAGGTGCACCGTGCACCGCTGGAGGAACGTGGCCGGCAAGCTGCCCAAGAACGACACCCAGCCGATTTGGAGCGTTCGTACCCGAGCGCGGCGGCCTGCCTGGCCGAGGACCTGCCGGCCCTCTGCGTGCACCTCGCGTACCCGCTCCGGCTTCGAGGACGCCGCACGGACGATCAGACGGACGCCACGATCCTCGGCGTCCGTCTCGGCTCCTCGCCGCAGGAGTGGCCGCCCACCGTCGTGATCGACTTCACGATGTCTGGGCGCCGCGGCACCTGGCACGTGGCCTCCGCGTCCCTCTTCCTCGATCGGGGCCCGGTCTCCGATGCGGCAGACTGGTTCGCCCAGATCGCTTGGGAGGCCTTCCCCGAGCTGCAAGCCACCGGGTACGTGCGGGACGGGATGTGGATTCCCAACCAGCCACCGTAACGACTGCGGGACTCAGCCGTTAGGACGAGGAGTCGGCCTACGAGTTGGACGGCGGCGGTTACGCACGCCGCACCGCTCGGGCGATGCGTCCCACCAGCAATGTCCTGATGGCGTTACAGGTTGACAGGTCTGCACGATCGTGCTCTACTTACGCAGCCGCACTAGTACATCCAATACCACCGGAGTTCATGTCTTCTAGCACATGGTCTGGTAGCATTTGGCGCGGCGTCGCTGACTGGCTGACTGGCTGACTGGCTGGACATCGGGGGGCCATATGTACCAAGTTAGGCACCGACATCAGGGTGAGTCTGGCTCAAGTTGGACGTCGTCAATAGCACTTCGAATAGCCTGGCTCGTCCCAATCGTCGTCTTCGTGGCCTCGCCGTTATCCGCACTATCAAACGCCGACGCATTCCTCACCAGTAGTTCGCTCACGCCAGCTCAAGCGCACCGCGCTAGCCCACGCGTCCTGGCCTTGATGAAAGTCCAGACGGAGTTGGACCGCGCCGCCGATCGGATCAAGGCTCTCAGCAACACCCCTTCTTCCGGCTACGGCGGTCTCGTGGTAGCGCCGTCGGATCACAGTCTAACGATGTACTGGCACGGTCCGATCCCTGACGACGTGCAGCGCGAACTTGGGCAGATTCGTGGTCACGGTATCCGTGTCACGACACATCCGGCTGCATTCTCGCAGCAAGCGCTTGAGAGCGCCGCCATGCAGGTTCTAAGAGAGGCGGTAGGTGACGCCGCCGCTCCGCCCGTTCAGGCAGCGTGGCGAATAACGTCGGCAGGACCACGCCCAGATGGTTCAGGCATCGATGTCGGTGTGGCAGGCCCCGCAGGACAACGCCCCGCTTTACCGCTCGCAGTCAATGCGACTCAGATTAGTGTCCCAATGAACATCACTGTGCGCCAGCCAGTACCGCACAACCGCTTGTAACTATTCAGGTGCCGTGAGCCCGCCGGATCTCGTCTTGGGCGCCGCGCAGGGCTTGTAGCGCATCGGCGAGAAGCGCGGGGGAGACCTCCAGCAGTCTCAGGTAGGTAGCCTGGTGGAGAGCCACCAGTT
>VBJR01000090.1:0-1551 GCA_005880175.1 Chloroflexota bacterium
GGTCGGTCGGCGGGCCCCTCGGCCCTTGCAGCCTCGTTCTCGACCTCCGAGGCTGGAGGCTAGGAGGATCGCGGCGAGATGAGCAGCGGACAACTGATCGCGCTGCCCGTTCGGGATGGTGGCGCAGGCGCACCAGAAGGCGCTGGGCTCGCCGGCCGCCCTGGGGGCGCTGGCCGTCCGGGTGGCGATCGTGGCCGTCCTGGTCGCGGCCACGATGGCCGCGTTCCGGCGCCAGGAGCTCGGACGCCTCGAAGGAGGGGCAATGGCAACGTTCAGTTCCGCTGTTCGTCTACTTCCGCGACCTGACCGGCCGGCCGGGCCGCGCGGGCGGCGAGCGATGAGCGCGACATCGCCTCCTGGATGCTCCGCAGAACGGTTCGCAACTCGTCCCTGTAGCCACCCCAACCCTTGGCCTGCGAGTTCGTTCGAGCTTCCTCTAGATTCCTTGTCGTAGCCGTGTACGTGCTCGGCGAGGATCACCCCGACACCCGGTGCACGCGCCAGGAGCTTTCCCGGTCCAGGCCGCGCAAGGCGGGTGAGCCGAGGCGCCCGGCTTCGGCCGTCCTCCGTCTCCCGGATTCCCACGCCACCCGGCCGCCACGCCGACTTCGCTGCCCTGAGCCTTACGCGGCAGCCGTCCGTCGCGCTCTCCTGACGCACCGCCGCTTGCGCTCGACGGACCAGGGGTCGTAGTCCACCTCCCGCAGGCGGGTCAGCGGCGGCGTGCCCGGATCTCGGAAGCGCTGCCCACGTGGTGCAGCGCTCCGTGCAGGCGCTGCGGCACCAGCTGCAGCTCGCCGCCGCCGTAGTGGTGCCAGGTCAGCCTGTTGTCAGCGCGCCACTGCCTGAACTCCCGACTCGTCATGCCACATTGCTCGCCGGCCCGCCCGTCGGCCAACCAGAAATCTCTCCTTGCGTCACCGATCAATCCCTCGACGTCGATCGTGCCCGACTCGCCGCTGGGCAACCGTCGAGCGTACTCGGCCAGGTCCGGCACACCTTCGCGGAACGGAATCGAGTCTCCGGGATCGATTCCGAAGGCTCCGGGGTCGTGGGGCGTCCAGCGACTGTCGCCTGGCGTCCCGCCCCTCTCCCACGTCCCCTTGTCCGCGCTCGGCTTGCCCCACCTCTCGGGTGCCTCCCAGGTCGGGTCCGTGGTCGGGTCGGGGCCCCGCTCGAGCTCGTCCATGAGGTTGCGCTCGTTCGGATCGAACTGGGCAGGCTCCTGCTCGAAGCCGGTCTCCTCGTGCGCCCGGTAGTCGTCTAGCGGCTCGGTGAAATCCTCCGGCCGCTGGACGTTGCCTCGCGCCTGCTCCTCCCTCTGATCCGCGACCATCTCGGCGAGCTCATCGGAGTTGGCGACCGCGGCCCGTACCTCCGCTGCGTGGAGCTTGGGCAGCAGCCTCGAGAGCGCCCTGGCGCGAGCCTCCGGGTCGGTCAGCGCCTCTGCCGCCTCCAACTTCGCCCGCAGCTTGGGGTTCTTCAGGGCCTCCGGAAACTTCTTCCGGATGGTCGCGCACGGCGACGCGCAGACCTCGCATTCTCCCTCGG